>JACZRH010000021.1 GCA_022574815.1 Planctomycetota bacterium | reverse complement strand
CCGTCGCGACCGTTTCCAGAACGATGCGGCATCCCGACATGGTGCGGAAGGAAACGCGCGAGAAGGTCCGTGAGGACTTTGGAGCGCGCGGCGCCGCGCCACAGGAAGGCCGGCCTCCGGACCGGGCGGCCCGCTACGAGGCGCCCACGCCGGATGCGAAAGTGACCGAGGACCTCAACAAGGCCCTCGACGGCGCATCGGAACTGGACGCGCCGGTGGTTGCGCGTCCCACAGGCAAGAAGCCGGCGATCGATGAGGCCGATTACACATCGCGCTTGCTGCGAGCCAAGCGCCGGGCGCGCGACGACATGAAGAAGAAGGACGAATAGACCCGAGCTAAGACCCGGTGCGGCGTTCGGCTCGGGGATGGGGCGCCGCCGGTCGATGGAATGAGGAGCTTATGCCGCATTCGCAACTGCTTCAGCTGGTCGAAGCGGGAGACTACAACGCCTTCGAGGCGCGCTGCCTCGAATTGCTCGACAACGGGGCGGCGCAGCTGGCCGACTTGGCGCCCTCCTTCGAGAGCCTGCACCGTGCCGGTGAGGGCGGGCGGGCGGCGACGCTCGCGCAGATGGTGCTGGAATACGTGGAGATCAACGATGACCCGCGAGCGGCGTTGCAGTTTGCGCGGATTGCCCTTCTGGAAGATCCCAAGAACGACGGCCTGCGGGCCCTGACGCTCGACCTTTACAAACGCGCGTATGCCGACGATCCCGGGTTCCCGGCGTTGCTCGAGGCATCCGGCTTCGAGAGCGGGCGGCCGGCCCGCTACGCGCTCCGCTTGCTGGACACCTGTCTTGCTTTGAAGAAGGGCGACGTGCTGATCAGCCGAATGGACGACCACGCCGCTGAGGTGATCGAAAGCGACTCGACGCACGGGTTGTATACGCTGCGCCGCGAGGGGCGCGTGACCACAGTTCCGGCGGCCGAGTTGGTGCGCGAGTACGATCCCGTCGATGCGGACGACTTTCGCGCTTTGCGGCAGTTGAACCCGGACCGGCTGACCCAGGTGTTGCAGGACGATCCGGTCGCGGTCGTCATCGGCATCCTGCACACACACGGCGAGTCGCTCGACGCCGAAGTGCTGAAGCACGACCTTGTCCCGAGGCACATCGCGGCGAAGGACTGGTCGAAATGGTGGACCCGCACGCGGAATCTGCTGAAGCGCTCGCCGCACGTCGCGATCGAGGGGCGCTCGCCGATGCTGCTGACCTATGTGCCCGAAGGACGGACGCTCGAGGACGAGGTCTGGGAGAACTTCGACGGCCGTAGCGAGCCGGCCGAGTGGGTGAGCATCGTCGAAGCCTACCTGCGCGAGAAGACGCAGCGCAAGGAGGCGCCCGACCCCGACCTGCTCGAGCGCTTCCAAACTCGTTTGCTGCAAAAAGTAGAGGCCACGCGAGCCAGGCGCCCCGCCGAAGCGCTCGCGGGAGCACTCGCGATCGATCGACTGCGCGAGAAGGGGCTGCCCTCCGATGCGGCCCCGTGTGAGTTGTCAGCCGCTCTTTTGCGCGAGGCCGAGGAGCCGGCGGCGCTAGTCGCGAGGCTCCGCGAGGACATGTTTTGGGATCGTGGTGTGATCGCGATGTCCGAAGCGTTCGGCGAAGACGCCGGGCGCCGGCTTGTCGATCTGATTCCCGCGGCGCCGGCGTTCGTGCTCAGCCGCATCGTGAAGATCGCTCTGAAGAGCGGTTTGGTGGCCGAGGTGCAGAAGCAAATTGAGCGCGCCGTCGCCACGCCGCACGAATGTTGCGAACTGATCTATTGGCTTTGGAAGGGTCCCGGCGCGCTGAGCGGCGTGCAAATGCCGACGGCGGACGAGTTGTTTGCGCGGATTCTGGATACGCTCTCTGCGCTGGGGCGCACCCTGAATCCGCGTGCCGAGACGATCCGGGCGTTTCGCACCCGGATGAAGGCCGCGCTGGCGCTCAAGAACTTCGCCGCCGCGCGGGAGTGCCTACAGCGCACCGACGAGGCTCGCGCCGTGACCGTCCGCCGCCAGCTTGAGCGCATGGAGGGTCTCGGCGACAACGCCCCGGCCCGGTTGTTGGACTTGCTGCGCGACGTACATCCGGCGTTGTGGGTCAGGCCGCAAAAGCGGGTCGAGCCCTGGGAGGACCCGAACGTCGTTTGGGGCACGAACGAGGGCCTGCTCAAGAAGACGGCCCAGCGCGACCACTTGGTCAACATCGAGATGCGCGAGAACGCCAAGCGAATCGGCGAGGCCGCGGAGCACGGCGATTTGAGCGAGAACTCCGAGTTTAAATTCGCGATCGAAGAGCGCGACCTGCTCCGCGCCCGGCTGGCCGGGATCAACGAGATGTTGTCGCTCGCGCGGGTGCTGACGGCCGCGGACGTGCCGGAAGACCAGGTCGGCATCGGCTCGCGCGTCACGTTGCGGAACACGTCCGACGGGTCGCAACAGGACATGACTTTCCTCGGCCCGTTTGAAACCGACGTAGACAACGGAATCTACAACTACCAGTCGCCGGTCGGGCTCAAGCTGATGGGCAAACGGGCCGGCGACCGTGTGCCGCTGCCGCTGGACGGCGGCGAGTGCGAGTTCGAGATTGTCGCGTTCGCGAACGGCATGGCCGCGGAGTAGCGGGGCAACGTGCGTCCTCCCGGAAAGTCGAGGCCCCCTCAAGTATCTCAGATTCTGGAATTCTCCCTTGACTCCGAGAATAAGTGTGTTAGACTCCCAATAATGGGGTTGGGTACTCGTTCTCCGTTCTCCGCCCCGCCCAGCAGAAGAAGTTGTGCTTCGCGCGGCGTTCTCGCGCGCGGTTTCTTCCGCGCGGTCGCCGCATGGACTGGGGAGTTGATCGACGGTTTGGTATGAAAGACCAAGGAGGTTCGATCATGCGAGGATGGATCGGGTTGTCGAGCGTCGCGTGCGTGGCCGTCGCTGTCGGCATGGTTGCGGCGCCTACGCGAACCGTGGGAACCCGCGTTGTCTTTGATCAATGTCCGCCCACTTGGGTTTGCAGGGACGTCTCAGACGGATACTCGGGTCAGGATCAATGCACGCCGGTAGAGTGTGCTTGTGAGGCACAGACGGATGTTCACTACCGATGCACCAAAACTGTCGTGCCGGCGCTAGCGGGTTTCAATTCTGAGCAGGGCGTTGACAAGTGTGCAAAACCCGCGCAACTTGTTTGTGCCTGGTACCATGATTGCGTTGAAACGGTCGAGCCGTGTACCAGCATCGCCGATTGCCAGTCAGAAAAGGACGCTACGCCTATTTTCGCGCCCGGCTTAGTGCCGACCCTCACGGACTGCGCATTGTAGCAATCCGGCGCAAGCATAGCGTCGGCCCGCGGTGGCCGACGTAGATCGCCGCAGCATGGCGCGCCGCGACCGGCGCGGGCAGCGAAGCGGCTCTTGCGGTAGACTGCCGAATGGACGGGTTGCCTCTAATAACTGAAGTTCGAGGCAATCTCAGTGCCCCTTGTTCATATCCTGCTGTGTGCATTCGTCCTCGATGACGGTTGGGCCCCGGACGCGCCGAAGGAGCTGTTGGCCGTCGAGCAAGCCCGCATGCACCGCAAGGCTTACATCGATTGGACGCGCCGGAGCTTTGAGAAGAACCGCGCGAGTCACTACACGTCGAAGCTCGCAAACGACGACCAGATTGTAATCAACCGCGGCGATGACGACGGGGTCGTATTTCGCGATCGGATGGGACACCCGGTGCGCGGATTCAAGGGCAAGGCTCACTACGTCCTGCTGAAGGACGGCCTGCGTTGGAACAGCGACGGAAGGGGTGGGACGGCCTACTTGGACGTAGCGACGAGAGGGCATCAACTCTCCTCGGACGTGCGAGCTCTTGGACTGGCGCCCAACCAGATCGTGCAGCAGGATGTGCATTCAACGCTTTGGGATTTCGGACTCGAGCGGCATGGCCAAGTGCTCTACAGAACCGAGCAGCAAGGCGAACTTCGCGTCGTGCGTGCCAAGGTCCACACGCCCCGCGGGACCGTGCGCGAAACGGTTTGGTGGATTGATTCCAAGAAGGACTGGAACCCAGTGCGCGTGGCGTATCTTCTGGACGGGGAAGTCCGGAGGGAGACGCGTATCACGCTCGCGCGCTTCGGCGGTTCCTGGTTTCCCGAGAGCGTGGCTCGCTTCCGCTGGAATTACAAGGATGGAAAGGAGCCGTACGAGTTGATTACCGTACATGCAGCGACTTTTGATGAGGACTTGCCGGATGAATTCCGGCCGGAAGACATCGCCGTCGACGCGGGTACAAGTGTTTTCTCGACCGTCCCACCGCCACGGGGTCTGTTCACCGGCCCGGGGACGGGCCTCACGAGTTGGGACGGTGAACGAATCGTCAGTTACAAGGAACTGCTTCGGCGAATACGTGCCGGCGAGCTCGAATACGGGCCGGCCTTTCGCCGGATCAACCGCATTTGGCGGATGGAGGCCGAGGCCGAGATGCGCGCCGGAGACGGGCAGGGTACGGGAGCTGTGGAGCTTGAGGGCCCGGACCGGCTCGGTCTCGCGCTGGTGGACCGCACGCCGGGCTTGTGGGAGGAGTACGTCAGTCGTTTTATTCGAAAGTACAAGCTTGGTCGCGAGCAGGTGCAGAAGGCACAAACGATCCTGCGTGTCTGCCAGGAGCAGGGGAACAATTATATTGGTCGAAAGCGCGAGCAACTCAAGGCGCTTGACACTGCCGAGCAGCATATCAAGGACACCGCCGATGACGAGGCGATCGGCGTTGGGAAGTTGACCGAGATTCTCAAGCAAAGACGAAAAATGGAGCGGCCGCTGATTCACATTTTCGAGGACCAGCTTGTGCCACGACTTGACAGGTTGCCGACCCGACGGCAGCGCAAGGCGGCCGAGGCAGCGAATCCCCCGCCGCGCGAAGGACGCAAGCCGTGAGGCGCGCGAAGGCGATCGTCTGGGTGGGTGCCGCGGGGGCGGTGGGCGCGGCAGCGTTCTTCGGCACGCGCGCATTGAAGGAAGACCTCTTTCAATCGAATGATTACGTCGCCGAAGCGGCCGAGCAAATCGGCGTGCGGGTCGAACCGCCCGTGATCGACTTCGGTCCGCAGGAATGGGGCGAGACGCTGCACGATCAGTTTGTTCTCACCAACCTGCGCGATCGGCCGATTGAGATCGAGGCGATCGAGACCAGTTGCGACTGTACATCGCTTGTGGATTACGCGGGCACGGTCATCGCGCCCGGAGACGTCCTGATCGTCGAATTCGCACTGGAAACGCAGTTTGGGCGCGGCACCAAGCAACGCGAGATCAAGGTCGTGCTGGCGTCCGGCGAGACGATCTCGGTCGGTCTCCGTCTGGATGTTCGTGGGACGTACGACATCGCCCCAGCCTCTCTGAGTTTTGGTGAGGTGCATCTGGGCGAGGACGGAGAATTAGCCCAGGTCGTCACGTTTACATCGGCGAACGGCCGAACGGTCACAGATGTCAAGGTCAATTTCCGTTGGGCCGAAGCGATCACGGCCGAGCGTGAAGACAGGATTGAGATTCTGGTGCGCTTGCGGCGGGAACTCTTACCCCCCGGTTGGTCGACCGGCGCGCTTGTGATCGTAACGGATGACTCAAAGATACGCGCGACGACGGTTCCGATCTCGGTCAAGGGCGTGCAGGACCTCACGCCGACGCCGTCTCATGTTTTCTTGACCGGGAGGCAGAAGAAACGCGCGATTTTCGTGACCGGCTCACGAAAGAAGGCATCGCTCGTTTCGGCGAGGTGCAGCCATCCCGGCATTACGGCCAGCGTTCACGGCGCGGAGCTGGAGTTGCACAACTCGACCGGGCGGCCGCTCGAGGACACGGTTACCGTGTTCGTGACCGATGCAGCCGGGCATGTGGGGCGGGTACTGGTATCAACCTTCTAGAACGTCCTGAAGAGTGCTGTTGCGGATGGGCTTTGTCTCGGTCGTAGCGCTCCGTCGCCGAAGGATTGTGCGAATCGGCGGCGCTCGCGCAGGCCGCGATTTCCGGCGTTCTACGTCAGCCATCCCTCACGTTCATTCGGGACAGGCTCGGGGCCGACGCCACTATTGCAAGGGTTTGCTAATCCCCCCCGGCGGTCAGCACGAGCCAGGTCACGTAGATCAGATAGAGCCCCACCAGCAGCGCGCCTTCCTTGCGCGTGATGCAGTGCCCGGTGCGCATGATCGGGAAGCTGAGCACGCCGACCAGCAGCATCACCGGGGCGTCGCGGAACAGGATGATCTCGGCGACGCTGAGGGGGGAGATGGTGCTGGCGATTCCGATCACCGCCAGGATGTTGAAGATGTTGCTGCCGACGATGTTGCCGATCGCGATGTCGGGCTGGCCGCGGCGGGCGGCGACGATGCAGGTGGTCATCTCCGGCAGACTCGTGCCGATCGCGATGATGGTGAGCCCGATCACGCGTTCGTCGAGATACTCTGACGCCAGACCGACGGCGCCTTTGACGATCAGGTCCGCGCCCTGGATGAGCGCCACCATTCCCAGGATCACGAGCAGCACGTTGAAAACTCGCGAGCCGGCTTCCTGGATACCGGCCTCGTACTCGTGCTCGACGGCCGCCGACTCTCGCCGCGACGCTCGGTAGGTGAACAGCAAATAAGCCAGCAAAGCGACGAGAAAGAAAATTCCCTGGCCGCGGGAGATGAGGCCGTGCTCATGCGAGAAGGAAGACAGCGCGAACAGTGCGAAGACGGCCAGGACGATGACCATGAACGGCAGGTCGAAGCGCATGACGCTGCGCGAGACCTTCATCGGGGCCGCCATGGCCGCCAGCCCGAGCACGAGCAGAATGTTGCTGATATTGCTGCCGACGACGTTGGCGACGGCGATGTCGTCCTGATCGTTAATGCTGGCGGTGACCGAGACGGCGATCTCCGGGCTCGACGTTCCGAAAGCGACGACCGTCAGGCCTACGACGAGCGCGGGCACGCCCAAGCTGCGGGCCAGACGTGCCGCCCCCTTTACCAGGCACTCGCCGCCGACGGCCAGTAGGATCAGGCCGCCGAGGAGCAGGAAGAGATTCCAAACCATGAGGCCGATTCCGAAAACAGGGTGCCGGTCGCGCGGGGCGCGGTCGGCCGCGGCACAGGTGCCCGCGTCGCGAGAGCATCGGGCCAGACGCGGTCGTGTGCAAGTCGCGCGCCCTATTTCGCATTCGCGGTTGTGCCGATAACATTCCGACCGGTCAAGTTGGCGCGGCCATGCAGGATACCGCTTAAATGCGAGGTCGCACCCTGCCGACGGCAGGGTCGGCGGCGCCATTTCGGTGCTGATCCGCCGACAGTCGGGTCTGGATCAGTGGTGGAGCCCGCCGGCGTCACGTTTCGGAGCGAAATTCGTTGCAGGTCCCTCTGATTCTCGCGGCAGAGCAGGGAGCGGCCGGCGGACACTCGCCGAGCGCCATCTGGGTCTGGCCCTTCGTCGCGATTCTGTTGTGCATCGCGATCCTGCCGCTGATGCGACGCACGCACCGCTGGTGGGAAGAAAACCACAACAAGCTGCTGATCGCGGGCATCCTCGCGGCGGCGACGTTGGGCTACTACCAGTTTCGCGGCTACGGCATCGCCGTTCATGGCGAGAAAGCGCCGGCCGGCGAGTCCGCGCAGGTCAGCTCTGAGGCGGAACATGAGCAGGCTGCCCCCACCGATGCGGGCGGTCATCATTATTCCGAAGCGGGCTGGCCGACGGTCTGGGCCGTGTTCGACCACGCGGTCTTGAACGAGTACATCCCGTTCCTGACGCTGCTGTTCTGCCTGTACGTCATCGCGGGCGGCATCGTCGTGCGCGGCGACATCCAGGCCACGCCGCGCGTCAACACGACCATTCTGGGAATCGGCGGGCTTCTGGCGAGCTTCATTGGGACGACCGGGGCGGCGATGGTGCTCATTCGTCTCCTGCTCAAGACCAACGTCGAGCGGAAGCGCATTGTCCACACCGTGGTGTTCTTCATCTTCATTGTCGCGAACATCGGCGGGACGCTGCTGCCGATCGGCGACCCGCCGCTGTTTCTGGGGTACCTGCGGGGCGTCGCGTTCTTTTGGACGCTGTCGCTGTGGAAGCAATGGGCGTTCGTGCTGGTGCTGACGCTGTTGGTCTACTATCTGTGGGACTGCTGGGCCTATCGGCACGAAGAGCAGCGTGACATCGAGCTGGACAAGGCGCACATCGAGCCGATCCGAATCAGCGGTACGCTGAACGTGCTCTGGCTGCTGGGGGTGGTGGCGGCGGTGGCGATGTTGGACCCGGCCAAGCCATTTCCCGGCACGGACTGGCATCCGTTCCCGTATCTTCGTGAAGGCGTGCAACTCGCAATGGCGGGTCTGTCGCTGCTGACAACCTCGGCCGTGCTGCGCAAGGAGAACCAGTTCAACTACGTCGCGATCGGCGAGGTGGCCTGTCTGTTCATCGGCATTTTCATCACCATGCAGGTGCCGATCGAGATCCTGAACGCGATGGGCCCGCAGATGGCCGAGGCCGGGTTCACGAAGCCCTGGCAGTTTTTCTGGTGTACCGGCGTGCTCAGTAGCGTCCTCGACAACGCGCCGACCTATGTTGTTTTCTTCGAGACGGCGACGACGCTGCCGATCGATCCGGCCCGCGCGGTCGAGCTGGGCACGACCGGGCGGCAGATCGACGGGGGCCTGCTGACCGCGATCAGTTGCGGCGCGGTCTTCATGGGGGCCAACAGCTACATCGGCAACGGGCCGAACTTCATGGTCAAGACCATCGCCGAGCAGTCGGGCGTGCGCATGCCGAGTTTCTTCGGCTACATGGTCTACGCGGCGCTGGTGCTGATCCCCATATTCGTCGCAACGACGCTGGTTTTCTTCCGCAACGCCGCGACGTGAACAAGCGCGGCTCGCACCGGCCCGGGGCGGCCGGAGCCCCAGGGACAACCCAGCTCAGGCGTGCTGACCCGCTCGCGACGACGGCGCCCCGTGCTCGGAGCTGCGCGGTTCTGCCTTGTGGGGTCGCGCGTGACCGAGCAAGACGATCGCGGCCAACAACAAAACAGTTGACATGCCCATGATGTAGGGCCGCGTGGCGTCCAGGATGAAGATGCGGGAAACGGGGTATTGCTCGAGCGTGTGCGCGATCGCCGCGGAAACGCGGGAAGCGAGCTCATCGTCGGGTGGCGGACCTTCGCGGCTCAGCCGTGCGTCGAACGGCTTTGACGGCGCGCCGCCGACGTTGTCCTTTGGGCGCGCGGGCGGCTCGACGAGAATTGTCTCGACACGCGGGTCCGTGAGGCCCAGCTCATTTCGCGCCAGGCGCTTCACATAAGCCGGATCGTGTTGCAGGTGCTCGATCTGGTTCTGCTGGACGGCGCCGTAGCGCTGCAGCTCGGCCACTCGGCGCTGCCCCTCGCGCCGCGCGGCGAGCAAGACCTGGTACTCGATGCAGGGCGGCAGAATCAGGCATGGGGCGAGCCCCGCGGCGCCTACGAGCGTCATGGTCCAGAACAACAGTCCGCTGAAAAACGTTGCGCGAGACATCCATTTCTCGCAAAAGCCGGTCGGCCCAGAGCGCGAGCTCGAGACGCATTCTTGCTCGCGGTCATAGCCTAGCGAACGCGTTGCGGGTTGGAAAGCCGGCTCAGCGCCGCCAGTAGCATGCACCGAAGACCGCCGCGTCGCCGAGTTCCTGCTCGATCCGCAAGAGCCGGTTGTATTTGGCGGTCCGGTCGCTGCGCGAGGCGCTGCCGGTCTTGATCTGGCCGGCGTTCGTCGCAACGGCGAAATCGGCGATGGTCGTGTCCTCGGTCTCGCCGCTGCGGTGGCTGATTATGGCGGCGAATCCGTTTCGCATCGCGAGGTCGACGGTGGCGAAGGTCTCGGTCAGCGAACCGATCTGATTGATCTTGACGAGGATCGCGTTGGCCGATTTCTCGCGGATGCCGCGTTCGAGATACGCGACATTGGTCACGAACAGATCATCGCCGACGAGCTGGACGCTTTCGCCCATCGCGGCGGTCAGCTTCTGCCAGCCGTCCCAGTCGTGCTCGGCGAGGCCGTCTTCGAGGCTGCGGATGGGGTACTGGGCGCACCAGCTCTTCCACAGGTCGATCATTTCGTCGCTTGTCGCGAGTCGATCGGGGTCGGACTTAAAAAAGCGGTAGCGGCCGCTTTCGGGGTCCCACATTTCGCTCGTGGCGGGGTCGAGCGCGATGAACACGTCCGTGCCGAGCTTGTAGCCGGCCTTCTCGACGGCGATCGCGATGAGCTCGAGCGCCTCGTCGTTGCTCTTGAGGTCGGGCGCGAAGCCGCCCTCGTCGCCGACGGCGGTGTTGTAGCCGCGCTGCTTGAGGACCGCCTTGAGGTGGTGAAAACACTCGGCGCCGATTCGCAGCGCCTCGCGAAAGCTGCTGGCCCCCCAGGGCTGAATCATGAACTCCTGGAAGTCGACGTTGTTGTCCGCGTGTTTGCCGCCGTTCAGGATGTTCATCATCGGCACGGGCAGCACGTGCGCGGCGGCGCCTCCGAAATAGCGATACAAGGGGAGATCGCAAGCCGCGGCGGCGGCCTTGGCAACCGCGAGCGACGCCGCGAGGATCGCGTTGGCTCCGAGCTTGGCCTTGTTGGGCGTGCCGTCGAGCTCGAGCATGCGGCGGTCGATGTTCTCCTGATCGCGCGGGTCAAGCCCGCGCAGGGCCGGTCCGATCAGGTTGTTGACGTTCTCGACGGCCTTGAGCACGCCCAATCCGAGGTAGCGTTTCTTGTCGCCGTCGCGTAGCTCGCTGGCCTCGTTTTTGCCGGTCGAGGCCCCACTGGGCACGGCTGCGGTCGCGCGGGTACCGTCGTGCAGGCATACGTCGGCCTCGACGGTGGGATTGCCGCGCGAATCGAGAATTTCACGGGCCTGAACGGACTCGATCATCGGCCGTGTCGCCATGTTCACTTTTCTCCAGTGTTTTCTGCGGCCGGGGCGGGCGGCGGAGTCAGATCGGGCGGCGGGGGCGGAGGCAGGATGCGCGTGATCGACGCGAAGCTGACGATGAAACGCTCCAGTTGCGGGTCGGCGTCGCGATGTCCGATCAGTTCGATCGTGTCACCGATTTGTATCCGGTCGATCGTGCTGAAGCGATCGTTCACATACACCTCGGCGTCCTTGTTGATCACGCACAGAACCGTGCGCGAACGACCGGCGAGTCGTGGGAACTCCTGCACCGACAACTCGCCCGTTTCTGCGTCGCGGGTCTCCACGATGCCGGTCAGCGTGTCATACTGGCTGGAGCGCGGCTGTTTCGTGCAGCCGGTCTGCGGGGCGAGCGTGCCGATGATGAAGGCCAGGAGTATCGCAAACGACTGGGTGGCGATTCTTCTGCGCAACACGGCCACTACCTCGAGCCAACTCTGATCCGACCTGTCGGAATTCTACCGGCCCCAGCCCGCAGGCGCAAGTCGGGGCGAACGGCCCTCGCTCGGGCGAGACGTAGCGGCCGGGTCCCGCACCGGCCGAGGTGTGCGCGGGGAGAGACCGTTTGTCGTGGCCGAGTCGAACGTTTTCGCTTCTTTGGAGCCGACTCGCGTTGCGCGACGGGCATGGCTCGGGCACCGCCAACCGAGCCCGAAACGCTAGCGAGGGTTTCGCTCGCGCAACGGCGTAATCGCCGCCGGCGATCTGCGGCACGCGGTCCGCGTGCATCTGCGGGGCGCTGGTCCCGGTGGCGTCAGCCCCCCAGCGGTTTAGCAAGCGTCGTAGCGCGGGCAGTCGCGCACGTGATCGTTGACCATTCCCACGGCCTGCATGTAGGCGTAGCAGATTGTCGAACCGACGAACTTGAACCCGCGGCGTTTGAGCTCCCGGCTCATCGCATCCGAGTCGAGAGTCGTCGCCGGCACTTGATCGAGCGAGTCGTACAACCCGCGGATTGGGTCGCCGCCGACGAACTGCCAGATGAATCGATCGAAGGAGCCGAATTCCTGCTGGACCTCCAGGAAGTGTGTCGCGTTGACGAGCGTCGATCGGATTTTCAGACGGTTGCGGACGATACCCTCGTCGGACAGGAGGCGGACCACGTCGCGGTGGGTGTAGCGGGCGATGCGGCGCGGGTCGAACCCGTGAAACGCGCGGTGGTAGTTGGCGCGTTTGCGTAGGATCGTCTCCCAGGACAACCCGGCCTGCGCGCCCTCCAGAGTGAGAAACTCGAACAGCGTGATGTCATCGTGCTCCGGAACGCCCCATTCTTCGTCGTGGTAAGCCCGCATCATGGGGCTGACGTTTCCCCAGCAGCATCCGGTCGTTTTGCTCATGGGCTCTCCGCTGGAACGTAGTGAGGTCCGACCTGTGTGCGGAAGTCGCGCTCCTTCACTTCCACCGACTGGCTCGCATTAAAGACGGACGCGCTGCGTCGTGCGACGCGTGCGGGTACAACCTGCGGACCCGGCCGGCGCGACCCGCGCACCGGAGTTCTGCTGGTTCGCTGCTCGGAGTGCGGGCGGTTTCACCCGGCCCGCGCCGCCGCCACCGCCGGCCGTGCGTGGCTGCGTCGGCTGGGGCGCGCGGCTTGATTTCGCTGCTTCTTCCGCCCAAGGTGCGCCAGGTTCTGGCATTTCTACGGATCGTGGACGGAAAGCAGCCGCCCCGCGCACCGCGCGCATGATCTCGTTGCGGGCTTCGCTATAATCACGACGTGAGTCCTCGAGCTGCCAGACCGACGCGACGCGAACGCCCCCGGCACGCGTGGCTCTATGCGCTGCCCACCGGCAAGATGCCGCCGTATGTGGATTGCTCCGGCCGGCGCTACCGGCAGGTGCTGACGTTCAAGCACGATTTCTTCGCCGCGACCGGGCTTTACGAAGACGCGGGTGAGCAAGTCGTGTTGAAGGTGGGGCGGACGACCGATTTGTTCGGGTTTCCGATGGCGTGGATCGGCGCGTTTCTCCGCCGCCGAGAGGTCCGGCTCTATAAGCTGGCCGAGCGTCTGCCGGGGGTGCCGCGCTACGTGGGAACCAGCGGGCCGACGGGGTTCGTCCACGAATTCGTGCCCGGTCACGCGCTGGGGCGAAAAGAGGCGGTCTCGGACGCGTTTTTCGATCAGCTCGCGACGCTCTTGCGGGAGCTGCACGCGTTGCACATCGCGTACGTCGATCTGAACAAGCGCCAGAACGTCCTGGTCGATGACCGCGGCCGGCCGTTCCTGATCGATTTTCAGATCTCGCTGCACCTGCCGCCACACGGGTGGCGGCGCCACGCCCCGGTGCGCTGGCTGCTGGAGCGGTTTCAACAAGCCGATCGCTATCACTGCCTGAAGCACAAACGCCGCCTGCGACCGGACTTGCTCACGCCCGACGAGCAGCGGCAGATCGCGCGGCTGAGCATCTGGATTCGGCTGCACCGCGCCTGGGCTCGGCCGATGACTCACCTGCGCCGCGCGATCCTGCGCAGGCTGCACCGTCACGAGCGGGTGCCGGTGGCCGGATCGTCGGCCAAATAGTTTCGGCCCGAGCGGCGCGAAAAGGGCGGAGCGCATGAGACTCCGAGATGTGCGAGTCCGGTCGATCGTGCCGCGCGAGCGTGGTCAATTGTCGGGACGTGCAGAGCCGGTCGCGGACGGCCAAGATTCGGCTGGTCGCGGGCGGGCCAAATGGTTACACTGACCCGTCGAACGCGGAAGATCGTCCGCTCGTACGGAAGCGTGTTGGATCCTGGGTTTGCACATGGAGGTGGGTCAAATGAAACCACTACTTTCAATCGGTCTGATTGCGGGAATCGCGGCGGCGGTGTCGGGCTGCGCGCACAACTCGGTCGTCGCCGACGATTCGAGCGGTACCGGTGTGATCTTCGGATCGCTCGGGATCTGGGGCAACAACAATTCCCGCACGATCGAGGCGGGCTCCAGCCTCAAGAAGGTCTCGATCATCGGCGACGGAAACGAGATCATCATCGAAGACGGTGTGAAGCTGACCGTAGTCGAGATTTGGGGGCAGGACAATACGATCAGCATTCCGGAAGGGTTGGTCATCCGGCAACCGTGGATTGGCACGGGCAACCGGATCATTCGCCGACCGGCCACGAAGGTAGTGTCAGACGCTCCGCAGGCCGGCGAAACGCCCGCTGAGCAGACACCGCCGCAGGACGATCCGTCTTCGCCTTGAGTCGGTCGCTGTATGTGAAAGCCGAGCGCGCCGAGCCCGAGAGCAGCGGCGCGCCCGATGGGAGGGGAGATCTACTTTAACCACGTCAACGCCGGGGCCGCTGTGCCGGGCACGCTGCTCAGCTCTCGGCGCAGTCGGATTGGGAACCGGGCACGAACGATCCGCCGGTTGACTCTATTACAGCAAACTACCGACCCGGCGGGGATATTCCCCAAAAAGGGAGGCCGTCATCGCTAGCGGATGCTCGCGCTTTCGGACGTTGGCGCCACGCGGTATCCTTCGTGCGAAGTCCGCCGCGGATCCGGGAAGGCGCACGACGATCCGGGCTGTCCGCACCAAAGATTCGATGTTCGACGTCGAATTCCGAAGTGGCTGGACTTACCGCTCAGAGCGAGAAATGTCTGACATCGTCATTTCGAGCGCAACGAGGAATCTTGCCGGGTGCTGGGCCGGATGCTTCGCTTCGCTCAGCATGACGTACAACAATTTGTGCTCGCGGTAGTCATTGTGGGCACGCCGGCGCGCGTCGATCGGCGTCGGTGCCGCCCCCGTCGTGCTGTCGACCGGTCGTTGAGGCCTTGCAGAAGAAGGGCAGAAAAATGGCAGAGGGTCAGTGGCATTTCGTGCAGGACGGGAAATCGGTCGGACCGGTGAGCCAAGACGAGCTGCTCGCGCGGCTCGAGTCCTGCGAGGGCGCCAATACGCTCGTGTACGGTCCCGGCATGAGCTCGTGGACGCCGGCGCGTCAGGTCTCAGCCCTGCGTTTGACTCCGAGCCGTCACACCGAGGCCCCGCCGGCGCCGCCCAGCCGGCGTTCCGACGAGATCGACTACGAGATTTCCGGCGACGACATGCAATTCGTCGAGGTGGAGCTCGACCCGAACGAGATGGTCATCGCCGAGGCCGGCGCGATGATGTACATGACGCCGGGCATCGAGATGCAGACGACGCTCGGCGACCCCAGCGCCAAGCAGCAGGGCTTTCTGGGCAAGGTCATGTCCGCCGGCAAGCGCGTCATGACCGGCGAATCGCTGTTCATGACGACGTTTACCAACACCGGCAGCGGCAAGCATCAAGTCGCGTTCGCCGCACCCTATCCCGGCCGCATTGTTCCGATGGACCTGGCGCAGCTCGGCGGGGAGCTGCTCTGCCAGAAGAACTCGTTCCTGTGCGCGGCGCGCGGCGTGAGTGTTGGCATCGCGTTCACCAAGCGCATCGGGGTGGGGCTGTTCGGCGGCGAGGGCTTCATCCTGCAGCGGCTCACCGGCGACGGAATGGCGTTCGTTCACGCCGGCGGGACGCTCTGCCACCGGCGGCTTGCGGCCGGCGAGGTCCTCAAGGTCGACACCGGCTGCATCGTCGCGTTTCACCCCAAGGTCGAATACGACATCCAATTCGTCGGCGGGTTCAAGAACACGCTCTTCGGCGGGGAAGGGCTGTTTTTTGCCAAGCTGACCGGCCCCGGCGACGTGTGGCTTCAATCGCTGCCCTTCGCACGCTTGGCCGACCGCATTCACGCCGCCGGCCGCGGCGTCGGCAAGAAGAGCACCGGCGAGGGGGGCATTCTCGGCGGGCTCGGCAACCTGATCGGCGGGAAATGAGGCTCGGTTGGAGTGGACCCACTTCAGAAGCCGGTCAACGGCCAAACCCAGGGGATCACCAGGATCGCCACGATCGCCAGCAGCAGGTTCAGCGGCAGTCCCACGCGCATGAAGTCCGTGAAGCGATACCCACCGGCGCCGTAGACCAGCATGTTGGTCTGGTAGGAGACGGGTGAGGCGAAGGACGCGGCGGCCGCGGACGCGACCGCGATAGCGAAGGTCCGCGGGTTGACGCCAAGCTGATCGGCGACCGCGATGGCCAGCGGGAACATCAGGACGGCCGTCGCGTTGCTCGTGATCAGCAAACCGATGGCGACCGTCGTGCAGTAGATTACGGCCAGGGCGGCGCGGCTTCCCATTCGGCTGGTCAGCTCGACAATGCCGCCGCCGATGATCTCGCTCGCCCCGGACGTTTCCAGCGCGCTGGCCAACCCGAACGCGCCGGCAATGGTCAGTAGCACGTGCCATTGGACGTTTCGGCGGGCGTCCCCGGCGGAGATGCAGCGTGTGACGATCATCAGTCCGGCGACCGTGAAGGCCGCGATGACCACGTGAACCTGCGGGAGGACCATCAGCACGACCAGCAGTGCCAGCAGTCCGAACGCGAGCGGGGCGCGGTCGTGCCGGACCGGCCGCACTTCCTCGACGCTGCTGACCAGGAAGAAATCCGCGCTGTCACGATTGGCTTGGACGAAGTGCTGCCCGGTCTGGAGCAGTAGCGTGTCGCCGGCTCGCAAGACCATGTCCCCGATGCGGCCGACCAAACGCTCGCCGCCGCGATGAATCGCGACCACGGCGGCGTTGTAGCGAGCGCGGAAGTTGGCTTGGCGCACGTTTTGTCCGATGAGCGGGGCCGTGGCCGAGATGACCGCTTCGCACAATCGCCGCGAGCGGGCCTTGCTCGAGCCGGACTCGTAGGTCTCGTCGGCGGCGGGCACGAAGCCGGGGATGCGCTCGAGATCGACGATCGTGCTGACCACGCCGCTGAACGTCAGCCGATCACCTTCCGCGATGGTCTCGTCCGGCTGGACCGGCGCGATGATTCGGCCGGCGCGGGCGATCTCGATCAGGAACAGGCCGGGCAGACGCCGCAGGCCCGCTTCGTCGATCCGCTGACCCACGAGCGGGCAGTTCGGCTGGACCAGCATTTCGACGAGATAGTCGCGGGTGGACTCTCCAAAACGCTCGATGGCGTCCTTGCGCTCCGGCAAGAGCCGGCGGCCGACGAAGGCCAGGTACGCGAATCCGACCAGCGCGCAGGGCACGCCGATCCACGCCAGCTCGAACATGCTCAGCGCGCCGAGCGCGGTCCGGCGAGTGGGATCGTCGGTCGCGCCGGCGGCCTCGACCATCAACTCGCTCACGATCAGGTTTCGGCTGGTCCCGATCAGCGTACACATGCCGCCGAGGATGGCGACGTACGACAGTGGCAGCAGCAGGCGCGACGGCGAGACGCCGCGCTTGCGGCACCAGTCGTTCAGGATGGGGATGGCCATGGCGACGATGGCGGTGTTGTTCAGGAAGGCGGAGAGAATGCCGATCTGCGGCGCGACGCGCAGAAACGCGCCGCGTTCGGTTTTGGCTTTGCCGAGCATGTGTTTTCCGACGCGGTCGAGAGCGCCGGTTTCGCGCATGGCGGCGGTGACGACGAACAGGGCGGCGATGGTCAACATGCCCGGATTGGCGAAACCGCTGACGAGATCGTCGACCTCGATGATCCCCACCAACGCGACCACGACCGACCCGCCCATCAGGAGGATGTCCGGAGGGCCGAGGTTGCGCAGCAGCGCCACGAAAACGAGCCCGATGACGGCGAGCGTGAACCAGCCTTGCCAGGTGAGTTCGCTCAAGTGCGTTCCTTCGCCGGACCGCGCCGCGGTGCAAGGGGTGTCGACCGCCGTGTCGCCACCCTGCGTGGGCGGCTATTGTACGATGGATCGCGGGCCGCGGAACCGCTTGGTGCCTGGAAAGCCGTCGAGTTCGTGTCGAGCACGGAATCGGCTCGCGATCGACTGCGGTGTTCGTTGAATCCACCGCGGGCGGATACTCTTCTTGCAGGCAGGGGTATCGACCCGTGCGTTGGAGATCGACCCAAGGCGGCGAGGGCCGTGATGGCGTCTGACCAATCGGAATCGACGGAAGCAGCCCGCGCGTTGCAAAAGGACCACGCGCGGCTCCAGTTCGAGCGCTGGGCGCGCGGCTACGACCAGTCGATCTTCAACGAACTCGTGTTTTATCCGAGCATTCGGGCCTGCCAGGAAGAACTCTACCGCTGGCGGGCGAAGCGCGCAGCGAGCCCGCTGCGGATGCTCGACGTCGGCTGCGGGACCGGGACGCTGCTGGCGATGACCGCCCGCGACGCCGGCATCGAGCTGCTGGTCGGGCTCGATTACTCGCCGACCATGATCCGCAAGGCCGCCGAAAAGGCCGAGCGGCTCGGCCTGGCGTCCAAGCTGCGCGCGGTCGTCGGCGATGCGGAACGTCTGCCGTTTCAAGAAGAATCCTTCGATGTGCTGACCTGCTGCAACTCCTTTCACCATTACCCGCATCAGGCCCGCGCGGTCGCGGAGTTTCGGCGGGTGCTGCGGAAGGGCGGGCTGATGGTCCTGATCGATGGTTTCCGCGATAACGTGATCGGCTGGGTCATTTTCGATGTCTTCGTCGAAAAGATCGAGAAGCACGTTCACCACGTGAGCTGGTCCGAGGCCCGCCGGCTCGCCGAAGAGGCGGGCTTCTCGCAGGTCGGCCAACGCAAGCTCAACGTGCTCGCGCCTTTGCTGGTGACCACGGCGATTCGCTGAACGGCCGTCCGCGACTGGTGATCGAGCGTTGATCCTCCTAGACTCGCGGTCGCCAGAATGGTCCGACCGAGATCTGGTTTCGCAATCGGAAACGCATATGGCTGCCATCTCCGTCATCGTGCCGACGCGCAATGAGGCGGCTTGGCTGCCACACACACTTCGCTCGATTCCCCGCGGTCCGGGGGTCGAGATCATCGTCAGCGACGGCGGCAGTACGGACGAAACGCTAGCACTCGCGGCCCCACTCGCCGATCGGCTAGTCGAAAGTGCCCCGGGCCGCGGAAGTCAGCTCAATGCCGGAGCCGCGGCGGCGTCGGGGGATATTCTGCTTTTTCTGCACGCGGACACGCGTTTGAATCACGGCGCGCTCGACGCCGTTCGCGACGCGCTACGCGACCCGCATCTCGTGGGTGGGGCCTTTCGGGCCGAAATCGACTCAAAACGGGTGTCGATGCGGCTGATCACGTTTGGAATCAACCTGCGCAGCCGATGGTTTCGGCTGCCTTACGGCGATCAGGCGTTGTTCGTGCGGCGGCGCGTGTTCGACGCGATGCACGGATTTCGGTCGATCGAAATCATGGAAGACGTGGATTTTGTGCGTCGGCTGCGACGGCACGGGCGATTGACCCTGCTTCGATCGTCGGTCCGCACCTCGGCGAGGCGCTGGGCGGCGAACGGCGTCGCCCGCACGACCCTCGCAAACTGGGCCGCACTCGCCCTTTTCTTTTGCCGGGTCTCCCCGGCCTGGATTCGGCGATTTTATGACGCCGCGCTCGCATCGCGCGAGCGGTCTACGGAAACGCCGGTCGCCGGAATCCCAGGGGGGGCCAAGCCGTAGGCCGAATCGCGGTTTTGCGAATCGAAACCGATCGTGTATAAACGGGCGCCGCGGTGGCGGGCGATAACGCGACTTTGAACCAGGAGGCCGGAGAGAATGCCCCAGCTCGATCCGCAGCCGAGCGAACCTTCGGAAAAGCCGGTGTCCCGCACGCGCCCCGCGCTGTTGCTG
The DNA here is from genome assembly GCA_022574815.1 of Planctomycetota bacterium. Classification (GTDB taxonomy): domain Bacteria; phylum Planctomycetota; class Phycisphaerae; order UBA1845; family Fen-1342; genus JACZRH01. Next base: position 8,642 of record JACZRH010000021.1, on the reverse strand, counting down.
ATGATCGCCGGCGCGGCTCTGATCGCGATCGCATGGCGCATTCTGTCGCTGGGGCCTGGGTAGCGGCGCCGCAGCCTGTGTCTCGCGCGCCGAGCGCGCGTGTTTTTGGGGATATCCCGTTCAGGCCAATGTGTTGCATCGGCAAACGCCTATCGAGCATCTCGGCGTTATCGCGGCTACCGGACCCGCCGGCAGGATCCACGGATTTGCGATTCATTCGAATCAGAATTGAGCTTTGGATGGGCGCGAGCCGTGACGCTGGCTCTTGGCGGGATGGAAGGGCGAGCAGGCTTGTAGCTCCTTGGGGAACGGAATCAAATCCCCGATTTGTATCTCCAAGAAAGAAGCCGGGGCGCAATCATTCGCCTCGGCCGGGTATCAAGACGGTTGCCAAGTAGCACTGTAGCGCCGCCACCAGCATTATCGGACTGAAATAAAAACAAAAAAAGGCGTGCGGCACCCCGTGGGTATTGGCGCGGTCTGAGGGTGCCGCAGCGAGTGGAAGCAAGTCGTTATGTAGATGGCACTTACAGTCGCGCCATCATTTTTTGTCTATTACCACAATCTACTTCAATGCTTAGTATAACGGCACGCCCGGCCAGATCAACCACCATAGAGCAAGATTCTTGCCAAATTCTCACATTTTCTGACCTAATTCCCGTTTGCATCGGCCGCGAGCCCCGCCAGGACCCTCTCCGCGACCTCGCGAGCCCCTGTTTTCCCCGAAGCGCCGAGGTACTGCTCGAGTATGTGGCGTGCCCGCTCTCGATTGCCGGCGTCGGCGGTCAGGACGGCCTCGACGATGGCGGCTTCGGCACGCAGCTCAGCTCGCCCACACATCAATCGCAACGTGGCGGCCGCTCGCAGGGTCGCGCGAGCTTCTCGGATCGGCCGGCCGCGGCGCGCCGTCTCGGCCCAGCGCAGCGCGTCCTCCAGGTCGGCCTCGCGCAACGCCAGGAGCATTCGGCCGTAGCAGGCGTAGGGGTTGTTCGGATCTTCTTTCAGCAGTTTTTCGATCCGGCTCTGGGCCGATTCCTCAGCCGCGCATGCGAGGGACCAGACCCAATATGAGCGGAAGGCCCGATCGTCCGGGCGTAGTCGCAGCGCCCGGTCCCAGGCCGACGCGGCGTCCATCCATCGCCCGGTCTGGGCGCAAACTTCGTGGAAGCCGCGCAGGGCTGCGTACATGGTCGGCCGGATCTCGATCATGCGTGTGTAGACGCGGTGAGCATGGACCCACTCGTGACTTCGCAGGTGATACTCGCCCAGCACCAGGGCCGCGTCGAGATTTTCAGGCTGCTTCTGGAGAACGGCCGCGATCAGACGAAAGCCTTCGGATCCCTGGCCGGCACGGATTTCGCAGCGGGCGAGGCCGATGGCGGCGTGGATGCGTACTGACTCCGACTCGACCGCGGGCAGGAATTCAGTTGCGGCAGCGAACTTGGCGCGGGCCTCGCTCGGTTGGTTAAGCCGACTCACCAGGAGCGTGCCGAAATCGGTGTAATGGACGGCGCGGGTGGCGGCGTCTTCGGGTAGCAAGGATTCCGCCCGCTCGTACGCCTGACGCGCCTCGGCCCAACGGCCCAGACCTTGGTAGCCGTGGGCCAGTCGTTTCCAGGTCAGGTAGGCGTCCGGCTGGAGCTCCCGGGCGATTTGGGCTTGCTTGAGCGATTCGGCCGGATTGCCGACCAGCAGCAGGCGGTATGCGATTCGGCGATGAAACGGGGCGCGGTCATCGGCGCCAGGAAAGTAGTGCTTTAGGTCCGCGACTTGCGACGCCCGCAAGAGTTCGGACCGGCATTTCTCGTTGAAATAGCGGTAAGGACCCGCGTCTCCGACTTGGGCCGGATTGGGCTGGTCGGCTGCCGGCAGTGGGTGATTGCGCGCGAAGTCATAGGCTATCGCCAGCATTTCCATCGCGCGCGGGTCGCCGGGGTTGAGCGCGACGACGCGCTGCGCGCGCCCGATCGGATCGCGCGCTACGCGGGCGTGTGGCCGGTCGGCGATCAGCATTACCGCACCAAACGCTGCGCACGCGATGACGAGATTCCGGGTGCGGCGTGCCGCGGCGTCGGGGCGCGCGGTGATTAGCGGGCGAACCGCGTAACAACCGATCACAAGCATCAGGCCCATCAAGGGCTGGTACAGGTAGCGATCGGCGGCGGCGGCCTCGCGCGCGCCGACGAGACCGATCACGGGGAGCAAGAGCGCCCAGCACCATATCCAACCGATCGTAATCGGGCGCGACTCGCGGCGCCGCCACGCAACGCCCGCGTGGACGATCGTTGCGGCGATGAGTGCGACGCCGATCCAGACGCGCGGATTGCCCCAGTGGGTCTCCGGATCGGGCAGATACCAGGCTCGCAGCCATAGCGGTGCCAGCACGTTGCGGGCGTAAATCCAGACGGCCAACAGGCTCCGCGAGATGGGGTCGCCGAAGAGGCCTTTGGCCGCGTCTTCCATCATGCCCGAGCGGCGGCTGGTGGCCAGCGCGAGGACTGCGAAGAAGACGCAGATCAAGCCGACCAAAAAGACGCGCGGCGACCGCAGCGCGCGCCGCACGCCGATGACGGCCACTTCGACAAGAAAGACCAGTGCGACCCAGCCGACGATCACCTTGCAGAGCATCGCCAGGATTAGTGCGAGGAGCGCGGCAGCGAAAAACGCAGAGCGCCCGGTCGTCAGGGCGTGTAGGTGCAGTAACAGCGCGGCAAGCGCAAACGTGGCGGACAGCAAATGGGTACGGCCCATGTCGCTGGCGTATGCCGACACGAGCACCGGGTGCAAGCCCCAGATCAATGCCAGCCCCCAAGCGGCGGCCTCGATCCGCCGCCGTGCCGCAGTCGTTTGTCGTTGGGCTAGCAGCAGCACGAGCACACGCCACAGCAAAACCGCATTCAAACCATGCAGAAAAACATCGTGGCGGCGCACGTGGCGCGGCGAATCGCCCCAAAGCGCCCTTTCCATCGCGTAGGTGAGTATGGGAATCGGCTGATACAGGTCTTCGCGCGGCGGGTACGTGAAGATGCGCTTCAGGCGTTCGGCGGCTCCGTCGGCCTCCAGCCCCGCGCCGGTCACGTCCGGATTGTTGACGATGAACACGAATTCGTCGCCGTTGATCCAGGGCGAATCCAGCGATCCGGAGCCTGGTGCGTAAACGGCGAGCAAGAGCAGCAGGCCCGCCAGAGCGCGTAGTGCCAACACTCTCTTTCCGAATTCGCCTCGGGCGCTGTCGAGCATCTCGTTGCTGTTCGCGGCGAGTTCGGACATCGGTTACTCGAGCACTCTGGCACCGGCGGCGCACGAGTGTACCACGCTCGCGCCGCGTCGAGAGTCCGTGAGCGACCAATAATAGATGATGGCAGGCTCATCCACCGTCCGGCGGGCTTATCGCACAGTTGAGTCTGGAACCCAAGACCGCTAAGATGCGATTGAAGGCAAAGTTGTGCAAATGGCGCGACGCCGAGCCGTTGCGTCCGTGAGGTGGTGCGAATGTACGCCGAGTCGCCGGGGTTGTCCGCCAGCGTGTTGCTGCTGAATCGCCTGTACATGGCGATCCGCGTGATCAATGCGCGCCGCGCGATAACGCTGGTCTACCGCCGGCTCGCGGAGATCGTCGCGGTCGAGAACGGCGAGTTCCTCTCGTACGATTTCCACGACTGGATCGAGGTCAGCGAGGCCAAGTCGGTCTTCGAGCCCGAGCGGCACGACTGGATTCGCACGGTGCGGTTTCAGATCGCCGTGCCGAAGATCATTCGGCTGTTGGATTACGATCGGCTTCCCAAGGCCGTGGTGAAGCTGAATCGCCGCAACCTGTACGCCCGCGACCGCAACCACTGCCAATATTGCGGCCGCAAATACCCGACCAGCGAGCTGAGCCTGGACCACGTCGTGCCGCGCTCGCAGGGTGGCGGGAATACGTGGAGCAACATCGTCTGTGCGTGCCTGCGCTGCAACGTCCACAAGGGCGGCCGCACGCCGTTCCAGGCCGGCATGAAGCTGATCGCGCGACCGACGCGCCCCAGGCGATCGCCGATTCTCACGGTCAAGCTCTCCGACTCGCGGTACGCGAGCTGGAAGCAGTTCCTGGATTTCGCGTACTGGAACGTCGAGCTGAAGTAGCTCGTTTGGGGTTCGGGTTGACAGATTCACCCAGGGCGGCGTATCGTCTTTTCTTCGGGCGCGGCGCCGGTCGCGGGTCTTCAGCATCGAACAAACGCAAGAGGCTTGCATGGCATTCGAACAATGGTCGGAGAATTTGCTGGTCGGGGAACTCAGCGACGATCCGCAATTCACCGACGACCTGACCGCCATCATCGAGCACTGCACCGACAACACGCGGACGGACGTGCTGCTCGACTTCTCCGGCGTCAGTCACCTCAACTCGTCCAACATCGCCAAGCTGCTGAAGCTGCGCAAGCTTTCGATGATCAGCAACGAACGGCGGCTGAAGCTTTGCAGCATCAACCGGCACGTGTGGGGCGTATTTCTCGTCACCGGGCTCGACAAGATTTTCGAATTCGCCGACGACAAGCCCAGCGGCATCGCATCCCTGCAACTCGGCGAGTAGCCTCCGCAGTGTACTGGCGGCGAATCGAGTCGCGGGCTAGCGCGCGACGACGGCCAACTGCACGTCGCGGCCGTCGATTTTCTTCACGACGACTGAGCCGGCCGACGGCGGGGAGAACTCGATCGCCTCGGCCAGACACTCGGCCCGGACTGTTTCCTCGAAGCGGCGGATGACGTCAACCAGCGCTTCGTCTGCCTGCACGTGAAGCGTGATGCGGGCCTCGTAGGCCAGGTCCTCGTCCTTTCGCAGTGACTGGACGTGGTGAATCAGCTCGCGAATCAGACCTTCGTCCTTCAACTCCGGCGTCAGCTCGGTCTTGACCACCACCACCCCGGCACGGCCCTGGGCCGCGGACCAGCCGGGCCGGGCCTCGAGGCGGATGTCCAACTCGTCACTCGTCAGACGCACTTCGACTCCATCGACGGTCATCGGCAGTTCGCCGGTGGATCGCAGCGTCTTGCGGGCCGCCGCCGCGTCTGCGATCTGTTTGAGCGCGTTTCCGATGCGTGGGGCGAGCTTGCCGAACTTTGGGCCGAGCGCCTTGAAGTTCGGCGCGACTCTGTAGGTCACGTAGTGGTCCGCTTCGGTCGCGAATTCGACCTTCTTGATGTTCAGCTCTTCGCCGATCAGCTCGGCATGCGACTGGAGCCACTCCTCGTGCTCGTGGCGTGTGAGTATGATCTCGACCAGTGCGAGCGGCTGGCGCACCTTGAGCTTGGCCGCCGTCCGCGCCGCGCGGCCCAGCGAGACGAGCTGGCGCACGAGTTCCATTTCCGTCGCGAGCTGCTCGTCGATCAGCGCCTCATCGGCCAGCGGATAGTCACAAAGGTGCACGGATAGCGGTTTCTCCTCGATCCCTCGATCCCTTGTTCCCTTGATCCCTCTAAGATTCTGGTACATGGTCTCCGCAAAGAACGGCGTGAATGGCGCGATGAGTTTGCTGAGCGTGACCAGCACTTCGTGCAGCGTGTTGTAGGCGTCCCACTTGTCCTGGTCCTTCTCACTTCTCCAAAACCGCTCGCGCGAGCGGCGGACGTACCAGTTCGACAACGCATCGACGAACTCGTTCATCCGCCCGGCGGCGGGGAAATTCTCGAACTTGTCCATCGACTCGCGCACGCTCCGGATCGTGCGGTGCAGCTCGCTGGTGATCCAGCGGTCGAGTTCGCTGCGCTGTGGCACAGGTTTGTAACCCGTGCCCTCACGCCGGTTGGAAACCGGTGCCCCAGTGAAGCCGTCAATATTCGCATAGATAGTGAAGAAGCTGAACACGTTGTACAGCCGCACGAGGAACTCGCGGTGTGCGTCGCGGATGTTCGCTTCCTGGAAGCGGGCCGTGGTCCACGGCGGCTGGGCGGCGTAGAAGTACCAGCGCATCGCGTCGGCGCCGAAATGGTCGAAGACGTAGTCGGGATCCTTGTAGTTCCGCGTCCGCTTGGACATCTTCAGCCCGTCCTCGCCCATGATGTGGCCGAGCACGATGCAGGCGCGGTAGGGCATGGGGTAAGTCATCGTGACGTTGTCGAGATGTTCGTCGCCCGATAGACCTTCGCTGGGATCGGGTTTGGCTGGTAAGTTGAATCCATGCTCCAAACGATCGGCGATGTTCTCACGCTCCGCGCGCGTCTCGTCGCTGGTCCAGCCTTTTTCGACAGCTTTCTTCGCTCGGCGACGGATGGCCGCGGGTTGCCCGGCCACGAGACCGTGTGTCATTGCGCTCCCACTATAGAGCAACGTGCTGATGGCGAGCAGTCCGTAGAACCAGCCACGGGTCTGATCGATGGCTTCGCTGATGAAATCCGCCGGGAAGCGCTGCGCGAACATCTCGGCGCTTCCCTCGACATGCGGGAACCCCCACTGCGCGAAGGGCATGCTGCCGGCGTCCCACCAGCAGTCGATGACCTCGGTGACGCGCCGCATCCGCGGTGTTTTTGTGGTTTCTGTGGCACCGGCGTCTCGCCGGTGGGGCACAGGCGGGACGCCTGTGCCACAGCCACCTTCCTGCTCGTCGGCGAACGGACTGTCGTACATCATCGCGTCGATATACGGCTTATGAACCCGCAGGTGGTCCGGCAAATCCGGATTCGCCGCTTTCGCCGCTTCCCACACGTCGGTGCCTTGCACGCCGGGCTTGGCGAGCAGTTCTTTGTACGAGCCGATCGCCTCCATCTTGCCCGTCTTCTCGCAGACCCAGATGGGCAGGGGCGTGCCCCAGTAGCGCTCGCGCGACAAGGCCCAGTCCACGTTGTTGCGCAGAAAGTCGCCGAAGCGGCCTTCCTGGATGTGGTCGGGCAGCCACTTGATCTTGGCGTTGTTCTTGAGGAACTCGTCCTTGAACTGGCTGGTCCGCACGAACCAGCTCTTGCGGGCGTACTGGATCAGCGGGTCGTTCTCGGCCCGCGGGCAGAACGGGTACTCGTGGCGAATCTGCTCGTGGTGCAGCAGGACGCCGCGCTCCTTGAGCTCGCGCACGATGTCCTTGTCGCAGTCCTTGACCCAGCGGCCGCGGTATTGCTCGGGGGCTTCGTCGTTGAAATTGCCGTTGGGCGCGACGGCGCAGAGCACGGGGATCGCGTCGGAGTCGACGAAGTTGCCGCGCTCCTGCTGCAACAGGTCGAAATCCACTTCGCCGAAGGCGGGTGCTTCATGGACCAGTCCCGTGCCACTTTCGAGCGAGATGAAGTCCGCTGCTAGGACGCGCCAGCCGATGTGTGCCGCACCGCCATCCTTTTGTCCGGCGGTTTTCTCCTTCATCGGGACCGCCTCGCTTGGTGGAGCGTCCACCGGCTGCGGCTCTTCGACCCAGCCACGTTCACGGGCCAGCACACGCTTCTCGAAATAGCAATCAAACGGCGGGACGTAGCGCAGACCGACCAGATCGCTGCCCTTGCACGTGGCGACCTTCTCGAATTCGTGTTTGATTTTCTCCGCGGTTGTACTGACCAGCGCGGTTGCGATGTAGAAGTACTCGTCAGTCGTCTTGTCGTACACGAGCGAGTAGTCCTTGTCGGGTCCAACGGCGGCGAAATGGTTGCTGACGAGCGTCCAGGGGGTGGTGGTCCAGACCAATAGCGAGACGGGTTTGCCGGAACTCTGCGCCTCTCGCAGAACCGCGCGGGCTGAAGCCCGCGGCTCGGCGGGAGCCTCGCCCTCCCGGGGGGCGGGAGCCTCGGCCTCCCGGGCGTCATCCCTCGCTAGCGCTTCGGGCTCGGATACATGCTCATCCGCCGTTGTATCTCCGTGTCTCCGTGTCTCCGTGGTGTCATCCACCAGTGGAAACCGCACGTATACGCTCGGATCATCGACCGTGCGGTAGCCCTCGCCGACTTCGCCGGCTGAGAGTGCGGTGCCGCCTTGGGCCCACCACCAGACGACCTTGTGACCCTGATACAAAAGGCCGCGGTCGAAGAGCGTCTTGAGCGACCACCATACGCTTTCGACGTAGCTCTGATGATACGTGACGTACGCCTCGTCGAGATTGACCCAGAAGCCGAGCCGGCGGGTCATGTGCTCCCACTCGCGCGTGTAGCGGAAGACGCTCTCGATACACTTTTGCACGAACTTCTCGACGCCATACGATTCGATCTCGTCCTTGGTGTGGATGCCGAGCTCTTTGCAGACCTCGACCTCGACGGGCAGCCCGTGGGTGTCCCAGCCGGCCTTGCGTTCGACCAGCTTACCGCACATGGTCTGGTAGCGCGGGAAGAGGTCCTTCATGGCCCGCGTGAGGCAGTGGCCGGGGTGCGGCGTGCCGTTGGCGGTGGGGGGTCCTTCGTAGAAGACGAAGCGCGGGCAGTCCTTGCGCAGCTCGAGCGAGCGGGCGAAGACGTCGTGCTCATCCCAGAACTTGAGCACGCGCTCTTCGAGCTCGGGAAAGTTCGGCTTGGCCGGCAGGGGCTCAAACATTCGCGACTCCGTCAGGGCGATTCCGCTCGTAAGGGCGAATCAAAAAAGCATACTGCGATCAAATCCGAGTGACCAGAGTCGTCGGCCACGAAGACCCGACGGCCGACACGGGCCGTTTCATTCGCGGCAGACGCGCCGCGACAAGGTAGCGTCGGCCCCCTGTGGC
>JACZRH010000269.1 GCA_022574815.1 Planctomycetota bacterium | reverse complement strand
CCGACGACCACCACGCTGCGGGCCGAATAGTCGACCCGCTTGCCCAGCAGGTTCTCGCGAAAACGTCCCTGCTTGCCCTTGATCATGTCCGTCAGCGACTTGAGCGGGCGGTTGCTCGAGCCCAGCACCGGACGGCGGCAGCGCCCGTTGTCGAACAGCGCGTCGACCGCCTGCTGCAACATGCGTTTCTCATTGCGGATGATCACTTCCGGCGCGTTCAGATCGATCAGCTTCTTGAGCCGGTTGTTGCGGTTGATGATCCGCCGATACAAATCGTTCAGGTCGCTCGTCGCGAAGTTGCCGCTGTCGAGCAGCACCAGCGGGCGCAGGTCCGGCGGGATGACCGGGATCACCTCGAGCACCAACCACTGCGCCTCGTTGCTGCTTTGGCGGATGGATTCGACCAGCTTCAGCCGCTTCGAGAGGTCCTTGATCTTCTGCTTGCTGTTGGTCTTGCGGAGCGCTTCGTAGAGGGCGATGGACTCCGTCGAAAGATCGAGCTGCGACAGGAGCTCCCGGATCGACTCGGCCCCCATCATGGCCCGAAAGCCCGTGTCGCCGTACTCCTCGACGGCGCGGCGGTGCTCCTCTTCGGTCAGGAGCTGTTTGCGCTCCAGCTTAGATTCGCCGGGATCGACGACGACCGAATCTTGGAAGTAGATGACCTTCTCGAGATCGGACGTCTTCATGTCGAGCAACGTGCCCAGCCGGCTCGGCATCGCCTTGAAGAACCAGATATGGACGATCGGGGCGGCAAGATTAATGTGCCCCATCCGCTTGCGGCGCACGCGGCTGTGCGTCACTTTCACGCCGCAACGGTCGCAGATCATGCCTTTGTGCTTCGTGCCCTTGAATTTCCCGCAGAAGCATTCCCAGTCGCGCTCCGGGCCGAAGATACGCTCGCAAAACAGCCCGTCCTTTTCGGCGCGGTAGGTGCGGTAGTTGATCGTCTCCGGCTTCTTGACCTCGCCGAACGACCAACTCCGTATGTCGTTCGGAGACGCCAGAGAGATGCGTACCGAGGTGAAATCATTGATCCGATCGTAGACATTTTCGGCCATCGGCTTGGTGTCCTCGCTGAATGGGTCGTGTGCGACCCGGCTGCTCCGTGGTTGTTTAGAGGCTCGTCGAACCGGCGTTTGCCGCGACGGCGACCGCTTGGACCGGCGTCATCGTCATTCCAACCAGTCCGCCCTTGCGCTTGAAGCCCAGTTCTTCGAGAAAGTCGACCTCGGTGCCCCAGGCCAGGACGTCGATGCGGTGGACTCCTTCGGCGTGCAGCTTGTCGAGCACGCGCCGGGCCATTTCGGCCGCGATGCCGAAGCTGTCGTGCTCGACGCGCCCGTCGGTCCGCGTGACGGCGGCCGGGCCCTGGTAGGCCGGATCGAGTTTGCACTCGGTCAGGTAGCCGCGCACGCCGTCGCAGACGCCGCGCGAAACGCCGACCAATTGCCCATCCACGCGGGCCGTGACGAACGCGGCGCTGGTCTTGATCATCCGCCGAAAGTGCTCGGCGTCCGCGTCCACGTCATGTTTGAGCCGGGTGTAAAACTGCCTCAGTTCTTTCGGGCTTGTGCCCCTGGCACCGCCATAGGTTACGTCTGGCATGGCCGGTCTCCGTCCTCAAATCAGCTTCCGCTTTTCGAGCTGGATGTTCAGCCCGAGCCCGCGGATCTCGTTGCACAAAACGTCGAACGACACCGGCGTGCCGGCGTCAAGTGTGTGGGTGCCCTTCACCATGCTCTCGTAGATCTTGGTGCGGCCTTCGACATCGTCGCTCTTGACGGTCAGGAGTTCCTGGAGGATGTAGGCCGATCCGTACGCCTCCAGCCCCCACACTTCCATTTCGCCGAAGCGCTGCCCGCCGGTGCGGGCCTTGCCGCCCAGCGGTTGCTGGGTGATCAGGCTGTAGGGTCCGGTCGAGCGCGCGTGAATCTTGTCGTCGACCAGATGGTGCAGCTTCAGCAGGTACATGAAGCCGACCGTCACCGGCTGGTCGAACGGCTCGCCCGTGCGGCCGTCGTGCAGCGTCGCTTTCGTGCTCAAGGGCATCTCGACCAGCAGTTCCCCGGTCTGCCCGGCGGCTCGAACGACCTCGGGGTCGGCCGAACGTTGGCGGACGTGCGCGTTCGCTTCTTTGACGCACTTTCGAATCTGCTCTTCGTTGGCCCCGTCGAAGACCGGCGTGACTACCTGGAACCCCAGCACCGCCGCCGCCCACCCGAGGTGCGTTTCCAGGATTTGCCCGACGTTCATGCGGCTCGGCACGCCCAGCGGATTGAGGCAGATGTCGATCGGCGTGCCGTCGGGCAGATAGGGCATGTCCTCTTCGGGGACAATTCGCGCGATCACGCCCTTGTTCCCGTGCCGGCCCGCCATCTTGTCGCCGACCGAAAGCGTGCGCTTGGTCGCCACGTAAACCTTGACCATCTCGAGCACGCCCGTCGGCAGCTCGTCGCCGCGCTTCATGTGGCTGAGTTTGCGCTCGCACTCCTCACCGATTGCGAGAATCCGGGGCCAGTACTGCTTGCGAAGCTCTTCGGCCTCGGGCCGCTTCGCCGCCGGCTTGACCCAGTTGATCGCGAAGTTCTCGATCTGCTCGGCGATCACTTCCGGGTTCTCGCTCTTGCCGACCTTCTGCCGTGAACTCGGGTCGACGATCGGCTGGCCGACGCACTCCTCGATCGCGTCGCACAAACGCCGGAAGAGCTTGATGCGCTTTTCGTCGCACTCCGCCTGGTAGGCCTTCATTTGCCGATCGATGTCACGTTTTTGCTCTTCGCTGAGGTGCGTGCGGCGGCTGAAGTGTTTGGCACCGATCACGATGCCTTCCTGACCGGCGGGCAGTTCGAGTGAGTCGTTTTTGACGTCCTCGCCGGCGCGTCCGAAGATCGCCTGGAGCAGCTTTTCCTCCGGGCTCAGCTCGCTCTTGCTCTTAGGCGAGACCTTGCCGACCAGAATGTCGCTGGGGCCCACGCGTGTTCCGGTTCGCACGATCCCGCGCTCGTCGAGATTCGCCAGGGCCCGCTCCGAGACGTTAGGAATGTCCGCGGTGAATTCTTCGCGGCCCAGCTTCGTCTCGCGGATCTCGACGTCGTGCGCTTCGATATGAATGCTGGTGAAGGTATCCGTTTTCACCAGCCGCTCCGAGATGACGATCGCGTCCTCGAAGTTGTAGCCGTCGAACGTCAGGAACGCCACCAGGATATTACGCCCCAATGCCAGCTCGCCTTGCTGGGTCGCCGCCCCGTCCGCGATGATCTGATCGGCCTGCACACGCTGGCCGATCGAGACGATGGGCTTCTGGTTCTGGCAGGTGCGTTCGTTGAGCCCCACAAACTTGCGCAGCGCATATTCGTCCGTTTCGTCGATCACGATCCGGGTCGCGTCGACATAGGTCACCGTACCGGCCTTGCGGGCCCGCACCGACATGCCACTGTTGGCCGCGACGGACCGCTCCATGCCGGTCGCGATGATCGGCGGGTCGGTCTTCAGCAGCGGCACCGCCTGCCGCTGCATGTTCGAACCCATCAACGCCCGGTTGGCGTCGTCGTGCTCCAGAAACGGAATCAGCGACGCAGACACGCCGACCGTCTGTTTCGGCGAGATGTCGGCATAGTCGATCTCGGCGGCAGTTACTTGGTGCAGATCCCCTTGGCGGCGAGCCAAAAGCGTGCCTTCCTTCAGCGACATCGGTTTCGTTCGTCCGCCGATCTCCTTGCGCAGGCGCGCCAAGTGGGCCTGCGTGGTTTCGATGGGCGGCAACGCGTCCGGATCGCCCGGGACTTCGACGACATCCGGCGGACCCAGCGTGGCCCGCATTTCCTCGTCGGCCCGCAAGAACTGAATGCCGCCGTTGACCTTGCCACGCTCCACCTTGCGATACGGCGTGATCAGGAAGCCGTACTCATCGACGGTGCTGTAGATGCTGAGCGATGCAATCAAGCCGATGTTGACGCCTTCGGGCGTCTCGATCGGGCAGATGCGGCCGTAGTGGCTGATATGCACGTCGCGCACCTCGAACCCGGCGCGTTTGCGGTTCAGCCCGCCCGGGCCGAGGGCCGACAGGCGCCGTTCGTGCGTGAGTTGGGCCAGCGGATTGGTCTGGTCGACGACCTGTGACAACTCGCTGCGCCCGAAGAAGAAGTCGATGCTGCTCGAGACGCTCTTGGTGTTGACCAGCTCGGCCACCTTGCCGATCGATTCGGGATCCTTGAGGCTCATGCGCTCCTGCACCGTGCGGCGCAGCTTCAAAAAACCCTTGCGAATCTCGTCGCCGGCCAGCTCGTCGATCGTGCGAAGTCGGCGATTGCCGAGATGGTCGATGTCGTCGACCGTGCCTTCACCGGCGCGCAGCGCCAGCAGGTATTGCAGCGAGCTGATCACGTCCTCGGGGCGCAGGACCATCTCCGATTCGGGTATGCCCTGCTCGAACTTGCGGTTCAGCCGGAAGCGGCCCACTTTGCCGAGCCGATATCGGTTCTCGTCGTAGAACTTCTCCTGGAAGAGCTTGCGAGCCCGCTCCAACTGCGCCGGATTGCCGGGACGCAGGCGCGCGTAGATCTTCAGCAGCGCTTCTTCATGCGTCCGGCTGCCGTCTTCGGCGAGAGTGTTCAGGACGATCGGGTCGGTGACTTTCGCGATGACGTCCACTTGCTTGATCGACGATTCGCGAATCTTATTGAGCGCTTCGCCGATCTGGCAGCCGGCCCGCACGAGCTCCTCGCCGGTCTCCGGGTCGATGATCGGCGCCGCCGCGTACTTCTCGGGCTTGAGCGACTGGGTCTTGATCGTCCTGACCTTGTGAAAGGCGCGCACGATCTGTTCGTCGCTGCCGTAGCGCTCGTCCATGGCCCGCAGAAACGTGGTCGCGGCGATTTTGCTGCTCTGATCGATGCGCACCACCAGCACGTCCTTGCGAGTCACGTTCAGCTCGATCCACGAGCCGCGCTCCGGAATGATGCGGCATGCGTGCAAGGCGCGGTCACCTTCGGCGGATTCCTTGATGAAATCCACGCCCGGCGAACGGTGCAACTGGGAGACGATCACGCGTTCCGAGCCGTTCACGATGAACTCGCCGCCGCCGATCATGACCGGGATGTCTCCGAGGTAGATGGCCTCTTCCTGCACTTCCTCGATTTCCTTGCGGTGCAGGCGGACGCGCACGCGAAAGGGCATCCCGTAGGTCAGGCCCAGCTCGCGGCACTCATCGGTGGTGTAGCGCGGCGTGTCGAGCGTGTAATCGACGTATTCGAGCCACATGTTCCCGTCGTAACTCTCGATCGGAAACACCTCGCGCAACAGGGCCTCGAGCCCCTGCGCCGCGCGTTGGTTCGGCGCCTTGTCCGTTTGCAGAAAACGCGCGTACGAAGCGGTTTGAATTTGAATGAGGTTGGGAATAGCGACCGCATCGCCGTAACGGCGAAAATCGCGAACATGATCGATCTGCATTCAGGAAGCCCTCGTGGTCAAGCAGAACACCCGCAATGTCACCCACTCCCCCCGACAGGCAGGATACCGCGAGCCGGCGCGCTCTCGGAATGAGAGTCGCGACACCGGCCTCCGCTGGTCGCGAGAGCATCCGTTCGGCTACCGTACCTGCCGGCAGATTCCTGCACCAGCAGCCGTTCCCGCATCTCGCGAATGCGCAGCTTAGCAAGTATAATTGCGGTTCTGAGATTTGCAAGTCGCTTGTCGAATTTCTTTGAGTCTGGCAGGCGTCTTGCCCGGCGCCCCAAGGCCGGCCGCGAATCCGTCGCCGCTAGAAAGCCGGCGCGCGCCAGTTCCAATGACAAGGAGACTGTAATTATAGGACGTTGGGTGTGCGTGGATTACGGGTCACGCCGAATCGGGATCGCAATCAGCGACCCCGGCGCGGCCATCGGCTCACCCGCGACCACGCTCAGCGGCACCGGGAGCCTCGCCCGGGACGCCGAACTTGTGCTCGATTGGGCCCGCGCGAACGAGGCCGCCGGCTTGGTTGTCGGGTTGCCGTTGAACATGGACGGCTCGGACAGCGAACAAACCACCCGCACCCGCCGCTTCGCCGAGGAGCTGCGACGCCTGGCCCCGGTGAGCGGTCCTCGCGGCGGCCGGGGATCGTCCGCCGACCGGACGGCGGAAACGATCGCTCCGGGCTCGACCGCCAAGCCGCCGGAGGACGCCGGTCTACCGGTAGAGCTTTGGGACGAACGGCTTTCAAGCTTCCAGGCCGACGAACTCATGGAATCGGCGGGTGTTCGGCGATCGAAGCGGAAGGCGTTTCGCGACGCCTTCGCGGCTCAGCACATTCTTCAGTCGTTTCTCGACGCGCGTCGAGATTGAGTTTCCGACGTCTACGTCAGACCGGGGGCCGCAGGCGTGAGGAGGGGCCCAACCGCGGCGGCACACGGGTTGTCGGAGACGACGCGACTTGGCTGATCGCGCCGGCCGGGCTCGCACGCGATCCGCGACCCTCTATAATCCGAATTTGAGTCGTCGGCGTGGTGACGGCTCATACCGAGGAAACGCGTGCGCGTGGCGTCACCGGCTGATAGCCAATACTGTCCGGCCCGGAACTTGCCGGGGCGTGGATTGTAGCGTGAGGTTGGGTCTATGGCGTTGATTCGCCGG
>JACZRH010000020.1:24222-28253 GCA_022574815.1 Planctomycetota bacterium | reverse complement strand
TCACCTTGCCGACGGCCCGGGCCGCTCCGGTGGTGGTGGGAATGATGTTCAGGGCCGCCGCACGTGCCCGCCGGAGATCGCTGTGAACCTGGTCGGCGATCCGCTGATCGTTGGTGTACGCATGAATCGTGGTCATCAGCCCGTGCTCCAGGCCGAATTGATCGTTCAGTATCTTGACCACCGGAGCGAGGCAGTTCGTCGTGCAACTGGCGTTGGATACCGTGCGATGTTCCGCGGTGAGCAGGTGGTCATTGACGCCGAAGACTACGGTCAAATCCGGCTCATCCTTGGCTGGGGCGCTGAGGACAACCTTCCGGGCTCCCGCTCTGAGGTGATCTCCGTAGCCGCCCTTGGCCGACTCAAGTCGAGTGAAGACGCCCGTGGATTCCAAGGCCACGGTGACCTCCATCGCCGCCCAGGGCAACTGGGCCGGATTGCGCTCAGCCAACACCTTGATCTTCCGACCGTCCACCTCCAGCGTCGTGTCGTCCGCCACTTCAACCGACCCCGGAAACCGTCCATGGACCGAGTCATACTTGAGCAGGTGGGCGAGCGTTTTGGCATCGCTCAGGTCGTTGATCGCCGCCACCTCGAACTCCTCGGGCCGAGCCAACATCGCTCGGCACACCAGCCGACCGATCCGACCAAAACCGTTGATTCCAACTTTGACAGCCATGAATCCGCGTCTCCGTTCGTTGTCGGGGTAACTTGTCTCCGTCGATTCTTCAACATGCAATGAAACACGTCACAAGCCCATGGATCGCAATCCATGGGTCCGATCCGCCGAAGGCGGACCGGCGTTCAGTTGACCATTCCATCCTCAATAAAGAGCACGTCTGAACCCGCCATCCGCGGCACACGCCCACAAAGACACTGGTGGACAAGCCACCAGTGGCACCCGACGACCCCGTCCGGGCTCGTTTCCCCGACGATAACCAGTTCGCGGTCCAAGCTAGGGATGGCCACGTTGCCGGTCAAGCGGCCGGGTTATCTTCCTGGTCGCCCGTACGAAGCGGACTCGTTGGAAATGGGTGGGTGTTTGGTATCGGCAGGCCAACTGACATCCCGATCCAGACGACAGAGCTCCAGGTCGAAGTCCGTGGCCCCGCGGATTATCAGGTCGGTCACCGCCCGGGCCGTCACCGGCGCCAGCACGATCCCGTTGCGGTGGTGTCCGGTCGCGGCGATCAGCCCCTCGACGGCGGGCACCAGACCGATGAACGGGCGGTGATCCGGTGTGTCCGGCCGGAGTCCAGCCCACATGTTGACGACGGACGCCTCCGCCAGCGCGGGAACCAGACGAAGGCCCGCTTGAATCAGGCTGCTGATTCCCGCCGCGGTGACCCGGGATCTGAACCCCGCCTCCGGCTCCACGGTAGCCCCGAGTAGCACCAGACCGTCGGGTCGAGGGACGAGGTAGCAGCTTCGGTCTTCGACCACCGGGACGAACGGCCGCTCGGCGCAGCGGAGCAAGACGATTTGCCCACGTACCGGCCGCACTTCGACCACCGGTCGATCGAGGTGGCGGAGATGCGACGACCAGGCGCCGGCGCTGAGGACGGCCTGGCGACACCGAATCGTCTCCACGCCGGCCTGCACACCCGCTATGCGGCCCGATTCAATCATCAGCTCGACGGGATCGACCTGCTCAATTATTCGAACACCGAGCGACTCGCATGAGGCTCGAAGGGCCCGGAGCAGCCTCGGGGTGCGCACTTGCGCGGTCCGGCGACAGAGCAGGGCACCCATCGCTCCCGACCGGACCCCGGGAACCACGTCGCCGATTTGATCCGCCGACAGCATCGTCAGAATGGGTTGGCCATCGTCGCCGACCTGCCCCTCGGTGGCGTCGGCCCGCGACAGCCCCATGCGATACTGCTGATCCTCGAAGAATACCTCGACCGATCCGCAAGGCGTGAATTCCGGATCGATACCGCAGCGCTCGTGCAGCTCGGCACAGAACGTCGGGTACATGCCCAGGCTGATCAGCTGCAGCGATGCCATGGCGTCGCTTCGATGAGGGCTCGGGGCGCTGAGAATGCCCGGGGCCGCCCATGACGCACCACTGCCGCACGTGCGACGGTCAACAACGGTGACACCGATCCCTGCGCACGCCAATTGGTAGGCGCAGGTCAAGCCGATGATTCCGCCGCCGACTACGGTAACGTCGTTCGTTCGTGCCATGAGGAGGGAAGCTAGCCGGTGCGGAAGCGTTTGAGCAAGTCGTGAATCCGTCGAATGTTGGGAGGCAGCGGGGCTTCGTGCATCATGGGGCGCTCTTCGATCGGATGAACGTACTCGATTCGCATGGCGTGCAGACACTGATGGTCGATGAGCGGTTCCTGCGATCCCTGGCCCGTCCAATCGTGCTCGCTGCGAAGGTGCCCCCCGTAGAAGGTGTCCCCGAGAATGGGATGTCCGATGGCCGACATGTGAACCCGTAGCTGATGCGTGCGACCCGTCTTAGGGAACAGATGGGCCACGCAAAATCCTCGGTACCGCTCAACGATGCGGTAGTCCGTGACCGCCTCCTTGAATAGCATAGCCCGAGGAGGCGTGCCCAACGCCATGAATCGGTCCTTGATTCGCGGATGGGCACCCAGCGGCTGGTCAATCCGATCGCCGTCCAGTTGCGGTGCGCCTTCGATGACCGCCCAGTAGGTCTTGCGGACCGTTCGCCTCTCGAACTGGCGCGAGAGCCGCCAATGCGTCTCGTCGTTCTTGGCCACCAGCATCACGCCGGTCGTGTTCTTGTCCAGCCGATGAACGATACCCGGGCGATAGGGATCGTCGCCCGAACCCAGAGAAGCCGACCGGAAAACCAACCCGTTGGCCAGCGTCCCGGTTTGAGTCGATTTGGCGGGGTGACAGATGATGCCGGCCTGTTTGTTGAGCACCAGCATGTGGTCGTCCTCGAAGATGATGTCCAAGGGGATGTCTTCGGCGATGATGTCTTGAGGCGGGGGAGGCGGGACATTCACCTCGATGAGGTCGCCGGCATTGGGCTCATAGCTGGGCTTGGTCGGCAGGCCGTTGACCGTCACCGCCCCGGCCATTTGGAGCTGTCATTCCGACGGAGCGAAGCGGAGGACGAATCTTGTCGCCCACTACGAACCGCCTTCAGTCGTCGCAAGATTCCTCGCGGCGCTCGGGATGACGGTGAGAGCCGCCACTCGGCGGCGGACATTTTTCGCGTCGTAGTAGGAGCCGATCGAAGAGAAGCGGGCCGGGTCCAGTTCGCGCCCTAACACCATCAGGATCTTGTTCTGACGAATCACCGTGTCGCGTTGCGGCAGAAGCTCGAAATGCTGAGCCTCGTTGTCGCGCACCATGAGCATCAGCACGCCGTGCGATTGGCGCGGCTCGAAGAACTACAGATGCATGAACTGAACCATCACAACCGTCTTGTTGCCGGCATGATCGAACGCAATGATCCCGGCGGCTCCGCGCCGCTCTTCTTTCGCAAGGATCCCCCGTCGACCATCAGTCACTTTGCGGATGGTCTATAGCCAATCCAGCCGAGACTTCCTATGATTATAACCATACACAAACCATTGACTGCATATTTCATTTCATTTCCCCCCGAGCTTTTTGCTTGCGAGTCAGCAAAGAGGTTAGACGCGGCTTCAACTGCTTATTGAACAGCTCAATGATCGGTTTTTCCAGTCTTAGCCGTTCATCCGCCAACTCGTTGACCACCTTTTGTTTGTTCTTCGTCTCCGACAGCGAAACGAGAGCGTCGATCTTCTTGCTGAGTTTCTCAAAGTCCGGTTGTTTCCGTTTCAAATACGTTTCACCCCTCACCCGAAGCGTCCGGTATATCGACATGGCCTTGCTTTGCTGATCAGATATCATTGATAAAATAGACTTCAATGCCGCTTGTGGTCTTAAATTTCGATCAGCCACTCTTTGCATTATTGGAGCTACATCTTTCGAAATTTCGAAAACGAGTATTCCTTTTGTTTTAATGACACTAATGATTTGAGTCATAGCTTCCCTCACTATATTTGTGTCCGTGACATCGCGTATAT
>JACZRH010000020.1:0-24212 GCA_022574815.1 Planctomycetota bacterium | reverse complement strand
CCCATGCACGAAAAATGCCCTTCGATGATCTTCCTTCTGTCATTTGTCTATGCGTATCACTGTTCTCATAGCCATTTCTGATTTTCTGGTTGAACGTTCTCCTCACCAAGTCTTTGGTCCGGAGCCCGGAAATGATGGCTGTTACCTTCGGACCTACCTTGAGTTCCCCGCTATTGACTCTGTCCGCCATTTCCTTGAACGGAACCAGCTTTCCGCCATCCCATGACAACAGACCGTGCATGCCGGCGTGGTCGTCGGGGCCGTTGGGAAGGCCTTCCTTGCGGATATTGGTGCCAATCTCGACACCTATGTCCTCGGGGCCGAGGCTATCGGGAAGGCTCTCGTCATCAAAAACAGTTTCGTCCACGGTGATCGTGACACTGGGTTCACTTTCATTTCCTCGATACACGTTCGTAGATGATGGAAACCAGTGCCCCCGCCCGTCGTCTTGCAGCAGGGTAATCGACTCGGATCTCAGTTCCCCCTCGACGAACATCTGGCTCCTCACGACGTTCAGGCCCTTATCGGGGTCGAGCCATTGCTTTACCGTGTAATTCGTGCCCGTTGCGCTGACGATCCGCGTCGTTATCAATCGGTAGGGACCATCGTCGGATACTGTGTAGGTCTTTTTACGAATGGTTCTGGGAAATGAAAGCGGGTTGCTCGCAATATGGGCCAAGGTTTCCGACATGCCCTTAGGGGAGAATCCGATTGTCCGGGCATCAAATACGTCCGGGAACGGAGCATCCCTAATGTTGCAAACTGCGAAATTGTCGGAGGTGTTTATCCAATACTCGCCGTCCTTGTGAAGCTCGTTCGTGGTGCTCCCGGGAGATGATCGGCGATGAATCCAGTCATCTCCAGCGAACTTCGTAGTGCAATGAACAGTAACTCCTCCGCTGCTATAACTCCAAGATACCAGCCCTTTTGTTGCAAAGTTGCGATTCTGCCGAGCAGCTAGCAGTTCCTTCGGAATACTAGACTGTTGCTGGGCCAATCCCAAGGAAATCAAGATGAGGATCAGGTTCATCGTTCACTCCGCGCTAAGGCAATTCAGGGCGGTGTGATTCCGTACTGCCCCGCTTTTCCTTCACTAACACAGCGTTGTGTCGACTACCCAGCCACAGATTGTTTTGGTAGCTTCGCTACCATACGCCGAATCGCACTGGTCCTGTAACGGGAAACACAGATTACCGCAGGCAGCGGTACATTCCGTCCACTTATAGCAGTCTACCTTTCCCGTAACCGCACAAAACCCGCCACATATGGTACAGACACTAGTAGCTCCGTTTAGTGCAGTCTTATTCGTATATGGACAGGTGTTATTGCTGCACTCGGCGCAACGGCGCCTAAGGTCGCAAGTATCCGTTGAAACCGGCGGTCCGCATTCTTCAGGTGGGCAAGGCGGCATGAATGAGGTTGAGGTTGTGCCAAGAGAAGGGCCATTCGATACAAGCAACAGCAAGCTGCACGCCGCTGTCACACTCAGGAGAAATGATGAGTTTTTGAACATTTTTCCGCTCCTCAAGAGGGGCGTGCTATCGAATTGAGCGCCGCGCCCAATACCGAATACTAGCATTATAGGTCTTGGTCCCCGGCTTGCAAGGATCATAACTCCCTTCCAGTAAAGGAGTTGCAACGATTCGTCTTTTGATGCAGTTCTGGGTGACAATCTCAGCCGCAGAGTAGGCGATTCCGCGGAGGAGTGCGAGTACGCATCAGCATCGGCGCCTGCCGCGATCGTCGCGACAAGATCCCTCGCTGGGCTCGGGATGACGGTGAGAGCCGCCGCTCAGCGGAGGACAGTTTTCGCATCGTAGTATTAGCCGATCGAGGAGAAGCGGGCCAGGTCCAGCTCGCGCCCCAGCACCATCAGGATCACGTTCTCACGAATCACCGTGTCGGCCTGCGGCAGAAAATCGAAATGTTCGGCGTCCTTCTCGCGCAGCGCGAGTACTAGCAGGTCGTACGTTTTGCGCAACTGGAGCTCGGCCAGGCTCTTTCCCAACAACTTGTGCGGGGCCACGATCTCCATGATGCGATAGTCCTCAGCCAGCGAGAACATGTCGCGCAGATCGGGATTGGCCACCCGCCGTGCCAAGCGCTCGGCGCTGTCGCGCTCGGGGAAGATGATCTCGGTCGCGCCGACGGCCCGCAGAATCTGGGCATGATCGTCATTCGAGGCGGTCGAGCGAATCGTCTGGATGCCGATCCGCTTGAAGTTCAGCGTGCAGAGAATGCTCGGCTCGATCGACCGCTCGCCGAGGCAGATCGCGGCCTCGTCGAGCGTTCGCGTCACGATCGTCTGGAGCATCTGGTAGCTGCGCGCGTCGCCGATGATCGCGCGGTGTACGTCGTCGCGGACGGCATCCACGCGTTCCTCGTCGGCATCCAGGGCCAGGACCTCGCAGCCCATTTTGACCAGCATCCGCGCCAAATGGGTGCCGAACTGCCCCAGACCGATCACACACACCTGTTTCATCGCTACGCTCCCTACCCGATCATGACGCGCTCTTGGGGGTATGCAAACGGCGAGCGCGGGCGCTTCATGACCGCCAAAGCGACGGTCAGCGGCCCCAGCCGGCCGACGAACATCGAAACCAAAATCCACAACCTGCCGGGCGTCGACAGCTCCGACGTGATTCCGGCCGACAAACCGACCGTCGCGAAGGCGGAAACCTGCTCAAAGATCACATGCTCGAAACGCAGCTCGCGGCCGGGGTTCTCTCCGTCTGCGGCCTGGTGCCGGCTGCCCACGTTTTCCGTGTTCGCAAGGATCATAATACCGGCCGCGTTCCAAAGGCCGGCCATCGCCACCACCAAGCTCGCCCGGCGCACGACGTCGTGCGGGACGCGCCGTCCGCCGACGTTGACGTGCTCGCGGCCCGTCAACCGAGCGGTGACGCGCGCCGCCCAGATCGCCACCGATGTGGTCTTGACGCCGCCGGCGCACGAGCCCGGCGAGCCGCCGATGAACATCAGGAAGATCATGATCATGAGGGTCGGCACGGCCACGAGGCTCATGTCCACCGAATTGAAACCGGCCGTGCGCGCCGTGACCGACTGAAACAGCGCGTGCAGCGCGAGGTCGGGCAGCGACGTGTCGGGGTGCGCAAGACCGCTGAACAAAAATGCCATTGCGCCCCCGCCTACCAGCAGCACCGACATGAACAGAACGACCCGCGTGTTCAGGCTCCAGCGGACCGCCCCGTCGAGCCGCCGTCGCCCCCCGCGCCGCACGCGCTCCCACACTTCGAGCAGGACCATATACCCGAGGCCGCCCGCCACGATCAGCACCATCAACGTCCACATGATCAGTTGCGAATCGCGCAGCCTCATCACGCTGTCGTCGTACACCGAAAACCCCGCGTTGCAGAACGCGGACACCGACAGGAACACGGCTTCAAACCAGCCGGCGCCGGACGGTCCGCTGCCGGCCAGCCCGGCGCGGAGCAGCAGCGCCCCGGCCGTCTCGATCAGAAACGTCAGCACCAGGATTTTGCGCAGCGCGCTCTTCAGGTCGCCGCGGGCACCGCTCTGAAAGAAAGTATCCTGCAGCGCCGCCTGCGAGCCGAACGAAACGTGCCGTTGGAGGAGCTGCACCGCGAACGCGCCGAAGGTCATCAGACCCAGGCCGCCGAGCTGAATGAGAACGAGAATGACCGCCTGCCCGGTGCGCGAGAAGCCGCTTTCGGTGTCGATCGTGATCAACCCGGTGACGCAGACGGCCGACGTGGCCGTGAAGAGTGCGTCGAGCCATCCGACGGTCGCGTCGCCGTGACAGACCGGCAGGCGCAGGACCAGCGTTCCCGCGACGATCAGACCGGCGAAGGTCAGCACCAGCAGCGGTTCAGGTCGATAGAAAAGCCGTCGCCACAATGTTCGGTCCGTCCATGGCACGCCGCGCGGGCACACGCTCGGTTCGCACGGGATGCCGCCGGCGGTGAGGTGCGAGCCAACCCGGTCGAGCAGACGAGAGCATAGCAGAAGCCGACAGCCACGACAGTGACGCGCTCGTCCAACGGGCGTTCATGGGTCAGTTCGACAGCGCCGCCGGGTCCTCTCGGCGTTCGCCCCGGGGACAGGGCGGCTCTGACGCAAACGGACCCGCTACCCAACCGGCTGACGACCGGTGCGCGCGTTGCGAAACAACCGGCCGGTGAGTAAAGTACCTTGTGAATCTCCGGCTGGCCGCTTCCGAACGAACGGCGGGGCGGCTGCGGGCGGCCAGACATCCATGAGGAGACCTGAATGGGACGCACTCTCGTTGCTTGCACCGCTTTTCTGATCCTCGGCGGCTTGGCGCCGGCCCCCAGCGCGGCCCAGCGACGGCCGGATCGCAGGGCCCTTTCGCAAATGCTCACAGGCGAGAAGAAGCTAGCGTACATCGCCAAGCAATTGTTCCTGAACGCGGAGCAGCAGAAGGCCTATGACGAAATGATTGAAGTGGTCTACCAGGTGAAGCTCGAAGAGGCCACGACGGGGATTCAGAGCAAAGGGACCCAGCTCCAGACGCTCTACCAGGCGATGCAAGAGGCCCGCACGGCACGAGACTTCAAGAAGGCGGACGATCTGCAACGCGAAATGCAACTGCTGTCGCCCACCAACATGGCCGAAACGGCGTTTTTCGAAGGGGTCGCCCAGCAGCTCTTGGACGATTCGCAGATCGAGCGCATGCAGAAGGTCCGCATGCGGCTCTATCGAAACCCGTCCGGAAAACTGCACCTGATGGATGCTATATATGTCGCCCGCGACGTGGGGTTGTCTCCCGAGCAGAGCGCGAAAGTCCCGCCGCTAATGAAGAAATATCGGGAGCGGATGCGGCTGGAGGTCGGCCCCAACGACACCGTCGGGCGGGCGGTCGTTCGCGACGACTTCATCAAGGAGTTGCGCGCCCTGCTGGCTCCGGAGCAAGCCGAGGAATACGACCGGGTCATCGATGCGATGCGCGTCGAGGATTCCCCAACCAAACCCGCAATCCCGACACTGCCCGGCACGCCGGCCGGCGAGGGCGGATAGCCGCGCGCCCGAGGGTCCGTTAAAGTGTGGGCCGCCACTGTGCCGAAGGTTCTTTCACGAGGATTTGCCATGCATCGAATGTCAATACCGTTCTTGTTGGCGTCGATCGCTGCCGGTCCCGCAATCGCGCAGCTCACGCCGCGGACACCGCCTTCAAACGCACGGCCACAGGCCACCCTGAGCGGCGAGGCCAAACTAAGGTATATCGCTCGCCAGCTCCAGCTTTCCGACGAACAACGGGCCGACTACGACCAACTGATCGAGCTCGTCTATCGCCAGGCGATGGACACCGCGATCGAGTACGTCAAGGCGCACGCCGAGGAACTGATGGATCTTTCCCAGCAGGTTCGGGCCGCCGTACGGGCCGGCGATCGTGCCAAGACCCTTGCACTGCGGCAAGAGATCATGGCGATGTCGCCCACGGTTGTCGCCGAAAAGGAGTTCATCGAAGCCATCAAACAGCAGCTCTTGACGCCCGAGCAGACCAAACGTCTCGACCGGGTCCGCGACAGACTGAGGCATAACCCTTCGGGCACCTTCGCGCCCGTCGACGTCTACCAAATCGCTCGCGACGCCGAGCTGACCGCTGCTCAAACCCAAAAGCTGGGCAAGCTCCAGGCCGCGTTTCCGAAGCGGTTCCGCATGGAGAGTCTGCTCAACGGTGAGAAAGGCCGCCGGCGCGCGCTGAACGAGCTGATCCAAGCGGTGCGTTCGATCCTGACGAGCAAGCAGGTCGGCGAATTCGATCGCCGCATCGCCGCCCTGCGGCCCGAGCCGGCCACGCCACCACAGTTGGAAAACGCCGCCGAGGACAAGCCGGCCGACAAGTCCTGAACCACCCGCGAACAGGAAGCGGGTGCCACCAAAAAAAGCACGGCGTGTTCCCAGCGAAACCACACGCCGTGCCCGCAAGGCTCCCACCACGTCACAACCGGCCTACACAGCCGACCGGGACGCGGAGAGCATTTGGTCTGATTGAAGAATCAAGTCACCACGTGTCTGCCCTTGAAGCTCATATACGCCTTGCACTTTTCCGGATCGCTGCAGCAGATGTCGCGAATGTGCTCGAAGAACACCTCCGGGGTCTGCCCGATGTCACGCCGCAAATGGCACTTCAGCGCGACGCGCGGGCGTGTGGTCGAACGGCCGGTCAGCAGCGAACGCAGGTAGACCTGGTTCTTGCCGGCGTGGCAAACCATCTCGCGGTTGAGCTTCTGCTCGAGCACGGAGAGGTTGGACTTCAGCTCCACGTCCGTCACGGGCGGCCCGAAGGCCTCCTCAACCGTCCTGGGTTTTCGTTTCAAACCTGGGGGGGCCCAGCTCATTCACGGATTCCTGTGTAAGAAGCCAGTTTGAATCTCAACATTATGAAACCTCGCCGTTCGCGCTCCCGCCGACTGGCGGGCCGCGAAGGCGGGCAAGCTCGCCGAATGACCGGACACGCCCGAGCGCGGCTCGCCGTCGGTTTGGGCCGACGGAGCGCGAGGCCCTTGCGTGTCGCGGAAACCCGCGATCAAAACACACTATGGCTGTGGATGTCGTACGGTGCCTGTGATTCTTGCAGACACACGCCTCAAAGGACGGAGGATGAGGGCGGATTAATGATTAATCGACGCTATGATACTGCTTATGACACTATTTCTCGTTGCCACCTACAGCCGTCCAATCAGTAGTATAGCCGATATCTTCCTATCTGAGCAAGCTCTAAGCGAATTTATTCCGGTCCAAACCCGTCCGGGTGGGCCTTGTGCCAGCGCCATGCGGTTTCGATGATCGCCTCGACGTCACGATAGCGGGGCTCCCAGCCGACGCGATTTTGTAGTTTATCGGAACTCGCGTACAGCGCCGGCGGATCGCCGGCGCGCCTTTCCGTGAGTTCGACCGGTATGCCGTGACCGGTCACGGTCCGCGCGGCACTAATGATTTCCAAAACGCTAGTCCCCCGCCCGGTTCCGACATTGAAGCCCTCCGCAACGCCGTCTTTGAGCGATTGCACCGCCCGCAGGTGCGCGTCGGCGAGGTCCTCCACATGCACGTAGTCGCGAACGCACGTCCCGTCGGGGGTCGGAAAGTCCGTGCCGAACACTTTCAGATTCTGCCGCTTGCCCTGCGCGACCTGGAGCACGACCGGGATCAGGTGAATCTCCGGGCTGTGGTCCTCGCCGATCGTCCCGTCCGCCGCCGCTCCGGCCGCGTTGAAATATCGCAGCGACGCCGACCCGAGCCCCCACGCCACCGCCGAATCACGGAGCAGCCACTCGATCGCCAGTTTCGAGCAGCCGTAGGGGCTGATCGGCTGCTTGGGCAGGTCTTCGGTGATGGGCAGGTCGTCGGGCTCGCCGTAGATCGCGCAGGTACTGCTGAAGACCATGCGTTGGATGCCGGCCCGCTGCATGCACTCCAGCAGCGTGATCGTGTTCGCGATGTTGTTGCGGTAATACTTCAACGGCTGCTCGACCGACTCACCGACGTTGAGAAACGCCGCAAAGTGCATGAGTGCGTCGTAGTGCCCGGCGACAAAGGCCTGATCGAGCGTCTTCGCGTCGGCCAGGTCACCCTGAATAAACTCGGCCTTGGGATCGACGGCGCGGCGATGCCCGTGGATCAAGCTGTCGTAAACCGTGACAGCGTGCCCGGCCGAGACCAGGTGCCGGACGCAATGGCTGCCGACGTAGCCGGCGCCGCCGGTGACGAAGATTCGCATGGTGCCGCACCCTCCGAGCGGTTCCGCTCAATTCGTTTGGAATCGAATCCGTTGGGGTCGTGGACGCGTCCTTGAAGCGCGTGCATCATCGCGGCAGTGCGTCGCCCGTCAAGCTGTCCGACCCAATCGAGCCGCGGCGGTGCCACGTGCCCGGTAGTCACAACGGGGAATGGAAGAAGTCGCGGTCGAAATGTGGTAGATTGGCGCCATCCCTCCTGGTGGACCGCTGGAGATGTGCGTGCCCGTTTTGAGTGCTGATGACCTGGAGCGAACCCTCTCCGAGATCGTTCGGCGACTGCGCAAGGCCCGCTCCCCGTCGGCCATCTACGTCTTCGGCTCCAACGCCTACGGCTCACCGCGGTCGCATAGCCGCCGACGCCCTGAGAGAGGCCGCTGACAGCACGATTGCCTTGCCAAAGCAGGCGGAGACACGCGGTCTCTTGGGTTGGTTGTCGGCGTGAGCATGCGAACTCGAGCGCCGGCCTTCGTCAGTAGTCGATTCTCAGCAATTCGAGCACTGCCGCCAGCTCGGTCGACTCGTCCAGCCGCGAGACGACGCAGATGCACACGTTCTCACTTTCGACGTGAACCAGCCGCCACGGGCCTTCACGCACCACTTGGCCCGGCCGGGCCCCCACCGTGCATGGCAGACACTCCCGGCCGCCGTATTGTTTGCGCATTCCAGGCGGGCACTGCATGACCAGCATCTGGTCGCGCGGGCCGGCGAAATGAAACGTGAGACTCTCGTGGTCACCCATGTTCACCATGTGCATCGAGCGCAAACGCATCTCGCCGGGAAGCTCCTCGGGCGGGTGGACGCGTACGCGCATGGTCTTAGCGGCCTCGTCCAGCGTCGTCGACCGCCCGCCGTAGCGCTCGATCAACGCCCGCAGCCCGATTCCCAGGTCGTCGCCGACGTTGTTGAGCAGAGGGGTGAAGTCGAATTCGTGAGCCGTCGCGGTCGAGGTCCCCGGACCGCCCACAAACAACCAGCCCAAGCCCACGACGAGCAGCACCGCGGCGGCGGTAGCCAGCGGACGCCAGGCCAGCGGACCCGATCGCGCGTGCGCGGCGACCCTCCTGTCCAGCCGGTTGGCGATGGCCTGCCAAAGATTTGCCGGCGGTGCGACGGCCTCCCATCCTTCCACCCGGGTCGCCAGCGCGCGAATCGACTCGAGGGCTTCACGACAGCCACCGCACTCGGCCAAGTGGGTGTCCAACCGCCGAACGGCCTCACTCGACAATTCGCCGTCGTGGTACTCGCCGAGTTGTGCTCGTAGTTTCTCGCAGTTCATGGCAATCGCCGCCTGCCGATTCCCGGCCCGACCGGGACAGTCGCGCGGCCCGGCGGGTCCTCAAGTTGGATGCTTTGACATCCCCTTTCCTTCCGCTGTCGCCCCTGAATCGTCGAGGTTCCGTCGCAGCTCGGCCCGGGCACGGCTGAGCCGCGAGGCCACCGTGCCCGGCGGGCAGCCGAGCACCTCCCCGATCGCGGCATAGTCGAACCCTTCCTGGTATCGCAGCAGCAGGATCGCCCGGGCCTCGCCCGATAAGCGAGCCAGAGCCTCTTCCAGGTCTTCGTAATCGGTTTCGGGATTGTGGTCGGTTTGTGCGGTGCGCGACTCGGCGATGAGCCGTAGGTGCTTTTGCCGGATCTTTCGGCGGCGCAGAAGCTGGAGCGCCTCGTTCGTCGCGATGCGATGAAGCCACGTTCCGAATTGCGAGCGCCGGTCGAATGAGTCGATGCGCTCAAACGCGCGCACGAACGTGTCCTGCGCGATCTCGAAGGCGTCGTCGGCGTTGCGCGTCATGCGCAGCGCGAGATTGTAAATCCGCCGGGAGTATTTTTCGTATAGCTCACGCTGCGCTTCGCGTTCTCGGGCCCGGCAGCGTTCGATGAGCGCGGTCTCGTCCACGCCCAAATCGTAACGATGCCGATCCGCTACGAAAAGAAGGGGCCGAACGCTGTCAACTCGAGCGGCTATTCGGTTCGGCGAATCAGGACGGCGGTCAGATCGTCGGCCTGCGGCAGCGCGCCGCGAAACTCCCGCACGGAATCGTGCAAACGCTCGATGAGCGTCTCGAGCGGGTCCGACAGGTGGGCCTGCACGAATTCGGCGACGCGGTCCTCGCCATAGAAGGCTTGCTGCTGATCGGCGGTCTCAAAGAACCCGTCGGTCAGCAGCACCACTATCGCCCCGCGCTCGAGCTGAAAACTCGACTTGTCGGTGAACTCGTGGTCCGCCAGCACCGCGAACGGCAGGTCGCTGGCGGTGCGGTTGTCGACCGAGTCGCGCGTCACCAGCAACAGCGGACCCTGACCGCCCGCGACGTATTCGATCGTGTGCCGCGCCGGGTCGAGAATTCCCACGAACGCCGTGACGAAGTGTTCCTCGCTCAGGTCGTGCGCCAGCAGGCTGTTGACGCTCGCCGCGATGCGCAAGAGGTCCTCGGAAACCGAGAGCATCGCCCGGACCAGCGAGCGGCACTGCGCGATGACCAGTGCGGCGCCGATGCCGTGCCCGGTCGCGTCGGCCAGCAGGATCGCCAGCCGCCCGTCGCGCAGCGGTATGAAGTCGTAGCAGTCCCCGCCGGTCTCGTCGGCCGAGCGGTTCCAACCGGCGATTTCGTAGCCGGGCACGGTCGGATTCTCCTTCGGCAGCAGGCCGCGCTGAATCGTGCGGGCGATGTCCATGTCGCGGGCGAGGCGCTGCTTCTCGGCGTATTCCTCGAGCAGCTTTCCGCGGTGCAGCGCGACGCCCGCCTGCGCGCCGAACACACCGGCGAGGTCCTCGTCGTTCCGGTCGAAGGGTCCGCCCCGTTTGTTGAGCACTTGCAGGACGCCGGTGAGCCGGCCCTCGATATTCTCCAGCGGCAGCGTGAGCAGGTTGCGGGTGCGAAAGCCGGTCTTGCGATCGACGTCGGGATTGAAACGCTCGTCCGCGTAGGCGTCAGGCACGTTGATGAGCTTGCGGCCTTGGGCGACCGCGCCGGCGATTCCGCGGTCGGCGGGAAAGCGAATCTCGCGCGCGTCCTTCGCGACGCGCGAGACGAGCTCGTTGGATGCTTGGTCGTAGAGAAAGATCGTGGCCCGCTGGCACTCGAGCACCTGACACGCCGCGTCGACGATCATGCTCAGCAGGACGTCGAGGTCGGTGGTGGCGGCCATTCGGCGGGTGACGTCGAGGATTCGACGGAGCTGGTCGATCGTGGCGTGTTGCTCGGCCATCGCGTCGCTAAGCGTATGTCGCGCGTCTGGGCTTGGCAATCGTAGTCCGATAACGCTCGTCGCCACTCCTGCCGCTTGCTGTGAGTATTCCTTCGCCGAGGGTACGCCGATCCCACGGCGGCCCGCCCATGAGGCAACAGTCTGTAACGAAGCGGTGCCGATAACAGGCGATAGGGTTCCACGACCTCAGGCGCGGGCGTCGCGCCCTGCGTGGTTCGGGTGTTCCATCGTCTCGCGGGTGAGGTCGATGAGCTATTTCTTCCTGTTCAGCGTTCTACTCGCGCAAGTGGCCGGCGGGCCCCCGCCCGTAGGTGACGACGGAGATCAAATTGCGGAGTCGAGTTCCGGCCCCGACCACGTTGAGGTCGGCGAGTCCGGCTTGCTCGATGTGCGCTTCCGCAACGTCGACATCATCATCGCGCTGGAAATGCTCAGCGAACAGACCCTGCGCAACATCGTCGCGCACGACGGCGTCAGCGGGCAGGTCAGCATGGTCCTGCGCAAGGTTACCTTCGAAGAGGCCCTCGACACGATGCTCTCGGCCCGCGGCCTGACGCACGTCGAGCGGCGAAACGTCATTCACGTCATGCCCGAACTCAGCGACGACCCGATGGAAAAGCTGGAGATGCGCGTCTTTCAGCTGAACTATATGACCGCCGGCGACGCCGAAGCGCTCATCAAGCCACTGCTCTCCGATTCCGCCACGACCTCGCGCACGGCGGACGCCGAGGTCGGCATCGGCTCGAACAGCGAATCCGCCGGCGGATTCAGTCCGACCTACGCGGACGTATTGATCGTCGTGGATTACCCGGTGAACCTGGCGCGGGTCGCGACGGTGCTGAAGAGCATCGACGTCCGCCCCAAGCAGGTGCTGGTCGAAGCGACCATCATGCGCACCACACTCAACGAGCAAAACGCGCTCGGTATCGATTTCAACACGCTCGACGGCGTCGACTTCCAGCTCCTCGGCGGCGTCAGCCCGGGTGTCACCGAGATCAGCGTCGGCGCCATCCCGTCGTCACGCCTGAAAAAAACCAACATCACCACACGCACCGACTTCAACCACATCGTGCCCGACGGCGGACTGACGTTCGGCATCGTCAAGAACCAGGTTGCCGCCTTCATCCGCGCCCTCGAGCAGATCACGGACGTGACCATCCTCGCCAACCCCAAGCTGCTCACGCTCAACAAGCAGCGCGGCGAGGTCATCGTCGGCCGCCGTGACGGTTACCTGACCACCACCGTCACGCAGACCGCGGCCGTCCAGACCGTCGAGTTCCTCGAGACCGGCACCCGGCTCATTTTTCGGCCCTTCGTGCTCGCCGACGGAAACGTTCGGATGGAAATTCACCCCGAGGACAGCAACGGCGGGCTGACCTCGGCCAATCTGCCGTTCCAGGAAACCACCGAAGTAACCGTCAACATCCTGCTCAAGGACGGCCACACGATCCTGATCGGCGGGTTGTTTCGCGAGCGGACGACCGCCACCTCGAACCGGGTCCCGCTGCTCGGCAACATCCCGATTTTGGGTCAGTTGTTCGGCGTCAATCAGGACCAGACCGTGCGCGAGGAGATCATCATCCTGCTGACGGTCCACGTGCTGGACAGTCCCGACGACGGCCAGGAACTCGTCGATGAGGCCGTGGAGAACATCGAACGCGTGCGCGTCGGCGCGCGCAGAGGACTGATGGGGATCGGACGCGAGCAACTCGCCGAGGCCCGCTACCGCAGGGCGCTCGAACACCTGCAAGCCGGCGACCTTGACAAGGCCTTGTCCGCCGTGCGGATGGCTCTGCACATGACTCCGCGTCATATCGCCGCGATCCGCCTTCAGGAGCGGCTGTTGAACGAGCGGATGTGGCACGCGGACGGAGCGGTGCTGCGCTCGTTCGTACACGACCTGATTCGCGCCGAAGCGGGGCTCAAGCCGTTGCGGCGTTTCGGCCGGCCGGATGTCAGCCGGTTGATCGAAGGCGCACTGCCGGTCCCGAACCTCGAGGACGCCGAGACGGAGGAGGGTTCATGAGTTTCAAACCGCCAATCTTGGGCAACGAACCGCGTTCCGTCGCGAGACGACGCACGCTGTGCGCCGGTGCGGCCGCGCTTTGCTGCGGCTCGACGGTGTTGATCGGGTGCGAGAGCTTTCAGTCGGATCCAAAGCAGGAGGCCCGGCTCGCGTGGGACGCGCAGCGGGCCGCGCTCAAATACGAGCAGGCCAGCGCCGACCTGTACCGCGGACGCGTCGGCGACGCGATCCACCTGGCCGGAGAGGCCGTCACCCTCTCCCCCACCCAACCGGCGCACGGGGAGTTGCTCGCGCGGGCCTACATCGCTCACGGCGACCACAACGCGGCCCGCCGCGTGCTCGAAACGCTGCGCGAGTCGCATCCCCAATTCGCCGCAGCGGCGTATCTGCTGGGCACGATCTTCGAGCGGCAGCGGGATTGGGACCGCGCCGTCGATGCCTTTCGACAAGCCGTCGCCCTTGAACCCGATGTGCTGGAGCACTTGCTGGCGTTCGCGCAGGCCGTCGCGCAGCGCGGCGACGCGATCGAGGCGATGCGCATCCTGCGTGACCAGCTCGAACGCTTCGGATCGGACGCCGCCTATCACCTCGCCCGCGCCGAGCTCGCGCGCGAAGCGGGTGAGCTGGCCGCGGCCTGCGACAGCTACGGGCGAGCGCTCGCTCTGGGCATCGACGACCCACCCACACGGCGGTCGTTGGCGCTCTGCCTGCACTGGCTCGGGCGGCATCGCGAAGCCCTGCTCCAGCTCGAGCCGCTGGTTCTCGATCAGCCCAGCCCCGATCAGTTCATCATGAGTGCCTACGCCGCCTCGCTGCTCGCCACGCGGCAATTTCGCCACGCGGCCGACTGGCTGCAGCGGTTCACCACGCAGCGGCCGACGGCCGGGAGCTTGTGGCTGCTGCTCGCGCGGACCCACGAAATCCTGCACGAGCGCGACGACGCCATCGCCGCGGCCCGGCGTGCGACCTCGTTCCTGCCGGATTCTGCCGAGGCCCACGTGGTGCTGGCCGCCCTGCTGCTTGCCGACAGAAACCCGCGCGAGGCCGAGCGTGTCATTCGACTCGCGCTCGCGTTGGACGATTCCAAGGTCGAAGCACTGCTCGTCCACGGCCGCGTGTACGAGCGGCTCGGCGACCGTGCCGCCGCCGGAGAATCGTATCGCCTCGCGCTGCAGCTCGATCCCGAGCAAGCCCTGGCGACGCAGTTGCTCAGCCGGCTCACCGAATAGCCGCCCCGGCGACCGCCGCTACCCCTTGCGCCCGCGTTCCAGCTTCGAGAGCGGGGACAATTCGAGGATGAACGTTTTCTCGCCGTAGGTCGGAAACCTGACCGACGCGCGGGTCTCACCGCCGCCGGGCCGTATCCACACGACCTGCCCGGGCCCGTATTTCTCGTGCGTGACGAACATGCCGGGCTCCCAATCGGCGAAGCGCGACCGCTCTTGGGCGCGGGGATCGCGGTCGCCCCGATCGAGCTCGATCATATCGGGTTCGGCATCAGATTCGATCGTCCCAAACACGCCCGGTCGGCCCGGTCGCCGTTCCCGTGGACGTTCGTTGGGCGGCAATTGGTCGTCCAGCCGAACGAAGCCGTCTTCGTCGGGCTCTTGCGCTGCCCGTGGCCGCAGCGGCGCGCGGCGCGCGGCCGGGCGAAACGACTCGCACTGCACCGCCTCGGGATCGATCTCGGCGAGGAACTGCGAGGCACAGCGCGGCACCCAGGATCCGCGCAGAATGCGCTCCGCCGCGTGGCTCAGGACGAGCATCCGCTTGGCCCGTGTGATCCCGACGAAACACAGCCGCCGCTCCTCCTCGAGCGAGCCGTCCTGCCGCGAGCCTTGCTTCAGCGAGCGCTCGTGCGGCAGCAGCCCCTGCTCGAGACCGACGATGAACACGACCGGGAACTCGAGCCCCTTGGCGGCGTGGAGCGTCATCAACGTCACGCAGCCGGCGGTCTCGTCGACGCGGTCCTGGTCGCTGACCAGGCTGACACGCTCGAGGAACTCGACCAGCGTCGGCTCGACAGTTTCCTCCTCGAACCGGACGGCGGCGCTGACCAACTCCTGCACGTTCGCGAGGCGGTCCTCCCCCCCGCTTTCGCGCTCCTCCTCCAGCGACGCCTCCAACCCGGACAGCCGTAGGCAATCGCCGACGGCGTCGCTCACGCGCCTTTCGACGCAGGGGCGCAGGCGCTCGAGCAGGTCCGTAAAGGCGGCGAGCTTGCGCACCGCGGTCTTGAGCTTGGGAAACTCGCGCGCCCGGGCGACGACGTCGATCAGCGCCAGCCCGCGTTCGGCCGCGATCTCGCGCAGGCGCCCCAGCGTGGTCGCCCCGATGCCGCGCGCCGGCGTGTTGATGATGCGAAGCAGCGCGAGCGCGTCGGCCGGGTTGACCAGCACGCGCAGGTAGGCGACCACATCCTTAATTTCCTTGCGGTTGTAGAACTCGAGCCCCCGCGCGATCCGGTACGGGATCCCGCGGGATCGCAGCGACTCCTCCAGCCCGCGCGAGACCGCGTTGATCCGGTAGACGATCGCGAAATCACCGTAGGCCCGCTCGTCCGCGCACTGTTCGGCGATCGTCGCCGCGATTCGCTCCGCCTCGTCGCGGCCCTCGGCGAAGCTCCACACCCGCACCGGCCCGCCCGGCTCGTTCTCCGTCCAGAGGTCCTTGACTTTGCGCTTGTGATTGGCCGCGATCAGCCGCGAAGCGACCCGCAAGATGTTGCCGGTCGAGCGGTAATTCTGTTCGAGCCGAACGACGACGGCGTCCGGATGATCGCGCTCGAAGTCCAGAATGTTCCCGAGGTCGGCCCCGCGCCAGGCGTAGATGCTCTGGTCCGGGTCGCCCGTCGCGCAGATGTTCTCGTGCTGCTGCGAAAGATAGTCGGCGATCAGGTATTGGGCGTGGTTGGTGTCCTGGTACTCGTCGATCAGCAGATAGCGAAAGCGGATGTTGAGCCGCTCGACGATTTCCGGGTGATCGCGCAGCACGATCGCAACCCGCATCAGCAGATCGTCGAAATCGACCGCGTTGTGCTTCTCCAGCAGCTTCTCGTAGGCCGCGTATACGCGCCGCACCGTCCGGTCCTCGACGAAGCCCGACCCGATGTCGTACTGCTCGGGCGTTTGCAAGCGGTTCTTGGCCCGGCTGATGTCGGCTTGCACGGCCTGCGGCTGGATCAGGTGCTCGCCCACCTCGCAGGCCTGCATCGCGGTCTTGATCAATCGCAGCCGGTCGGCCTCGTCGTAGATCGTGAAGCTCGGCTCGACCCGCGCCAGCGGGCCGAATTCGTGCAGCAGCCGCGCGCCCAGCGCGTGAAACGTGTAGACCCACATGCCCTCGCCCGCGCCGAGCACCCGAATCCGTCGCCGCATCTCGTCGGCGGCCTTGTTCGTGAACGTCAGCGCGAGGATGTTGCGGGCCGGAACCCCGCTGGCGACGAGCTGCGCGGCGCGGCGGGTGATGACGCGCGTCTTCCCGCTGCCCGGCCCGGCCAATACCAGCAGCGGGCCGTCGCGGTGCGTGACGGCGCGGCGCTGCGGCTCGTTCAGGTCGGCGAGAATGGACAGGTCTTGCAGAGCCATAGTGAATCTTGCTGGGATATACACGGCGGCTGTCGCGGCGTCCACGCATGAGCGTCCGCCGGCGTCAGCGCGGGCGCAGCCGATAGGGCTTCGACGCCCGATATAGCGCGAGCCGCTCTTCGTACGCCGACACAAGCTCGGCGATCTGCGCCTCTCGGGACCAGGCCAGCACTCGCTCCATCAACGCAACCGCCATCGCAAAATCGCCGTTCTCGGCCGCGACCGCGGCAAACGTGGCCCGATACGTCATCGGTGCGTTGCGCCCGAGCGCTTCCACCAACCGGTCGGCGATGCGCTGCGCCTCTTCGCCGTTGCGGATGGAGTCGTCGGGGCAGGTCGCCAGCAACCAGGCCGCCCGCTCGTGGTGCGAGAGCAGCGCCGACCCGTTGCGGATCGCCTGGTTGTACGCCAGCGCCGCCGCGCGGTAGTCGCCGACTTCGATCAACGCGATCATCAGCCCCAGCCAGCCGTCGGGGTTCGGTCCGGGCACCGCCAGTGCCGTGCGCAGCACGGGAATCGCGTCGGCGTAACGCTCGGCGTCGATCAGAAACTTGGCGTAGGCCGTTCGGAATTGCGGGTCATGCGGATTGATTTCAACGGCCCGCACGTAGCAGCGCTCCGCCTCGGTCAAATCACCCTGCGCCTGGCGCACGGCGCCGAGGTTGCGCCACGGCATCGCGAGTCGGCTGCGGTTTTGCGGGTGCTGCAAGGCGCTTTGCAGGACGGCGGCCGCTTCGTCCACCTGCCCGGCGCGTAAGAGCGCGTTACCGAGATTGCTCGCCGCCTCGAGGTAGAGCGGGTTGGCGTCGAGCGCTTTGCGAAACAATTCGATGGCCTCCGGCAGACGGCCCTGCCGAAAACGCGTCACCCCCCAACTGTAATAAGCCTCCGGGCGGGCGGTCTCGTTCTCGACGGCTTGCGCGAAAAGCACCGCGGCGTCCTCGTAGCGCCCGAGGTCGCGATAGACGACGCCGAGATTGGTCTTCGCGAACCACGAGTCGGGATTCGCTTTGAGCGTGTCCTCCCACAAACGCTGCCGGCTCTCGTACGAGCCGCTCTGACGAAAGGTCAGCACCGCCAGCACGAGCAGAACGGCCCCCGCCGCCGCGTACCCGAGCGGCCGGGCGCGAGCCGCCGGCACGAGCCGCCGGCCGATCCACACGAGCAGCGCGACATACAGAACGATAAACCCCAGACTGGCGTGGTACTGAAAGTGGTCGGCGACGAAGGAGTAGCGCTGCGGAAAAACATTCAGCAGCCCGAGTGCGGGAAAGAGCATGATCGCGCTGAACAACATCAGGATCAGCGGCCCGCAGCCGAACCAGCGATACGCCGTGACGGCGAACGCGAGCGCGACGATCACCACCACCAACGGCACGTACAGACCCGCCGCGCCGGTATCCACCTCCCAGCGCGGGTAGTTGAACATCAACGGGTGCGGCCACGCGATTTTGCCGGCATAGAAGAGGTAGGCGCTGGGCGCGATGATCAGCGCCCTTTGCACGAGCGTCTGACGAAACTCGTCGCCCTCGGCTCCGACCTTGCTCTGCTCGAGCCGGGCCGTGTTCCAGCCCACGCCTGCTCCGAGGATCACGAGCGGAAGAATCGGAAGCAGCTTTCGCGCCGTCAATTTGGAATGCCTGTGGAGCAGGACGAACGGCAGCGCCGGCGCGAGCATCGCCGTGACGCTCTTGCTCAATAACGCCGCGACGAAGAGACCGAAGGCATACGCGTAGTGCCTGCGGCGCCCGGTCTCGTCAAAACGCAGGTACGCCCGCAGCGCCAGCAGGAGGAACAGCCCGGATAGGACGTTCTTCCGCTCGGTGATCCACGCGACCGATTCGACGTGAACCGGGTGCAGCGCGAAGACCGCCCCGATGAACCACGCCGCCGGGATTTTCAGCCGTCGCGCCACGCGCCAGACGAGGACCGCGTTCGCGACGTGCAGGAGCACATTGACGAGGTGGTACCCGAGCGGGGCGAGCTTCCAGAGCTTGTGCTCGATCCAGTAGGTCGTGAAAACCAGCGGGTAATATTGCGGCGTCTCGTTCGTAAGCCAGATCCCGGACAGCCCGTCCGAGGCCTGGACGAGCTGGTTGCGGGTGAGATACTGGTCGTCGTCCCAGATGAACCCGGCTTGCAGCGCCGGCCAGTACGCCGCCAGGCTCAGCACCGCGATGAGCGCCGCGCCCCACAGCCACGCCGCGCCATTTCGGCGAGCGGGAGGCGGCGAAGACTCATCTGCGTGCGAGAAATCGGCGGCGTTCACGTTTGCCCGTTCATGTAAGCGCGCGCTGCGCAAAACGGACGTATACAATCCGCGTGCGGCGGTGTCCAACCGCCCAGCGGCAGCCCCACTGTCTACTTTCGTAACGCTCACCCTCGCCTCTCGCAATCGCACGAACAGGCTTGCCGAACGCCTCCGAAACACTAAGCTCCACCACGGTCTTCAAGAGGCGCGGTCGTGAGTCGAGGCAGATCCCACTTTTCAGCGATCTCTCTGTTCGCCGGTTGCGGCGGCAGCGACATAGGCCTCCGCAGCGCCGGCATCGAGCCAATCTGGTCCAATGAAATCAATGAATCAGCCTGCCAGATATTCGAACGCGTCACGGGCATGAGCACGATGAATCCGGGCGACATCCGGAGGATAAGTGGATTTCCAAAGGCGGACATTGTCGCGGGCTGCTACCCCTGCCAGGGTTACAGCCAAGGGGGCCGGCGAAACAACGGGGACAAAATCAACTTTCTCTACCAAGAATTCGACCGCGTCGTACGCCGCGTCCGGCCGCTCGCGTTCATCGCCGAGAATGTCGACGGCATGCGGTTTGCCCACAATCGGCAGCTCCTGACCAACCAGCTTGTCCGATATCGGCTGGCGGGCTATCGCGTCACCTGGAAGGTCTTGGATGCGAAGGACTACGGTCTGGCCCAGGACCGGCGCCGGCTTTTTATCGCCGGTATTCGCAGCGCTGAAGGGCTGACGTACAAATTTCCGAAGCCAACGCACGGTAAGGGGGCAGGCCGCAGGCCTTTTTACACGCTGCGCAGTGCGATCTGGCACATGCGCCACGCGCCCGACGGGTCATACGATCCGGAGCCCCTTCACTGGTACTATCTTTCACGGAACCGGCGACGTACGTGGGCTCAGCAGGCCACCTGCATCGTCGCGCATTGGCGTCACGTCGGACTGCATCCGGATTCTCCGCCGCTGAAAAAACTTGGGCCGGACAAATGGGAATTCACGAGACTCGGACGATCGCGGCGGTTCAGCTACCTCGAGTGTGCCGCTTTGCAGGGGTTTTCCGATCCGGCCGCTTTCGACGTTTGCTCCGTGAAGCTGCGTTTCCGTGCGATTGGGAACGCCGTTCCGCCTCCGCTTTTCGAGGCCGTCGCGAAGGCGCTCGTTGACCAACTTCAAAGCCGGGGATGACGAGCCGAATAAGGTCGGCGTACGGCTTTCGCGCTTGCTCGCGAATGTACTCGCGGGATTCGTCGCCCTCGGCTAACAGCGTTATTCGTATGCGGTCGAACGTTAGCCCGGCTTCTCTGTTGATCTGTTGAAAATCGGCATCGTTCGGGATGTGCCGCGGCGTGCAAAAGACTCGCGTTGGCCAAGCCCAGCACATCGTGCCCAGCCATTTTCGCAGCCTCGTGAAGTTTGCGTCAAGTTCGTGAAGCTTACTCGTGTAGTTGTCGCCGCATGCGCACTGGCCCAGCAGAAACAGCTTCCCGGCTCGGCCGTCAGAAACCTCTTTCCAAACTACGACATCGAGCCCTTGATCATTCGGGTCGTTAGGGTCGTTCGGCAGGCCCGGATCCGGAGACCAAACCCATTCCCCCGTCAGACGATTCAGTTTCTGAATGAGATCCTTGAACCGCTTGGGACGGTCTCGATCGGGAGGCCAGCCCGTTCTCTGACCCTTCGCCCCGGGCCCAAGGAAACAAACTAGTACGTCTCGCGCGAGGCGCTCAAACGCCCGGGGCAGAACTTTGTATCTGCCTTCGGTCAAGCTCGGAGATTCACACACGGCCAGGCAGAATTCATAGGCGAGCGTTGAGCTCGCTCGGTATATGAGGCGGTTTCCACTGACTCGGAACGGATACGCGTCGCCAAGGACGTTTTTGCGCCGCCTAACCTCTATTCCGATTTCGCTCGTTGCATTATCGAGAATGTGGTCGTCGTCCGCCCAGCGAGAAATCCCGAGAGGATGGACAACCTCGTAATCGTCAAGTACGCCAGCGATACGATCATCAAACGTGCCCGTCTCCAAATTCGAAGAGTTGTGGATGATTGCGGCAAACTCGGCTTGGTCCGTATTCCTCGCAACTCTCTCATCTTGTTTTCGTGTTTCCCAACCAGACGTGCTCGGCATCTGTCACTCGTCCTCGTCTTTCTGAGCGATCGACACGATTTTCGTGTTGACGTTCACGGCGAGACTGCGAACCTTCCGGCTAGGCACGAGCAGATCGTCCGCCTCTTGCCGGCTGACTTCGCCTTGCGACAGCGGGCCAAGGGCACCCGTCAGGGCGTCCTGCGCATCCAACAAGCTCTCGGCAACTCGCTCTTTGGCCGGCTTGAGCAGGTGCGTAACCTCCTCTGTGGTTTTTCCCCGCTTGAGCCAGCGACGGCTCTCCGGAAACGCAATCGCCTTGGCCAGATCGCCAAATTGACGGGAATCTGTAATCGCTGCCCGGCGGCCCTTGCTCTTGTTGCCGAACAGGAACACTAGCAGTTCTGCCGCCTCGTCCAGTTTCTTCTCTCCCTTGATGGGCTTCTTCTCGCGTCCGGCTCGGCTGAGATCCGTCAGACCGAGCCATTCGCGGACAGGGCCGTAACCAAGGACCGTATAGACCCACGAGAACGGGTAGAGAGGGTTGCTCCCCCGCCCCGGCCGAAAACTGTCACCTGGCGCAAACTGTGCCGTATCGATGAGCTGGTTGACGAAGTAGTAGCCCTCCAAAGTGCGCGCGACCGTTTTGTGCTGGTCGCCGATCATCCGGCTCACGTTCTCGAGGGTCAGGTCACTATCCTCCAACACGTTCGCAATCCACGCAGCCTTTGCGTACGAATCCCAAGGCAGAGACGCGGCGATATGCCGGACGCCAAGGTACGAAAGCAGTGCTTTTGAGTCGTTCACAATTCTAACGGGAATGTTGTTGATTGGCGCACGGCCGTATTCTTGCTGTAGCCGTTGATATTGCGAGGTCCGCTTGCTGTGGTTTCGCGCGCGTTCTTCGCCTGCGAGAATCAGGCAAGCGGCGAGGCGCCTGTTGCCCTCCTTGATCCGGATCTGGCTCCCCTTGTTGATCCGCACACCGACCAACGGCTCGGCGTCGAAGTATCCGTTCACTGAGAGCGAGCTCAAAATGTCATCAACGCCGAACACTTCCACGACTGTGTTTAGAATATCAGCCTGGTTTCTGAATTGGCCGGCGCTAGCCCCCAGGCGAGCATTGCTGCCGTCAAGCTGAAGATTCGAGAGCGGGCAGCTCTGTGTGTTCTCTACGTCCGGTTTGGATTCCGCGTGTTTGGTGGTTTTCTTCTTGACCGCCTTGCCCGCGGTCGCCTTGCGCCGAGCGGTCTTTTTCGCCATCGTCATCGTCTTTGTCCTAGTCCGCTTGGTTCACCATTCCAAGGCAGGGCCGAACGGCCTTGCAGCCGGGGTAGCGCAAATCGCGGCTGACCGAGTATGATAGGCGAGTTGTCGGCTGTCCAGCCCGGCCCGGCATCGGTGACCGAATCCGGCAGACGCCGTGGACGGCCTCGTGGAGCCGCAGGTGCCATTACCCGCGACGAGTACCGAACCTAACTTCGCGACTCGAGAGCCGGTCCTTCTGTCCGCCTGGCGTTTTCCGAATGTCCCGCCCAAGCGATCGAAGAACATGGCGGCCATCCGATCCCGCAACACGGCCCCCGAACGTGTTGTGCGCGGGCTCGTGCATCGGTTGGGGTACCGATTTCGGCTTCATCGGCGTGATCTGCCAGGCTGCCCGGATTTGGTCCTTCCCAAGCATCGCGCGGTGATCTTTGTGAACGGCTGCTTCTGGCACCTCCACCGCTGTCGTGCCGGACGGCGCTGTCCAAAGACCAACGCTGCCTATTGGAAGGCAAAGCGCGAACGAAACCGTCAGCGCGACCGCGAGAATCGCCGGGCGCTCCGCCGGGCTGGGTGGTCCGTACTCACAGTCTGGGAATGCCAGGTTCGCGATGCGATTGGACTGCCCGCCCGAATCCGCCTATTCCTGCGGTAGCCGGGCAGAGTGGGGAAAAAAACGCGCGCGAAAATGAGCGCCTTGATCACCTTCGTACCGCAGCACGGCCAACCTCTACGGTGGGCTCCGGGAATCCATGCCGCCGACCGGACCGCAGCGGTGTGCCGCGCGAAGACGGTCCTGATCAGCGAGGACGAAGCCGAAAAGGTTGAGATGCTTGATACTGTTCAATCCGCCGCTCGTACTCGGTCACGAGATTGGAGACGTTTTGTCGTTGCACCAACTCGAGCGCCCGCCGCGCGAATGCGAGCGCCGCCGCGAAATCACCGTTCTCCGCGGCGACGGCAGCGTAGGTATCGAGAAAATCGGGCGGAGCTTTCTCGTCCGGCACCATCTGCCGCACGCGGTCCACCAATCGCTGGGCTCGCGCCCCGTCGCGAATCGAATCGTCCGGGCAAGCCGCCAGTAGCCGTGCGATTCGCTCGAGCTGGGGCGGGGTGCCGTTGCCGACACGCAGCACGTGCTCGCAAG
Organism: Planctomycetota bacterium; assembly: GCA_022574815.1. Taxonomy (GTDB): domain Bacteria; phylum Planctomycetota; class Phycisphaerae; order UBA1845; family Fen-1342; genus JACZRH01. Next base: position 903 of record JACZRH010000020.1, on the reverse strand, counting down.
CCTGCCAAGCGTCGGCGTATTGGCCGGTCTCGGTAAGCGAGATGATCAGGAACAGCCAACCGTCCGGATTGACGGGATTGGATGCCAAGGCCAACCGGAGGTGCTCCGCGGCCTCGCGAAACAGTCCGCGCTGCGCCAGGTGCTTGCCGTACGCCGCGCGATAGGTCGGCTCATCGGGGGCCAGTTCGACCGTGGTGATTATGGTCGCTAGGCAGAACCAGGAGCCGAGGTCACGGCGAAGACCCAAGCTGTTTTTCCCGATGGCGGCGACTCCGGCACGTTCTGCCCAAGTGCGTTCCAAGACCGGGCCGCTGTCTATGCTTGCGTAGGAGCGGGCCCCATCTTCAATGTTGGCGATGAAATCTTCTAGCGCGTGTAGCGGCTTTCTCAACACCCGGTGGTAGTCGCGTCCCCAGGCATATGCGGCTACACGGCCTGCATTCTCAGGAGCGGCGGGTCTGGGGTAGTAGTAATTGCGCGCCACGACGACTACCGACCGCGCCCCAGGAACTTTTGCTTTTACGTCTTGCCGGAGTTCACGGGTTCGTAGGAGCCAGTCCATGTCGGCGTGATATCCCCGGTCAATCCATTGCCCCAAGTTGTTCTCGGGGTCGGTCCTGGCTGCGGAGGCTACCCCGCAGGCATCGAAGCCGAGGCCCGCGGCGGCGGTTTTGACTGCTGCGGTCCGACGCAGAATTTCGGAATCGACTTTGGGTATCGAAGTGTGCACTACAGGATTATCTGGGTTGCGGTTAGAGGGTTGCGTCGGCGGCTGAGTATAGCATCGGTGGCATTGCCTGTATTGGAGCGGGGCGTTTCGGGAATATTCCTGTTGACTTAGGGGAATTGGAATGCTAGGATTCAGGAGCGGGAATAATAGGGATTGAATTGTCTAAATAATTG
>JACZRH010000019.1 GCA_022574815.1 Planctomycetota bacterium | reverse complement strand
GCGCGGGCGAGCGCGCACAGCGAGCCGAGCGCGTCCCCGTCCGGCCCGCGATGCGAAACCAGCAGCGGGCGTGCGGCCCGCGCCAGCCAATCGCCCGCGTTTCGATACTCCGATTCGTCAATCATGGTCGCGGATTGTACACGCTGGGCCTGCCGCGCGTCAGCCAGGGCCGTAGCGCGCATTCGGCGTCCGGCCCCACGCGTGCCGGCCCCCGCGCGGACCGGCAGCGTCCGATTCCTGCATTCGGATTCTCACAGGAATCGCCAGAATGACTCCAAGAAATTGAGTGTCGAGGCGCCGTTGCCGAGGATGGACATCTGCTCGAATAGGGTCCAGCCAAAGGCCTCCTCGCCCGAGTTGCACCCGGAACTGATTCCCACGCTCATCAGGGGAACGGACAGTGCAATCCTGGCCAGGCGTCGCAATCCAAGCGCCGTGTTGCTCCCGGTGCGGGTCATCGTCGCCTCCGTCCCCCAAGGGTCGCGTTTCGCTTCGAGGACCGCCGTTCGATCCCGTTCATCCTGAGGTACCCGGCTCGTGGGCGAATCTAACACCGGCGACGCAGGAATCTGAGGGCGCAGGCGCGCAATGGGTGGCGCAGGTCCTCGAGCGTGGGAGGTTCGTCGGCGTTTCCTCGATTGACGGCGCCACATTCGTGTCATATTCGTACGCGGGCCGGCCCGATCTGCGATGCAGCCGCTCCCCCGCCCGCCGGCGCGGTTCCGAATGAAACTCCATGAGCTGTTTCTCCACGGCCGTCGACCGGCGGACGGAACAGCGCGTGAGCTGCGGTTGTGCTGTCGAAGAACTCGCGGCTCGAAAGCCGGGGCCAGGGGTCCGATCCGCCCCGCCGCCCGCCGGGTCGCGCGGGGCGAGCCTCGCCGACACTCGGCAACCCACGCAATCCCAGCGAACCCCGTCAACAGGGGCCGGGACACTTCGTGGGCCCGAGCCGACGCACGCCCGGGGCGCGGTCGGCGGCGAAGCAAATTGGCCCGAAATGCCTGTTGACGCCCCTTCAACCCCAGGTATATTGGCGGGCTAAGGGCATCTTCGTATCCCAGGTACACGGACTGTCGCGGCGGTGGGGCGGCGGCGGCGTGTCGGTCAGTGAGGAACAACATGAAACAGCAATCCAAAGCCCCGAAAGAGCGCGTCAACATCACGTATCGCCCGGCGACCAACACCAAGGAACAGAAGGAGTTGCCGTTCCGCATGATGATGTTGGGCGACTACACGCTCAAGCCCGACGAGACGCCGCTCGAGGAGCGCAAAGCGCTGCGGGTTGACAAGGACACCTTCAACGACGTGATGAAGAGCCAGAAGCTGGGGCTGACCATGAGCGTCAAGAACCAGTTGACCGGCAAGGAAGACGACGAGTTGGGGGTCAAGCTCGATTTCGCGTCGCTCAAAGACTTCGAGCCGGAGCGGATCGCGCGGCAGGTGCCTGAGTTGAACAAACTGCTCGAAACGCGTCAAGCGCTCACGGCCCTCAAGGCCCCCCTCTCGAACAAACGCGATTTCGCCAAGAAGATCCAGGCGGTGATCAAGGACGAAGAGACCCGTGCCAAGCTCATGCAGGCGCTCGTCAAAGAAGAGGGATCGGAAGGCGGCGGGGACGCCGGTGGCGAAGGCGGCGGCGAAGGATAGCCACGCCGGCCTGGCTCGTCAGCCGCGTCCCCGGCGGGCGCGCGGTGCGGTAACGACGGTCGCTGGCCGTCACGGAAAACTCAAAGTGCGGAGAGACAAACATGGCTGATGCACCCGAAGCACAAGCCGCCGAAGCCGCGATGCCCGAGGACGTGGTGTCGCTGCTCGACGAAATCACCGTCGCTACCGGCATCAAGGACAAGGAAGCCAGGCGGGTCGCCCGGCGCGGCGTGCAGGAGCTGCTGTCCAATTTATTCAGCTCCCCGGCTGAAAAGATCGACAAAGCCCTGATCGACGCCTATATCGCTGAGATCGACGCCAAGCTCAGTTCGCAGATCGACGAAATCCTGCACCACGAGGACGTGCAGAAGCTCGAGTCGGCTTGGCGCGGACTGAAATTCGTGGTCGACCAGACCGATTTTCGTGAGAACATTCGCATCGACATCCTCAACGTCTCAAAGGAGGAGCTGTTGGAGGACTTCGAAAACTCGCCGGAAATCCCCAAGTGCGGCCTGTACAAGCACGTCTACACCGAGGAATTCGGGACGGCGGGCGGCCAGCCGATCGCGTCGATGGTCGCCAATTACGAGTTCGGTCCCGGCCCGCAGGACGTGGCCCTGATGCAGAAGGTCAGTGCGGTCGCCGCCATGGCACATTGCCAGTTCATCGCTGCCGCGGGGCCGCAGATGTTCGGCCTCGACGACTACGAAGGCCTGGGTAAGCTGAAGGACCTTGAGAGCGTCTTCGAAGGCCCGCAATACACCAAGTGGAACTCGTTCCGCGACAGCGCGGACTCGCGCTACTTCGCGCTGACGATGCCGCGCTTCCTGCTGCGGCACCCCTACGATCCCGAGGCGAACCCGGTCAAGGCCTTCAACTACCACGAGCAGGTCACCGACAGCCACACCAAGTACCTGTGGGGCAACGCCGCGTACGCCTTCGCGACACGCCTGTCCGACAGTTTCGCGACCTCGCGTTGGACCAGCAACTGCGTCGGCCCGCAGTCGGGCGGAATGGTCGAGAACCTGGTGCTGCACCAGTACAAGACCCTGGAAGGCATCGAAACCAAGATCCCGACCGAGACGATGATCTCCGACCGCCGCGAGTTCGAGCTGGCCGAGTGCGGGTTCATCGGCCTGACCATGTACAAGAACACCGACAAGGCCTGCTTCTTCAGCGCCAACTCGGTGCAGAAGCCCAAGACGTTCGCCGGCACCGAAGAGGGCCTGCGCGACCAAACCAACTACAAGCTCGGCACGCGGCTGCCTTACATGATGATGATCTCGCGGCTGGCGCACTACCTGAAGGTGATCCAGCGCGACAACATCGGCACGTGGCAGTCGCCGACCAAGATGCAGACCGAGTTGACCGAGTGGATGCGGCAATACGCGGCGGACATGGACAACCCGATGCCGGAGGTCGCCAACCGCCGCCCGATCCGCAAGTTCTCGATCGAGGTGTCCGAGATCCCCGGCGAGGTCGGGTTCTACAAGGTCGACTTGCAGGTGATGCCGCACATCAAGTTCGAGGGTGCGAATTTCACGCTCTCGCTGGTTGGCAAGCTGGACAAGGCCTAGAACTGGAACGGTGCCCGGAGTGGTTGGGGCGGCTCGCTGGGGCGGCGATTCGCGGCGGGCGGCGATCTCGCGGCGCGTCGGCGCGGCATGAAGGGAACGGACGGCTGGTGGGAACTTTCTGCCCAGGTTGGGGAAGAGCACCGCCCGCGGGCGCTCCCAATGCCCCCTAGTGGGCAGTCTGCCGCCGCTACGACCCGAGGCGATTTCTAATCTTAAGTGCTTTATTCGGAGAAGGTTAGAAGAATCTTCCGATTGGGTGGTCGCCGGCGTGAGTTTGGTACGCAATGTGACATATTGGGCAATTGGGCCGAGGGATTGTCCCCGAAAGTCGCGGCGATAGGCTACTGGCTCGTGTTGGGCCGGCCGCATCGGCTTCGAAGAATAACGTTCGTCTTGGAGGACACGCAACATGCCAATGCCAGCCCACATGACCATGGAAGGCGAGAATCAGGGCACCATCGAGGGTTCCTGCGAGATGCAGGGCCGCGAGGGCACGATTCTCGTCGAAGCCTTCAATCACGAGGTGCGCATCCCGCGCGACCCGCAGTCCGGCCTGTCGACCGGCAAGCGCATCCACAACGCCATGAGCATCGTCAAGGTCTTCGACAAGTCCTCGCCCAAACTCTACCAGGCGCTGTGCACGGGCGAGCACATGAAGAACGTGATGATCAAGTGGTACCGCATCGACCCGACCGGCCAGGAAGAGCATTACTTCACCCATGAGCTCGAGGACGCCATCATCGTCAGCATTCGGCCTTGGATGCCGAACTGCCTCGACCAGGCGACCGAGAGCTACACGCACATGGAAGAGTTGATGTTCACCTACAAGAAGATCAAGTGGACCTGGGAGATCGACGGCATTCCGGCCGAGGATAGCTGGCTCGTGCCGAAGTAATCCGCGATTGTCCGAGTTGGGAACCGGGTAAATCACGGACGGTCGCCGTCGGCAGCATGCCGGCGGCGGCCGACTTGTCTTTAGCGGGCCGCCCGGCTCTCCCGATAGGAACCGACAGCGATGCCGTCCGCGCCGTGCGGCGGCGTGCATGCGTGTTCGCTATCGGGATCGGCCATGCCTGTCGCACTCCTCACCGGTATTACGGGCCAGGACGGCTCGTACCTTACCGAGCTGCTGCTCGAAAAGGGCTACGAGGTCCACGGCATCATCCGCCGCAGCAGCTCTTTCAACACGGGCCGGATCGACCACCTCTACCAGGACCGGCACGACAGTGTCGACGTGCGGCTCAAGCTGCACTACGGCGATCTCACCGACACGACCAGCCTGCGCCGTATCGTCGGCGAGGTCGATCCGGACGAGATTTACAACCTCGGAGCCCAGTCGCACGTGCGCGTCAGCTTCGACCTGCCCGAGTTCACCGCCGACGTCGACGCGCTCGGCGCGATGCGGCTGCTGGAGTGCATTCGCGATCTGAACCCGCGCATCCGCTTCTACCAGGCGTCCAGCAGCGAAATGTTCGGCAACGCGCCGAACGGCCCGCTGAACGAAAGCTCGCCCTTCAACCCGCGCAGCCCCTACGGCGCGTCGAAGGTGTTCGCCCACTTCGTCACGCGCAACTACCGCGAGGCCTACGGCCTGTTCGCCGTGAGCGGAATCCTGTTCAATCACGAATCGCCGCGGCGCGGCGAGACCTTTGTAACGCGCAAGGTGACGCGGGCGGCGGCGCGCATCAAGGCCGGGCTTCAGACGCGGCTTTACCTGGGCAATCTCGATGCCAAGCGCGACTGGGGGTTTGCTGGCGACTACGTCGAGGCCATGTGGCGCATGATGCAGCACGACGAGCCGGACGACTTTGTCATCGGCACCGGCCAGACGCACTCGGTCCGGGAGTTCTGCGAGGCAGCGTTCGGTCGCGTGGGGCTGGACTACCGCGAATTCGTCAAGATCGACCCGCGCTACCTGCGGCCGACCGAGGTCGATCTGCTGAGGGCGGACGCGAGCAAGGCCCGCCGGCTGCTCGACTGGGAGCCGCGCGTGCGGTTTCACGAGTTGGTCGAGATGATGATTGACGCCGACATCGAACTCGCCGGGCGTGAGCTGCGTTCGGCGGGCAAGCCCGTCATCGCGACGGTGTGAGTGGTCAGGCCCGCTCGTCGAAATCACGCACGGCGGCGGGAACGGACCAAAAGTAAGTCCATACCGCGCCGATCAGACTCGCCGCCCCGACCAGACCCACGATCAAGGCGATGGTCGCAAGTCCGTTGAATCGAAAAAACACGGCTAGAACGCCGAGTACGATCGCGGAAAGCAGCAGGACGCCCCCGATGACGGCCGCGCGGCCGCGGATCGAACGGCCCCACGGCACGGGCAGGACCTGGGCGAAGGCCCCCTGAAGGCCGACCGTGGCGAGCTGAAGGATAATGCCCAGCAGGGGCGCCCCGATCACGACGCTCAGGACGTGTGTCGCCACCGGCCGGGGCGGCAGCTTGCCGAGGTTCGCGAGGTAGAACGCCGCCGCGAGCAGCGTGCCGAGCCACAGCGGTGCGTAATAGGTCCAGCGTCCCATGGTCGTTCCTCGAAGGAGCTGCGCTCGCGCTCCCCGGCTCGGAAACGCCGGCCCTTGGGTTCCGACGCCCCGCGGATGCCGTTTGCCGCGACTGATGATACCATGTCGGGCGTTCGTGTGAATAGGAATCGTCCGGTCTGGTCGAGCGGTTGTGGATGAAGCGGGTGGCGGTTGTCGGCGCGACGGGGGCCGTGGGGACCGAGCTGCGATGCGTCCTCGCGCAACGGGAGTTCCCGGCCGAATCGTACCGGCTGTTCGCGTCGGCGCGCTCGGCGGGCCGGCGGATCGACTGGGTGGACGGGCCACTGACGGTCGCGGAGCTCGGGCCGCACTCGTTTGACGATGTCGATCTGGCGTTCTTCTCGGCCGGCGCGTCGATCAGTCGCGAATACGCGCCGCTCGCGCGGGAAGCCGGTGCAATCGTAATCGACAACTCGTCGGCGTTTCGCATGGACCGCGACGTGCCGCTGGTCATTCCGGAGATCAATGCGAAGGCCGTTCGGTCGCACAACGGCATCCTCGCTGTCCCGAACTGCTCGACGATCATCATGGCGGTCGTGCTCTGGCCGCTGCACCGGGTGCATCCGATTCGGCGAGTGGTCGTGTGTACGTATCAGGCGATCAGCGGCGCCGGGGCGCGGGCCCTGGCCGAGCTGGAGTCGCAGACGGCCGACGTCCTGGCCGGTCGCCCGCCGACACCCCACGTGCTGCCGGTCCCGTGCGCGTTCAACGTGTTCAGCCATAACACCCCCATTGGCGAAGACGGCTACAACGTCGAGGAATCGAAGATGATCGCCGAGACGCGCAAGATCTTCGGCGACGACACCCTTCGGATCGCGCCGACATGCATGCGCGTGCCCGTGCGGCGGGTCCACACCGAGGCGCTGAGCATCGAATTCGAAACCCCCATCACGGAGCAAGACGCACGGGAAATCCTGGGGACCGCCCCCGGCTTGGAGATACTCGACGACCGCGCCGCCAATCGCTTCCCCACGCCGCTCGCGGCTGAGGGCCGGGACGAAGTGTACGTTGGCCGGATTCGCTGCGATCCTACGATCCCCGACGGGCGCGGCCTGCAATTGATCTGCGCCGGAGACCAGCTCCGCAAGGGCGCCGCGTTGAACGCGGTGCAGATTGCAGAATTGCTGTCACCGGGAAGCGCGGCATCCGAGCGGAAACGAGGACCCACATGACGCCCGCCGACGGTGCAACGATCGCGATTCCGTTGGATGAGCAGGGGCGGATCGGCATCGACCTGCCCTGCTGCCAATGCGACTACAACCTGCGCGGCCTGACGGCCGACGGCGAGTGCCCCGAGTGCGGCACCCGGGTGGCGTACGTGATCGGCGGCTACTACTTGGAGCACGCAGCGCCCGAATGGGTGCGCCGAATGGCGCGCGGGGCCTTGTGGCTGATCATCACCGCGATCGCCGTGGTCCTGGGGGGTCTGGTGCTCGGTCTCGTGGCCGTCGTCCAGTTGATTTCCGGCGGCATGCCGGGCGGCCCCACGTCGCCGAACTTCGTGCGGGACTTGCAAGAAAACATGATGATTCCCGGGATCGTCGTGGGTGTCATCAGCGTCGTTCTACAAGTGTTCGGTTTTGTTCTGATCACGACGCGCGAGCCCGCGGATTGGGCGACGGACGAGCCGCTCAACGCCCGGCGGATGATTCGCTACGCGCTGTTTCTGCTGCCGATCCCCACGTTGATGTCCATCCTGACATTTTTCGAACTGGCGAAAACGGCCACGGAATCAACGCAAGTCGCGGCCGCCGTGCTGCCGGCCCTGTTCGGATTGCTCTTGCAAATGATTCTGTCCGTGCTGCTGATGCGGCATCTGCGGGTTCTGATGCCGCGGGCCCGGCGACCGGGTTTGGCGCAGTTTGCGAAAATCATGTTCTGGGGGCTGCTGATCGCGGGCAGCGTCTCGCTCGTCGGGCAAACGACCAACCTGATCTACGGCGCGAAAATCATGACGGCGACGCCGACGACATCCGCGCCGATCAGCCCGACCGCGGCCGCCACCACCGGGCCGGCGTCGCAGCCGATCTTGCCGACGTCCAGCGTCGCGGCGCCGCCGCCGCCGATGTTCGGCCCGCCCGGCATGGCGGTTTCCCCGGCCCTGATGATCCTGGCAAGTCTGGGCGGCTGTGCCGACGTCGGGTTTCGCATCGCGGCCTTCGTATTGCTGATCCTAGCGCAGCGGGCGTTTTCGGCCTCGGCCCGGCAGTCCGAAGCGCGAGCCGGCACCGGCACCGTCGCCGCCCCACCCGGATAGCCGTTGGCCGCGCGGCCCAAGCGAGAAAGGTTGCACGCCGTCATTTCGAGCGCAGCGCGGTAACGCACGTCTTATGACGCCGGCGCGATGGCTTCGAGCGCGTCGTCCATTGCCGGGGCGCGTGCGGACCAAGCATAGCGCGAGACGGCGCGAGCACCCCGATCGGACGCGCCGGACCGCAACTCGCCGCGTTCGAGTCGTTCGGCGAGTTGTGCCAGTCGATCAGCCAACGCCTGCGCCCCGCCGTCGTAAAAGAAGTCGTCGTTTTCCCCGCGAAAACCCTCGGCGGGTGTCCGCAGGATCTCGGGGTACGCCAACCGCCGCGGCAGCAGCGGAAGCGCGCCGGCGGCGACCGCTTCGACCACGCTGAGCCCGAAGAACTCGTGGTCCGCCGTCGAGACGATCACATCCGCCTCGCGCAGCGCCGCCTCGTACTCGCCGCGCGACTCCTGATAGCCCCAGCGGTCGATCCTCGTCGCGAACCGCGCGCGGGCTCGCTCGAAGACCGGCGGCGCGTCGCGAAACCGCTCGCCGAGTACGCTGATTCGGAAATCGACGCCGTCTTGCTCGAGCCGTTCGAGCGCCTCGAAGAACAATTCCGGGTTCTTGTCGTGCTCCCAGCGCGCCGCCCAGAGAATGCGCAGCGGGCCCGGCTGTCGCGCCCCGCGCGGCGGAAACTCATCCACGCCGGGAGAGTGGATCGATGATTTCGCGCGGATCAGCTCGATCGCGTGCATCGGCTGGTGATCCGGCATGCGCTTCAAGAACTTCGGCAAGGCGCCGAGAAACGCGTCGCGATGGTACGCCGAGTTGAACCACACGCGCGTCGCCGCCAGCGCCGTCGTCAGATTCGTGAGCACGAAGTGATAGTCGCGCTCGCGCTCGCAGCGGACCGGGTACGTGAGCTGGTTCTCGTGAAAGTACGCGACGCTCGGCAGAGAACGCACGGCCGGCGGCGCCAGCCCGAGGAACTCCGCCAAGTTCAGCATGTCCGAGCAGAAGAGCAGGTCGTATGACGCACCGGCCGCGAGAGCCTGATCGACACGTTCGGCGAACGTCACCGCCGCATGCCGCATGCGCCACTTCCACTTGTGCGCCGGCAGCTCGAGCACGGTCCAAGCATGCCGGCTGCGCCGCACCCAGCCGTCGAGAAACGCCTTGTGGCTGCCGCCGTAGTAGGGCTCGAGCGCCAGGATTCGCATCCGGGCATCGTACGGTCGCACGAGCACAATGGGATACTGAGCTAGCCCCAAGAGGGGCGGCAAAGGACCGCGAGGAATCTGTCGCCCCGTTGGGGCTCGACCCGCAACGTGTCCAAATCCGGGGGCTTACGCCCCCGGATAAAGACTGCCGCCCCTTGCAGGTCTACCTGGGGAGGTGATCGGCATGTATGGTTGCCCGATTAGCCGACTTCGCCGCGGCTTGCGTGGTGTTCGCGTATCCCCGAAACTTCGGCGCAAGCTCACCCGCTGCGGAGGATCGTGCGTTGCGAAAACCGGTCACGCTCATCACGGGCGCCAACGGCGAGATCGGCCACGGGCTGATCGACTACTTCGCCGAGCAAACCCATCAGGAAGTCGTCGGCCTCGACCTCAAGCCGCTCGACAAGAAGCTGCGCGCCCGTTGCAGCGCCGCGATCGTCGGCGACATCCTCGACGAAAACCTGCTCCAGCGGCTGGTCAGCGAATACGAGATCCACGCCGTCTACCACCTGGCCGCCCTGCTCAGCACGCGGGCCGAGTACACGCCCGACACCGCCCACCGCGTCAACGTCGACGGCACGCTCAACCTGCTCAAGCTCGCGCTCGAGCAGGCCCGCTGGCACGGCAACCCGGTCAAATTCCTGTTCCCCAGCTCCATCGCCGTCTACGGCCTGCCCGACCTCGCCGTCAAGCGCGAGACCGAACGCATCCGCGAGATCGACTGGAACTTCCCCACCACCATGTACGGCTGCAACAAGCTCTATTGCGAGCAGCTCGGACGCTACTTCACGCTGCACTACCGCCAGCTCTCGGCCGAGCGCGTCACCAGCGGCGTGGACTTCCGCGCGATCCGCTTGCCGGGGCTGATCAGCGCCGACACGCTGCCGTCCGGCGGGACGAGCGACTATGCCTCGGAGATGATCCACGCCGGCGCCCAGGGCCGGCCCTACGCGTGCTTCGTATCGGCCGAAGCGCGGATTCCGTTCATGGCGATGCCGGACGCGATCAAGGCGCTAGTCGTGCTCGCCGCCGCCCCGGTCGAGAACCTCACGCAGCGGGTCTACAACATCACGGCCTTCAGCCCCAGCGCGGGGGAGATTCGCGATCGCGTGATGGCGGCGTTCCCGGCCGCCGAGATCACCTTCGAGCCGGACGCCCCGCGCGAAGCGATCGTGAACACCTGGCCCGCCGACGTGGATGACAGCCCGGCTCGGGTTGATTGGGGCTGGCAGCCCGACTACGACATCGACCGGGCGTTTGACGAGTATCTCATTCCGGGCATTTCGCGGCTCTATCGGGGCGCGGGGTCCGAAACCGAAACGTAGACGGGCCGATGTGGATGCCGGTCGAGGCGCGGAAACCCGCACGAACACCGCCGGCAGCTCTTCTTCTCAGATGTTCGGGCCGGCCGCCTTGGTCTCGGCCGAGGCGGTCGCGAATTGCTCGAAGTTGGCCGCGAACAGCTTCGCCAGCTCGAGCGCCTTCGCGTCGTACCCGCCGGCATCGCTCCAGGTGTTCTTCGGGTTCAACACTTCGGCGGGAACCCCGGGGCAGCTTTGTGGAATTTTGACGCCGAACACCGGATGCGGCTCGTAGCCGACGTCGTCGAGCTTGCCTTCGAGTATGGCGGCGATCATGGCGCGGGTGTGCGGCAGCTTCATGCGTTTGCCGACGCCGTACGGCCCGCCGCTCCAACCGGTGTTGACCAACCAGACCTTGGCGTCGTGCCGCGCGATCTTCTTGCCGAGCAGGTCGGCGTAGACGGTCGGGTCGAGGATCATGAACGGGGCGCCGAAACAGGTCGAAAACGTGGCCTGCGGCTCGGTGACGCCCGCTTCGGTGCCCGCCACCTTAGCCGTGTAGCCCGACAGAAAGTGGTACATCGCCTGCGCCGAGGTGAGGCGCGAGACGGGCGGCAGCACGCCGAACGCGTCGCAGGTCAGGAAGATGACGTGGCGCGGGTGTCCGCCGACGGACGGCTCGACGCTGTTGGCGATATGGTCGAGCGGATAGGCGCCGCGTGTGTTTTCGGTGATTGAATCATCCTCGTAGCACGGCGCCTGCGTGACCGGATCAAGCACGACGTTTTCGAGCACCGCCCCGAAGCGGATCGCGTCGTAAATCTGCGGCTCGTACTCGGCCGACAGGTTGATCACCTTCGCGTAGCAACCGCCTTCGAAGTTGAACACGCCGTCGTCCGACCAGCCGTGCTCGTCGTCGCCGATCAGCCGCCGGTCGGGATCGGCCGAGAGCGTGGTCTTGCCGGTCCCGCTGAGCCCGAAGAAGACGGCCGTGTCGCCGTCGGCCCCGATGTTAGCCGAGCAGTGCATCGACAGGATGCCCTTGCGCGGGAGCAGGAAGTTCATGACCGTGAAGATGGACTTCTTGATCTCGCCGGCGTAGTGCGTCCCGCCGATGAACCCGAGGTTCTTGCCGACGTTCAGGATCACGAAGGCCTCGGAGCTGATTCCGGCTTCGCGCGCGTCGGCCAGACAATTCGGCCCGCCCACGATCGTGAAGTCGGGCTTGAAGTCGGCCAACGCCTCGAGCGGCGGGCGGACGAAGAGCTGCCGCGCGAACAGGCTGTGCCAAGCCTGCTCGGTGATGATGCGCACGCGCAAGCGGTGATCGGGGTGGGCGCCGGCGTAGAGATCCTGCACGTAAAGATCCTTGTCGCGCAAGAACTGAAACAGCCGCTTCTGCAACTTGTCAGCCCGGTCCGAATCGATCGCGACGTTGACCTTGCCCCAGTGGACGCTGTCCTGCGTGATCGCGTCGCGGACGATGAACTTGTCCTTCGGAGAGCGGCCCGTCCGTTTCCCCGTGCGGGCGACGAACGCACCGTTGGCGGCCAGCGTGCCCTCGCCGCGACGCAGCGCCGCGACGATCAGGGCTGCCGGCCGCAGGTTCCAGGACGCTTTGGCGGTGTGCTCCAACCCAACCGTGTCGAGGCCGTACCTGCTGGCACTGATGCCGTCTTGACTCATCTATCGCGTCCTCCACCGAAGGGAATCCCCCCCCCCCGTCGGCGACGACTGTCGCACGCTGTCGGGAAGTCTCATAATCGATACGCTAGCGAGAATGGCGCCCATGTCCAGTAGGGCCGTGGTCGACAGCCCGCTCGGCCTTCGATCGCTTCTCCCGACCACGCGCGGTTGAACGTCGGGCACCGTCACGTTGCGAATCCCGTAGCGGCAGAGCGCTACTCTTATCGGTTCTCGGGCGGGCCGGCCGACCGCGTCGCGCTGCCGCGCCACCACAAATGCAAACCAACCTGTCGCGTCGCGCCGGGGCATTCGATACTTGGGTAGGGAACCTCTCCAACAGCCGGAGTACGCGAATGGACCCGCTCAAGGTCGGTCACGTTATCGGGGTGACAGGCGATACGGTCGACGTGCAGATCTGCGTCGCCGATCTCCGCCTCAACTACCACGGGACCACCTATCGCGTCGGTCGCCTGGGGACCTACGTCACCTTGCCGCTCGAGCGCATCACGCTGATCGGGTACGTGGTCGGCGTCGGCGCGACCGGCGAGCTCGAGCCCGGCCCGGACCCCGGCCGGCCTCGCCGCATCACCATGAACGTGCAACTGCTCGGCACGATCCGCAACGACAAGTTCACCCGCGGCGTCAACGAATACCCGACGCTGGGGGATCCCGTGCGCCTCGCGGTGGATGAGGATTTTGAGTTGATCTTCGGCTGTTTCGACGACCTGGCCAAAGGCGGGGACCATCGCAAGGCGTTCCCCCTGGGCCGCTTCGCCGTCGATACGGATTTCGAGGTCAAGGTGCTCGGCAAGGAGTTTTTCGCCAAGCACGTGGCGATCATGGGCAACAGCGGCTCGGGAAAGAGCTGCACGACCGCCAAGATCCTGCACGAGGCCCTGCGACTGCCGCACGCCCAGATCGTGCTGTTCGACATGCACGGCGAGTACCTGGCGGCGTTCAGCGACGACGACGGCAATCCAAACCCGAACGTCACCTACCTTTCGGACCGCAACCTCGTGTTGCCGTATTGGATGTTGCACTATGAGGAGTTCGAGCAGTTGTTCGTCGACACGAACAACACGCTGAACCTGAACGCCCAGAAGGTCTTTCTCCGCTCGGCGTTCGAGAAGCTGAAGTACCCCGCGGCCGAAGAGCTCGACCTGCTGTGCGAGTACAGCATCGACACGCCGGTGTATTACTCGATCGAGAACCTGAAGACCTACGCCGAGAACATGAACGAGGCCCGCTTCGTTCTGAACTCGGAGAACTACGCCTTCGCGCGGCTGCCGCACCGCACGCTGCCGCTGGAGGAACAGGAGCAGATGCTGCTCTCGCGGCGGATGGAGTTCAACAAGGGCAACCCCGAAGGCGAGATCGAGCACGCCACCTACCACGGTCGCCTGCTGGGGTTGGTGAACCTGCTGGAGACCCGGCTAAAGGACCGGCGTTACGATTTCCTGCTGCACCCCTTCGAGCAGGCCGCCAAGAACCCGGACCTGGCCGGGCACCTGCAGCCTGACATGTCGCCGGGCGAGCTGAGCCGGGCGGTCGCGCTCGTGATTCGCCAGATGCTGGGCCGCTTGGGTAAGCGCAAGAACCTGACGATCGTCGATCTCTCGGGCCTGCCGTTCGACGTGGTGGACATCACCGTGGCAGTGCTGACGCGCACGTTGTTCGACTTCAACTTCTGGTCGCCGCCCGACATTCGCCAGCCGATCGTGCTGGTGTTCGAGGAAGCCCACAACTACCTTCCGCGCAAGCTGGAGAAGGGGCGGACCTTCGCGCGCGACGCGGTCGAGAAGGTCGCCAAGGAGGGGCGCAAATACGGCGTCTCGGCGATGATCGTGTCGCAGCGGCCGAGCGAGATATCCGAGACGATCCTGAGCCAGTGCAACTCGATGATTCTGATGCGGATGAACAACCCCGACGACCAGGACTACGCCGGCCGCGTCGTCAGCGACCAGTTCCGAAGCCTGATCAACCTGCTGCCCAGCATGAAGCCGGGGGAGGGCTTCGTGATCGGGGACTCGGTCCTGATGCCGATGCGAACGCTGATCGATCTGCCGCCGAAGCTGCCACGCAGCGGCGACGTCGATTTCTTCGACCTGTGGAGCAAGGGCGTGGAGCACGGGGAAGTAGAGACGATCATCGATCGCTGGTGGCGGCAGGACCGCTCTGCCACCGGAAAAAAGGTGGAGATGCCCAGTGCTGCCGGCGGGGACCCGGAGCCGGCGAGGCCGGCGCCGCACGCGCCGGTCCAGCGCGGGGTGCCACGGTCCAAGCCGAGCACTCGGGCGCCCGAGCGGGCCGACAAACGACCGCTGGCGCCGCCCCCGAAGAGGCAGCAGACGATGTCCGCAGCCGAGCGTCGTCTCGCCGAGCTGTCCGCGCTGCTTTCGGGGCCAAAAAAGCACTAAACTTACTTTGCGAGATGTGCAGGCGGGACCCCGCAACGGCCGACCCGTTAGGGCGCTGCGGTCTGCAGAGAGTGCTTCGCGTTCAGCGACACTACCCGAATCGTTATTGGCTATTCCTCGCCGAGCTCACGTCGCTTGCGGAAGAAGTTCCGCAGCAACTCGCCGGCCGGCTCGGCCAGCACGCCCGAGACCGTCTCCAGGCGATGGTTGAGCCGTGGGTCGCCGGTGATCTCGTAGAGCGACCCGCAGGCCCCGCCTTTGGGGTCCGAGGCTCCGAACACCAGCCGATTTATTCGTGCGAGCACGAGCGCCCCCGCGCACATCGGGCAGGGCTCCAGCGTGACATAGATCGTGCAAGCATCGAGGCGCCAATGGTGCAGGTACTCGGCGGCGGCGGTGAGCGCGATCATTTCAGCGTGGGCGGTCGGGTCGTTGAGCTTCTCGCGTTGATTGTGGCCCCGACCGATCACGTGCCCTTCGTGAACGACCACCGCGCCGACCGGAACGTCGTCGCTGTCCAGGGCCCAAGCGGCAACGTCCAACGCTTGACGCATGAAACGTCGGTCGATTTCATCTTGGTGCAGTTTCAAGATCGTCCGTTCGCGCTGGCCGGCCGGCCGGCCGGCGCGCTGCGCGGCCGGCCCGGCGCTCGACTTTCGCGTATGATGCGCCTTTCGCCGGGAGCCCACAATTGGAAACCGCGTCTCTTTCAGAACTGCGGGTCGGCGAGTTTCTCGACCGGCTGGCGTCGGATCGCCCCACGCCGGGAGGCGGAAGTGTCGCGGCGCTGGTGGGTGCCTCGGGCGCCGCACTGGGCCGCATGGCCGCCGCGTTGACCCTCGGAAAACCCCGCTTCGCGGACGTCGCGGAGCGGGTCGCGCACTGCGCCCGGCGACTCGAGCGCATCGACCGGCTGTTTGCCGCCTCATGGACGAGGACGCCGCGGCCTACGGCGAGCTTCATGCGGCGTTTCGACTGCCGAAGAACGCTCCGCAGCGCGCCGAGCGGATTGCGCAAACCGCCGGTCTTGCCGCGTGCGTGCCGCTCGAGACCGTCGCGGTCGCCCGGCAATCGCTGACCGAGCTGGAGAAGCTGGCCCGGATCGGCAACCCGAACCTGCGCAGCGACATGGAGGCCGCGGTCAGCGTCACGAAAGCGGCGATGCGAGCCGCGGCCGCGAACGTCCGCGCCAATCTGCCTTTGCTGGGCGAGCAGGAATCGCACCGCATTGAGACCGAATTGCGGAAGCTGCTCGAGTAGCGCCCGCCGCGTTCAAAACCGCTCCCCATTCACGGACCGTCGCCGCTCATGATCTTCGGGCGTAGGTCGCGCTGGCGGCGCTCGGCCTTCCTATACGGACACGGCACAAGTCACCCTTTATCGGCAGTCGCTCGCCGATTGCAGCCGGCGGCGACCAGGGTCGATGAATGCTGGACGCCACCGCAGGGAGCGGCCGTGAACCTGGACCTGGACGATCTGACCGCCGACTGGCAGTGCTCGTCGGACGAAATCAGCGCGCGTCTCGTGACTGGACGGGACGGGGCCGAGCTCGTGCAGATGCGCGTCGACCTCGGTCTGCTGCAGATGTTCCCGGACGGCCGGCCGGACGGGACGCGCTACCACGGCATGTCCAGCGTACGCGAGTTCATCCAACACGAGTGCCGCAACGGCCGGCCGATCGACGACGAAGTCTGGGACGCACTGGATCGCGAACTGTCGCAGCTCAACTACCGGCGCATGGCGCTCGCCCAGCTAGCGGACGAGGCCCTGCACGAGAAGGACTACGCGGCGGCGCGCTCTCATCTGGATCGCGTGCTGCGCGACATTGGGGCCGGGATCGACGCGATGACACTCATCCGCGATCACCAGGGGTCGCGGACGGAGGCCCTCGCCCTGTGGCCCACGCTGGTGTTCAATCGCGCCCGGCTCGGGTCGCAGCTCAATGTCGTGGAGGGGCATTTCGAGGACGCGATCGAGTGTGTCGAAGACGGAGCTCGCGAGTTGGAGTCCCTGATCGACGCATCGGACTCGCAAGCCGACCCGCTCGAACCCGACCCGAGCGTGGCCTTCCTGAAGAAGCTGAGCCGCGAGCTGCGCGATCAGTACGGGATCGAGCTTACGCTGCACGAACGGCTGGAAGAGGCCCTCGAGAACGAGGATTTCGAGTCCGCCGGAAAACTTCGCGACGAATTGGAGCAACGCAAGCGGCGTCAACGCCTCCATCCCCCACCCACGCCCGAGTCTTAGTATTTCTTGAAGAATACCGTGGCGGACGAGGTCTGTCCGGACCGGCGGCGTTCGCGCTGCGCGACGTCGCGGACGGAGCCGGGGTGCTGCGCATCGGATGGGTGATTGGCTAGCGCGCCTCCTCAGCCGTGCCGGACACGAATGGGCCTTCGATTCGCGTCCCCCCCCCGAAGCCATGGTCCACGCCATTCACAATCAGGGCGAGGCAGCCCAAGTTCGCGTGTCCATTTCCCGCCCCCGGGTAAATGCACCGGGGCTGGGACCGAAAGTGAGTCGGTCGCGCCGGAATGGCGGACGTTCCGATCGGCCCCAGCCCCTGGCGATCATATTTCCGAAGCGTGGCGGGCTGCTACACCATTTCCTTGAGGCCCTTGAGGGCCAGGACCTTGACGACCTTGCGGGCCGGTTTGGCCTTGAAGATCATCGGCTCGCCGGTGAAGGGGTTGGTGCCCTTGCGGGACTTGGTCGCGGGCTTCCTGACGACCTTGATTTTCATCAGGCCGGGGACGGTGAACGTGCCCGGGCCGCGGCCGGAGAGGTCCTTCTTGATCAATCCCGAGAGCCCGTCGAAGACGGCGCCGACCTGCTTGCGGCTCAGGCCGGTGTCGTCCGACAGATCGCTGAAGATCTCGGATTTGGTTCGCGCTTTTGCCGCTTTGGTTTTCTTCGCTTTCACCATTCTCGTTGGTCCTCCATGGGCCGGTCTCGCGAGGGAGACCGCGCCAGCCAAACCTGGTACCAGAAACTGCCACTCATTTCGGGCAGATCACCTGCTGCGATTCAGGCCGTATCTTGTTCGACGTGTGCCGCATTTCACTTTCGCGCTTCCACATTATTCGCACGGGCGCAACTTTTCGCACGCCGGGGCCGATTCGTCAAGAGGTTTGCTCCAAAAAATGCCGGTTTTTATAGGTTTTTTGGGCTGCGGACGCCTCTTGGAGCACTAATCACAGCCTCGCAGCGCCGCGGGCCGATCGGTTTTCGCCGCGCAGGGCCCCGAACCGAGCGCGCCGCCGGCCGCCGTCTTTTGCGGGCCGGGCGCAATTTCAGCCTTGATTTGCAGCAGAATCCGCACCTTGGCCGTCCGCCCGGGCGCTTTGTTCCAGGCGGCGCAACGCGCCCGCCCCGCCGCGCGCCGCGCGGGCTCACCTGCCGTTCGTCGGGTGCTCCTAGGCGTCCGAACACGAATAGGGCTCGCGAAACCGGGAACACACCGGTAGAGCCTCGCGCGGGTCGCGCCCCTTTCACGCCCTCCGGCCTGTTGCGAGAACCCGGCCGCCGATTTAGCATCCGGGATTGCACGTGGGTGGAAGACAGGTAGGACTGATCCGCTAGGGAAGATTCCTCTATGGAACTAGCGTGGCTCGGTAGGGTCGCCCTGATAGCCTACATCGCGGTGCTCGCGGCACTGTGCGTCTACGGCCTGCACCGCTACTACCTCGTCCTGACGTTCTTTCGCGTCCGGCGCCAGGCTCCCGTGCCGCAGGGGCGATTCGACCCGCTTCCGCACGTGACCGTGCAACTGCCGATGTTCAACGAGCGCTACGTCGCGCGGCGGATCATCGAGCAAACCTGCAAGATCGACTATCCCCGCCATTTGCTCGAGATCCAGGTGCTCGACGACTCGACCGACGAGTCGGCCGACATCGCCCGCGACGCCGTCGCGCGGCTGCGCGCCGCCGGCCACGACATCGTCTACCTGCATCGCAGCGACCGCAGCGGCTACAAGGCCGGTGCTCTGGAAGAGGGGGCCCGCGTCGCCAAGGGCGAGTTCATCGCGATCTTCGACGCCGACTTCCTGCCCCCCGAAGAAATCCTCCGCGACTCGATCCACTTCTTCAGCGACCCGCGCGTCGGCGTCGTGCAGAGCCGCTGGGACCACCTCAACCGCGACTTATCGCTGCTGACGCAGGTGCAGGCGATCCTGCTCGACGGGCATTTCGTGATCGAGCACACCGCCCGCAACCGCTCGGGCCGCTTCATGAGCTTCAACGGCACCGGCGGCATCTGGCGCAAATCCGCGATCGCCGACGCCGGCGGCTGGCAGCACGACACGCTGACCGAGGACCTCGACCTGTCCTACCGCGCCCAGCTCAAGGGCTGGAAGTTCATCTTCCTGCCCGATCTCGCGTCCCCCGCCGAGCTGCCGCCCGAGATGAACGCCTTCAAGGCCCAGCAGCACCGCTGGACCAAGGGCGGCGCGCAGTGCTGCGTCAAGCTCCTGCCCAAGGTGCTGATGAGCCGCTGTCACTGGAAGGTCAAGCTCGAAGCGTTCTTCCACCTGACCAGCAGCTTCGCGTACATTCTGATGGTCCTGCTGGCACTGCTGGTCGGCCCGGCGCTCTACGCCAAGCTCATGATCCCGGAACTGAACACGCCCTGGCTGCTGGCGTTCGAGATGTTGCTGTTCTTCGTCGGCTTCGGGTCGGGGCTGATCTTCTACGTCGTCAGTCAGCGGCAACTGGGCCGCAGTTGGTTCGATTGCCTGCGCTACATGCCCGCCCTGCTCGCCGTCGGCATCGGGATCGCGTTCAACAACGCCGTCGCCGCCATCGACGGCTTCTTCAGCAAGGCCGGCGAGTTCGTCCGCACGCCCAAGTTCGGCGACCAGGCCCACCGCCACGGCCGCTGGCAGGGCCGCATGGGTTTTTTCGAGGTGCGCGGCTCGTGGAAAACGTGGGGCGAGCTGTTCCTGGGTTTCTACATGGCCGCCTTCACGGTCTCACTGCTCTTGCTCGACAACTGGTTCGAGCGCATCTCCGCCGCTTTGCCCTTCATGGCGATCTTCATCGCCGGCTATTTCTACGTGGCCCTGCAAACCCTGTACGGCCAATGGCTCTCGCAGCGGCGTTCGATCGGCGGGACGTAGCGCCCAGCGTCTCTGAATTCCTTATTCGCTTCCTGATTGAACCGCGGAGACGCTGAGAGCGCAAAGGGCGCCAAGAGGTGGTCTCTGAATTCGTTATTCGCTATTCGTAATTCGCTATTAACAGGGCGCGGGCGCCTACTTCACCACCGTCGCGCCCACCAACTCGCCCCAGGGCCCGCTCGCGCCGCGCGTGGAAACCCAGCGGGCCTGGTAGTGGACCGTCTGGCCGCCCTGGCTCATCTGGTAGTCCAGCGTCATCCGCGTGCGCGTGAACTCGCTGACGAACTCCAGCTCGGACTCATTCACCGGGGCCGGGTCGCCGATCTTGCGCCAAAGCTGCACGCCGCGCACCCCGGACGGTTTGCCGAGCCCGCCGCCCTCCAGGGCGGTCTTGGAGGCCTCGACCACGTGCCGCAGCCGTTCGGACGTCACGATGTTGAGCACCGGGGCGGTCGTCGGGGCGGGGACCGGGGTCGGTTCGGTGTCGAGGATGGTGATCCCCAGCCCGCCGCGCTGCTCGTTGGTCGTGCCGGTCCGCTTCTGAATCTGCTGGCTGAACGAGCGCAGCAGCGTTTCGAAGGATCCGCGCTCGGCGACTTTGGCGGCCCGCGCGGCCTGGGCCGCGGCGGCGGCGGTCAGATGCCCGTCATAATCGGCGTCCCAAGCCGTTTGCCCGGCCTGGATGGCGGGTATATCGACCAGCGGGTCGAGCCCCAGGGCGGCGGCGTTGGCCGCGGCGTACGTGACCCAGTTCTGCTGCCAACCGTCGAATTCGGCGTCCGGGCGAGGAATGTAGCCGTTTGCCATATCGGAAAACCTCCCGCTGACCGTGCTGGCGTTGCTCTAACCGGAAACCCGCCTGGGCCCCTTGAGAGCGAGTTTATTGTGCAGCGGCCGCTGGGCGTGTGTCAAGCGGTTTTTTTCGCGGACTTTTGGTTGAAACCGGCGGACTTTTGGTTGAGTCCGGCGGTATGGGTGCGTCCGGGGCACATCCCGCGCTATGCCCACGTCATACGGCCACCGCACCGTACCATCCGGACACCTGTTCTGGACACCCGTACACCTGTCCCGACTACCGGTACACATGCCCCGACGATCAGGACACATGTACAGTTGACCAGGACACCTGTCCCGACGACCGTGACACATGTACATCTGATCCGGGCACCTGTCCCAACGCATAGGCCACATGTCCCGACGACCGGAACACATATCCGGACGTTAAGTACATATGTCCTGACAACCGGTACACTTGTCCTGCAACGGCGCCTTATAGGATTTTACACTCCGGCAAAGCCTTATGCAACTCCGCCCACCCCGCGCTCGTCACCTGCGTGTCGGTGAGGTACAGCCATTGCAGCCCGGCCAGCCCCTTCAGATGCGCCAGCCCCGCGTCCGTCACCTGCGTGCCTACGAGGGACAGCACATGCAGCCCGGCCAGCCCCTTCAGATGCGCCAGCCCCGCGTCCGTCACCTCCGTGCCGCTGAGCCACAGCCAATTCAGCCCGGCCAGCCCCTTCAGATGCGCCAGCCCCGCGTCCGTCACCTGCGTGCCGCGGAGGTCCAGCGTTTTCACTTCCGACAAACGGGAACTGGGAATCGGATCGCCTTCGCCGAGCTTCAACTGCTTGCGAATGAGCTTGTCGAGGTAACGGGGAAACTCGACGGCTGCGTCGCCGCGCGTGGTCGTCACGAAATGCCGTACGGTAGCCCAGAGATCGTCTTGCCCCGCGACCATGAGAGGCCGGGCTTGCGGGGATGCCAGCAGGCTCAGAATATCCGGCGCCTCCCGCAGCCGCTCTTCAAGCTGTTCACGAAGGGTCGCGGCTTTCGGAGCCGAGACGGCGCCTGGCGCCGCTTCCCTGGCTTGCTCTGGAATGGGATGCGGCCCCGCTGCCGGTGGGGCCGGGGCGGCGTCGGGCGGTCGGTCCTTTTTCATGTCGCTGCCTCGCGGCCGAAGGAACCGTCCGCAATGCTCCCGCGCAGTTCCACGTCGTCGATCAGCGCGCGTGTCAGCTCCTCGCCCAGCGCGTTGTGTACCACGCGATGAATGGCGAGCGCGTTCGCGACCTTTTTGTCCAACTTTTTGTAGACCGTTCGCAGCTCCGCCGTACCCTCCCACAGGAAGGCGTCGATGATGAAGCCGTCCAGGAGCCGCACCAGGCGGCGCGGGTTGTGCCCGACGTGGGCCGCGAGCACGCCCTGCACGTTGCGCAGCGCGGCAATCTTGATGTCCTCCGCTTCGTACTTGGCCGCCAGTTCCTCGATCAGCAGCTCGACGTAGCGCTGGAAGCGCTTCTCGTGCGGCGGGATTTCCAGTGGCAGCTGGACGATCTTCTCCAGGTATTTGCGGCCGCGGCCGGTGCCGGCCTTGAATCCGTACTCGTCCTCGTAGACCTTGTCGAGATAGGTCTCGATCACGAGGTTGTCCACGGCCAGCACGAAGACGAAGCCCTTCTGGGCCAACACCAACTTGATGCACTCCAGCAGCCGCACGGCGTTCTCCGGATTGCAGCGGTCGAGGTCGTCGATGAACACGACGGTCTTGGCTTTGCCCGCGCCTTGGGCTGCCTTTCCCAAGGCTTCAAACGCGCAGTGGTACAAGAGCTCGGCCTGCAGCGGGTTGCTTTGGGCGCCGATCAGTCCTTCGGCCGTCAGGGCCTTGTCGGTGTCGAACTCGACTCCGACCTTGCCGAGCAGGGGCACCCCCACTTCTCCCTTGAACTTCATCCCGCGCGCGAGCGCCCGCAGGCTAAGCCCGATCTTCTTCAGTTTGGAGGGTTCGCCGTCCGGCTCGCTGCCGACCGCTTGCTCGATGGCGTCCGTGATGGCGGCGATCAAGGGGAAGAGCGGATGCTCCGCCCGCTCGAACTGCCAGGCGTTGAACCAGACGGTCACGATCCGTTCTTGGGCGTCTTTTTCATAGTCGGCAACCGTCTGCTTGGCCAGTTGGAGCAAGGTCGTCTTTCCGTAGCCCCATTCCTTGTAGATCCCGATCGTGAAGGGCCCGTCGTTGCCGATGGCGGCGCCTGCGATGACGTCGACCCAGGCTTTCATTCCCAGAAAGTCCTCGTCGAGCAACTCGCGCGCGTTGTCCTGCAGCAGGAAAATCGGTTTCAGGCGGCCGTCCATTCGTCGCTCAATCTCTCGCTGCGGTGATCAGGACCACCGACGCCCTACCGCCATTTTCGACGGCAAATCGATGCATGCCGGCGCTCAGGCCGAGGGCGCATCCTCGCTCGATCCGTCGAGGTTGCGCTTGAGGTGCCGCAGCTTCAGCAGGCCGCGCACGCGCTTGAGCAGCTCGAGCTTGTTGACCGGTTTGCAGAGGAAGTGGTCGGCACCGCACTCAGCGGCCCGCTCCTGGTCGCCCACTTCGTTCAGGGCTGTGATCATGATGATCGGGATGTCGCGGTAGCGCGCGTCTTCCTTCAACATGCGGCAGACCTCGAAGCCGCTCTGCTTCGGCATCATCACGTCGAGCAGAATTAAGTCGGGGGCGACGCTCTCGACCTTGTCGAGCGCGGCTTGCCCGTCCGCCGCGAGCGACACCTCCAACTCGAGCGGCTCGAGGTAGGCCTCGAGCAGCTCGAGAATCTGCGGGTTGTCGTCGGCGATCAAAACCTTCGACGGCGGGAGCTGCTCTTCTTCGTCGCTCATTCGTCCACCTGCTCCGATCGGATGCCGGGCAGTTTCGCGGAAAGCAGGCCGCGACGCAATCGTCGCAACGGCCCCTCGGGGGCGCCAGCCAGCCGTCGCACCAGCCGCTTGACGTCGTCGAGCGTGTCGACGTCGTCCCAGGGCTCGAGCTCCACGAGCGGCACGCCACTCGCCCGCGCGGCGGCGCGGGTCTGCTCGGCCACGCGCGACGACCCCCAGTCGATCCCGCCAAAGAGCGCCGCCAGCGGTTCGGGAACACCGATCAGGCAATATCCGCCGTCTTGGCTGGGGCAGATTACGGCGGATCGATCGGCGAGGGCGTCGGCGGCCTCTCGGTAGGCGCGGCGGGGCAGATCGGGGGCATCGGTGCCCAGGATGAGCAGCGGTTCGGCGGCGTGGCGTTGGAAGTGCTCGTCGCTGACCCGAAGAATCCGGCGGCCGAGGTCTCCCGGCCCCTGTGGCACGACGGCGTCGAGCGCAGGCCAGCGTTCGGCGGCTTGTTGCCGGGCCGAATCCGGGGAAACCGCCAGGAAACGCCGCTTCGCGGGCAGCGCGCACACGATGTCCAGGACTGCATTCAGCATCAGCTCGTGGACGTGGCAGGCTTGGACGGGCGTCAGGGCGGGGGTGAGCCGCGTCTTGACGTGGCCCGGGCGGGGCCACTTCGCAAATACTACGATGCTGGAGGCCGGCTTCGAGCCCATATGCGGCGCTTGTCCAACGGGTCAGCTTGCCGGAAATCTGGGTACCGCTTATAGTGTAGGTGAGCCATTGTAGCCTCGACGTGGCGGGTGCGGTTGCCCGTCCGGAATTCGTCGCGGTCGATTCCACGCCCTCGAAAGGGAGTCTGGTCGATGAGTAGGTCCATGCAAAGGTGGGGCAAGCCGGTCTTCTGTCTCGTTTCGGCCGTCGTTCTCGCGGCGTCGTGGTCCGTGGGGTGTGGCGGCGTCGGGCCGGGCGAATTCATCGGATCGCCGTTTCGGACCCTGTCGGATGGTGGGACGACCGGCACAGGCGCAGACGGTGCCGGGGGGACGGGCGGAGCGGCGTTCGGCGGAGACACGCGGGCGGCGACCGACGCCTGTGACGAGCCGCAAAATCGAAAATTCGTCCGCATTTCGATGCGAAACCTGGCCGGCGATCACGTACATTACTTCCTCGTGCTCGTGGCATTCATTCAGGGCGAGACGTTTCCCGAGGGGGCGGCGGTTTGCCCCGACGATGTCGCGCTTTACACGTCCTTCGGATACCTGGAGATCGGCGACGGTGAACTTCGGGAGTTCGGCAACTTCTGTATTGCGGGCCCCGCACTGCTCTACTTCCACGAGGGCGGACAATTTCAGACGGCCGGCGGCCCCGGCGGGACGCAACTGGCCTCGGCCATCGCGCCCGCTCAGGGCAGCAGCCCGAGCTTCGATACGTTCTTCTCCAGCGGCGGCGGCCGGGTTCCGGTCCCCGAATTCATTTTTTTCCACAATCCAGGTACGGGCCAAGGTGGGGAGCTCAAGATCAGCCGCAGCTCGACCTCGCCGTGCGACCAGGTCGTGACAAACGCGGACCTGGCCTGTAATCAGGACGCGTTTTACTACGTGGATGAGAACGACCTGATGACCGGATCGACAGCGCTGGGTGTCGGATCGGGACGCCGGACACCGAGTGAGATTCAGGGCGACGCCTGCGAGTGCTCGGGTCTTGGTCTGGGCCAGTCGCTGGCGCCCTCGGGCGTCACCGCTGCAAACGCGCAGTGCTCGGAGTTCATTCGCGGTGGTCGAATCGAGTACGCGTTCGTGCGCGAAGACACGAACCCCACCTTCCCCCAATTGCTGTGGCGCGTCACCGACCCGTCCGGATTGGTGGTGCACGACTTCGACCCGCGCGGCAACGTGCCGTAGCGCCGCCGCGGGCCGGAATCATCGAGAGTATTCGAAACGCCCGCGCTGGCCGCCGGGAAACCGGACGGGGCCCGGGTTTTGCTTTCTGACGACTACCCCCCGGGGGGCGTAGCGCGCTCGCCGTCGGCCGAGCCGGGGTCGACCGGCTGCGACGTGAGCGGGGCGTGCAGCAGTTGTAGTTGCTCGCGGGCCACCGCGTGAGCGGGGTCGATTTCCAGGATCCGCCGATAGGTGGCGATGGCCTCGTCGATCTGGTAGGTCTTCTGGTGCAGCAGCGCCAGGTCGCGCAAGTAGTCGAGATTCTCGGGCGCATACGAGGCCGCCCGCAGCGCGGCGGGCAGCGCCTCGTGGTATCGCATTCTGAGCTGCAACTCGGCTTGCGCCTCGAGTGACTTGCGGAGCTCGTTCAGCACGGCCGCCGTATCGCGCTCCGCTCCGGGTACCAGGCGGTCCACGCGTTGCCCGGACTCGTTGATCTCGTAGAACGATTGGACGAACACGGTCAACGCGCTGATGCGCAACGTGAAGGCCGCGTCCATGTTTTGCAGGGCGCCGAAACTGCCGGGGCTTTCGGCCATCTGCTTGGCGCTGATCGCGACGAGCACTTCGGCGGCGCCCAGGGCCCCTTCGAAGTTTCCCATGTCCATGTAAATCCCGGCGATCGTTTGACGGGCGATGATGCTGTCGGGCGCCGCGTTGATTGCTTTTTGGGCGACCGCCAGAGCTTCGGGCCATTGGTGCATCCCGCGCAGCGCGGACGCGAGAAAGGCCTGCACGTCGCCGATGCGGTCCGGCGGCGCGACGCGCTCGGCTACGCGAAGGTACTGGGCCGCCTGACGCCAGACTCTGCTGCGGCTCCAAGCTCGGGCGAGGCCGAAATTCGCGCCGAAATGGTTCTTCTCGATTTCTAGGATGCGCAGGTAAAGAGTTCGGGCCCCGATGATGTTCCCGATGGCTTCGGCCGTTTCGGCGAGAAGAAATATGGCCTCGACGTTGGTCGAATCGCGCTGCAGCACGCGTTGCAGGGCCTCCTCGGCGCGCGCGAATTGGCGGCCGACAATCGCTTGGTCGGCGGCTTCCAACAACTCGGGAACCGACATTCCCTCCAGCGCCGCGGGCTGCGAGGCGGTGCGGGTTTCTTGAACCGGTGACGCCTGTTGGCCACGCGCTCCCGCCGACAAGACACCTAACGCCACTACCCAGACGGTCGGTTTCCAAGCCATCAGGCGATCTCCTCGTTTCTTTGGCGGATGCATTTCTCGACGCACCGGCGAGGCCGGCCGTCTTCGCGTTCGGCCCTCGTCGCTTCTTCCCCCATTATCGGCCATTTGACCGATTACCGTAAAGCGCCGCGAAGCCGCAAATCCTGCGACACCCTACGGTGCGGGCGGTGTGGCGGTTCGACTCGTCGAGCCCGGCGCGGCGTTTGGCGGCGCTAGGAGGGTTCAGGGTTCAAGGTCTGGGGTTCAGTTCTTGGCTACGCGAGTCGCCAAGCGACGCGGACTACAGCCCGATCCGCAGGCACGAAGCCCATGCGGGCGGGCAGGATGCCCGCGCTCCCCTGCGGTGTGGCGGGAGTTGTGAGGCGTCATGCGAGCGCTGCGCGTAGCAGACTCAGAGCGGAGAGCACGGCGCGCTCGCGGATGATCGCGCGCGGCGCGTCGGCTCCGAAGCGAAACCGGCGGGCACTCGCTTCGCCGACCGCGGCCAAACCGATGTACACGAGCCCGACCGGCTTTTCGTCGGACCCGCCGCCGGGGCCGGCGATGCCGGTGACGGAGACGGCGTAGTCGGTTTCAAAAACGTTGCGGGCACCTTCGGCCATGGCCCGGGCCACGGGCTCGCTGACTGCTCCATGCGTATCCAACACCTCGCGCGGTACGCCCAGGAGTTTCGTCTTCGCTTCGTCACAGTAGGTGACCGCGCCTCCGAGGTAGTAGGCGCTGCTGCCCGGCAGGTCGGTGAGTTGCGTTCCGATCAGACCGCCGGTGCAGGACTCGGCGGTACTGAGCGTTGCGCCGAGCTCGCACAGCCGCCGCCCGACGACGGATGCGAGCGTATCGTCGTCGCGCCCGAAGACGCTGGTACCAAGCCGCGCCCGAATCACCCGCTCGGCCTCATCGGGGTCGCGTGATAGCAGCGCCTAGAGCATGCGCTGGTGGGGCGCGATCGATTCTTGCGCCCAAGCCGTTGCCGCGTCTTCTCGTTGGTCCTGGGCAAGCGCCAGGCTGCGTGCCTGCTGATGTTGAAGCTCAAGCTGCCTGAGGTAGTCACGCAGCAACTCATTGTCGCAGGCGGCGTTGATGAGATCGTGGAACTCGCGATCCATGGTGGCAAACTCACGCGCGCCACCCTCGCGGACCAGCGCTTCCTGCGCCTCGATGTGCCGGCGGATGCTCTTGAGATGCGCAGCGCAGGCATATAGGCACACGCGGCGCGCGGCAATGTCGAGATTCTGCGCAAGCAAGGGGAGCCGGTGCCGGACGGCTGGATGCTGGACGCTGACGGCCTGCCCACGCGCGACCCGGACGCGCGGGCCCGCGGCGGCGCCATGGTGCCGATGGGCGGACCCAAAGGCGTGGGGCTGGCGCTGGTGCTAGATATTCTCTGTGGGGTGCTCTCGGGGGCGAGCTTCGCGGGCCGCTTTTCACCGCATGGAGCGGATACTACCTATGGCGCCGCCCCGGACGTCCCCTTCGACGACGGACACCTCTTCATGGCCATCGACATTAAAGGGTTCATGCCGTTCGATGAATTCACCGCCCGCATGGAAGAGCTGGTCGAGACGGTTCATGCGTCGCGACTGGCGCCCGGTGTGGAGCGCGTTTACCTCCCCGATGAGATCGAGCACGAGCAGGGCGCGACGCGCTTGGCCAGTGGAATTCCCCTGCTGCGCAGCGTTATCGAGGCGGTCGAGGCTGTGGGAAACGAATTGGGAGTCGGCCGGATGCGGTTGGCGGAGCTGAGCGAGGAGACCACCAATGAGTGACGGTGGCGGCT
>JACZRH010000268.1 GCA_022574815.1 Planctomycetota bacterium | reverse complement strand
AGCTCAAGCTCGGCGAGACCGTGCTCGACATCGGATCGGGGGCGGGGCTCGACGCGATCCTGGCGGCGCGACGCGTCGGGCCGACGGGCCGTGTAATCGGCCTGGACATGACGCCCGAAATGATCGAGCAGGCCCGCGCGAATCTGCGCCACGCGGGAGTGACCAACGCCGATATCCGCCAAGGCTACATGGAAGCCATGCCGCTCGACGACGCGGCCGTCGATTGCGTGGTGTCCAACTGCGTGATCAACCTGTCACCCGACAAGCCGGCGGTCTTCCGCGAGGTCTTTCGCGTGCTCCGGCCCGGCGGGCGAATGATGGTTTCGGACATCGTCACGCACGGTCTGCCACCCGAGTTGCGGAAGGACGGGTTCCTATACAACAGTTGCGTGGCCGGCGCGCTCGAGGAAGAAGACTACCTCGCCGCCATCCGCGCCGCGGGCTTCGTCGACCTGCGAATCGTGTCCAAACGGACCTACGACGCTGACTCGATCGGGGAGCTCCTGCAGGCCTGCTGTAGCAGCGAGCCGGCGGACCGACAGCGCGCCCTGCCGGACGCGGCCGCGCTGGCCGGGCGAGTGAGCAGCGTCTACGTTGCGGCGCACAAGCCGCGCTGATCCATCATTCCATTGGATTCGCCGATCAACCGAACGGACCAGCCCGACCCTTCACGCACGCTTGGACGATCGCCGCAAGCGGCCCAGGTGCTTGCCGATGACCTTGACCGCCGTGGCCGCGTCCGCCTTCGATCCGAACGCCAGATAGATCACGCTTCGGCGGCCGATCGTCGCGGCGGAGACGCCGCGGACGTTGATGTCGGCAGCGGCGATGCAGCGCGCGATGCCGGCTCCGAGCCCCACGCGGTCCGGCCCGTCGATCCGAATCGAGTGCATCCCGCTAGCGACGACCAGCCCCACGTCGGCAGCGGCCCGCTTCTGCTTACCGTCTGTGAGCGGGGCCACGTACACGCGGCCGGTGTTTCGAGTCAACCGCCGTGAGACGATGAACTCGAGCTTGGCGCCGGCGTTGGCCAGAACCTCCAGCACGCGGGCGAGCATGCCCGGGCGGTTGAAGATGTCGCCGGCCCAGACTTCGACCTTGGAAATCGTATACCCCATGCTGCCACTCCGCCGCCGTCACCGATCCCTTGCCGCGCGCCTCATCGCCGGGCGGCGGCCGGCAACGCTACTTAGTTTCCCGTAGGCCTTTCATTCTATCCGAAAGCCCGTGCGCTGCCAGTTGGTTTGACGCCCCACCGCACGCCTGTGTCCTTGTACGGGCTCGGCGTCAATGGGCCAATCTGCTCAGCGTGTTGAGCAACTCCACACGTCGTCGAGGGCGGGGTCGCTGGTGCTTATTCGCGGTTCGGTCGGTTACAAGCTGGAATTCAGTCGCCCGTACGATGTCGGCCGAGACAACGTTTCATCCGATCCGCGTCGTGGCGACACTCGCAGCGCCCCGTGTCCGAGGCGCCCACGTAAGAAACCCTACCCGTCCGCGACGCTTCGTGCTAGACTGCAAGCAGGAGCACGACATGGTCGTTCAAACGGCGACGGTTTCATCAACGGTGGCTGCGTATCTCGGCCTGCGCATGACCGCCGACGAGTACTTCGCACTCGGCGAGACCCGGGAACGCTACGAACTCGTGGATGGAGTGGTCCTCATGTCGCCCAGCCCAACACCGAAGCACCAGAATCTGATTGGACTAATCTATCGGCTCATCGCGGCGTATCTCGACGACAACCCGATCGGGCAGGTTTTCCTCGAACTCGACGTGCATCTCGGCACCGGACCGCGTGGCGGCGACCTGGTGTATCGGCCGGACGTGATGTTCCTGAGCCGCGAAAAGGCGGCTCGCGTCGGCGACCGTGTCGCCGAAACGCCGGACCTGATCGTCGAGGTCGTCTCACCAAGTTCGCGCCGCTTCGACCTTGAGACCAAGAAGGCCGACTACGAACGCGCCGGTGTCGCCGAGTACTGGATCATCGACCCAGAACGCGACGCGATGACGTTCTATCGACTTGAAAGTGGCCGCTACGGCGAAATCAAGCCCGAGGCGGACACGTTGAACAGCACGGTGTTGGAAGGGTTCATCCTGGACCTGCGGCGAGTGCGCGGTTGATGTGGAGGTGGGGAATAACGTGCCCGCCCAAGCGTTGACATGGCGCCTGCCAATCAATCGGCATGGTCGTACAACACCTTCGTGATTGACGTGAGCACGGTCCCGCCGTCCGGCCGTGCCCACGGGGGGGGTTCGTCGTCCGGGCCGGTAAACGATTCCGCGTCGAGATCGGCCGAGGCGACGACCCGGCGCGTCTGCCTGTTGACCAGCCAGATGCGCCGACCGGAAGAGTCAGCGCGCGCTTCGATGTTTTCAATAGCGCGCCAAAATGCCTGAGTGTGATAGCTCGCGAGTCCTTGGCGAAGAACGACCTGTCGGACGCGTTCGCCGCTGCTTGGTGCCCGAACGGATAACGTCCATTCTTGGAAGTTGTGCGCGGCACCGCGTTGTAGCGCATCGCGCTGACCATATTCTTGCACCTCGGCGATTGTCACGACGTTTCCGGACGAATCCGCCAATACGCCCACGTAGCGCGTCGCCGAGGTTTTCATCTGAAACAATGCGCAGCCAGCTTGCCCAAGCACGACCGGGGCAAACGCTAGACGCAGCAAGCAAGTCGTGTGCAACCATCGCATCACACCACCCCCTGCGGACGGCAATTCGCCTTTCGCAATTCGCAATTCGCTATTCCTCAATACACTCCCTCCACAATCGGCGCAGCAAAACCGCTGAACGGTCGCACGTCGCCCACGCCGTCCCACGGGTACGCCTCGCAGGGCGGCAGCCGGATCGCTTCGTCGCGCTCCAGGAAGCGCGGCATGAAGAACTCCTTCGTGAGCGTCGTCAGCCGCACGCGGCCCTGCTCGCCGTAGTCCACGATGCGGTGGCGTTCGCCCGGTTCACCGCCGGTCGGCGGCCTGTGCCACCGGTTCGCGTCCTCGCTCGACTCGGGATCGACAACCTCGATCAGCGCCCGCGGCGACGGCGGGTGGTAAATCACGCAATAGTCGTCGGCCGGGTCGAAGGGCTTGTGGCACGCCAGGCCCATGAGCGTGTTGCCGTAGGTCGGCACGAAATCGATCTTACCCTCGAGCAGTTCCTCGCGGGCGAAGCGGTGGAATTGGCGGGTGAGCTGCGTGCCGCCGCAGAAGACGCCTTTGATGCCCAGCTTCACGAGCGAGACGCGTTCGCAGAGGGCGTCGAGCAGCTTGGGCGTCGTGAATATACATTGGATGTTGTCGTGCGCCCGCAACAGCGTGAGGCCCTGGTTAACGACGTGGTCCTTGTATTCGTGCATCTCGCTCACGCGGCCGGATTTGATCAGCTTCGTGACCCAGCGCGGGTCCATGTCGACGCAAAAGCTGATTCCGCCGCGGTGCTGGGCCAGGTGCTCGACCGCCAGCCGCAGCCGCCGCGGCCCCGAAGGCCCGAGCATGAGCCAGTCGGCCCCGCGCGGGAAGGCGGCGTCGGAAAGCGTGTCGCTGAACAGCTCGTAGTCGATGCGAAAGTCCTCGATGTTGATGCGGCTCTTGGGCACGCCGGTGCTGCCGCCGGTCTCGAAGACGAAGACCGGCTTGTCGGCCAGCCCCTTGGGCACCCAGCGCCGCACCGGCCCGCCGCGCAGCCACTCGTCCTGAAAAGGCGGGAACCGGTCGAGGTCGGCGTACGATTGGATTTCTTCGCGCGGATCCCAGTCGAGGCCCTTCGCGAGCTCCAGCCAGAACGGGCAGCCGGTCTTCGGATCGAAATGCCACTGCACGATCTCGCGCGTGTGGGCATCGAGTCGCTGTGTGGCTTGCTGGGCGCGCTTTCGCATGTCGTCGTTCATTTGTGTATTCTTGGCCCCTGAATTAACCACTAAGGACACCAAGAGCGCAAAGGAAACAGAATCGGTCTTGTCCTTGATGCTCTTGGTGTCCTTCGCGGCTCAATTCGGCAAAACACTTTGCTACTCGTTCCGGGAAGCAGTCTTCGCACCGGCCTGGATCGCCACCAGCGCATTGCGCTTGGCGATGTACAGCACGCCGTTTGACGCCACCGGCGTGGTGTAGATCGAGTTGCCCATGTCGTGCGTCGCGAGCTCCTTCATTTCCTTGCCGTGCTTGAGAATCACCACCTCACCCTCCTCGTCGCCGAGGAAGACCTTGCCGTCCACAACGTATGGCGAGCCCCAGACCGCGGCGAAGGTGTCGTGCGTCCAATGCACTTTCCCGGTCTTGACATCGAGGCAATACAAAAACCCGCTCAGATCGCTGATGTAGAGCAGGCCGTCCTTGATCGCGACGGACGACATCGAACGGTGGAAGTCCTTGCCGCCCAGGTGCCACACCCGGCCCGATTCGGTAATGTCGCCGCGCTTCGTCGCGTCGATCGCGTACAGGTGCCCCGGACCTTCGCCGTGCTCGGGGTCCTGCCCGACGCAGAGGAAGACCTTGTCGTCGTAAATGACGGGCGTCGAGATGATGTTGTTGCGCGTGCCGCGCCCGCCCAGCCGCCACTTCGAGTCTTTCGGGTTCAGGTCGAACTGCCAGAGCAGCTCGCCGGTCTTGGGCTCGTAGCCCCGGCAAATGCCGTCGCCGCCGCCGTAAACGAGCTGCGGCTTGCCCGCGACCATGCCGTAGCTGGGCGAGGACCACTGCCCGTGCAAGGCGGTCTCGCCGACGTCGGTCCGCTCCCAGACCAGCTCGCCGGTCTTCATGTTCAGTGCGATCAGCTCGGGCGCGTCGGGCACCGGCAGGTTCAGGTGCGCTTCATCGACGCCGTTGGACGTGCCGACGAACAGCAGCCCGTCGGCGCCGACCGGCGAGCAGGTCGCGAGATTGTGCGGGAACGCGCCGACCTCCTCGATCATGTCGAAGGTCCAGACGATGTCGCCGTCCTGTTTGTCCTTGTACTTTTCGCCCTTGAACGGCCCGTCGTTCTCGCCATCGAGGAAGCCGTTCACGTCGGCGCAGACAACCTCGCAGCGGTTGCTGACGTAGTAGAGCCGCTCGCCCTCGACGAAGACGGTCGAACATATGCCCTGCTCGGGCCAATCGTTGACGCGGCCGGTCGGCAGCTTGTCGTGCGTGGCCTGCCAGAGGAACTTGCCGGTTTTCTCGTCGAGGCAGACGATGACGCCCTTGTCGCCTTTGATGCTCGGCCGCAGGTTCCCGTTGTTGTTCGTGCCGACGAAAATCTTGCCGTCGGCGATGACGGGGTTCCCGTAGGTCTGCGATCCGAGCGGCGAGGTCCATTTGACGTTCTTGCCGCTCTTGAGGTCCCACTCGTGCGGGATGTTCTTCTCGTCGGAGACCATGTTGCGGTCGGTCGCCCCGCCCCACATGGGCCAGTCGCCGCGCTTGGGCTTGGGGGACTGCGCGAATGCGCTCGTGACTAACGAAACGACGACGCAACCGGGGAGGACGCGTGACAAGGTGACAAAGTGACAATGGCACAAGGTCCCAACTCCTCGATCCCTAGATCCCTCGATCCCTCGATCCCTTTTTTCATTCATCCCTATACACCTTCAAATTATCAAAGTATGTCGCCGGCCCGTCGCTCTTCGACGTCGTGCCCGCTGAATAACAATACAACCCCGCGCTTCCTTCCACATTCGGAAACGGATCGGTCACCACGATGCTCCACGCGGCGGGCTCCGGATCGCCACGCGGCCAGACCTTCGCCCGACACAACGCTTCCTCGGCGGCGATCTTCACCTCGAACCGGACCGTGTACCACGTGTCGGGTTCCCAGTCGAATTCGACGTCCTTGCGCAGCCGCGGCACCGGCGACCAGGACTCGATCCGCAGCTTGGTCTTGCGGCCGCGCTGTTTGTCGGCCCCCAGCATGATGACGCGGTAGCGGGCATTGATCAGGCCCATGTCGGCCATGTAACTCCGCCGCCGCGCGTTGCGTTTCTCGCTCTTCATGTCGCACTGCACGGTGTACCCGACCGGCAGGACGGGCGTGAAGTACGTCCGCAGCCGCATGAAAGGCGGCGAGGGGCGCGTCTTGGAGGTGTCCTTCTTGAGCACCTTGCCGCCTTCGTGCTCGGTGACGACGAGCTTCTTGTTCGGCCCCCCGCCGACGCCGATCCAGGCGGGCGGGACGGTGCCGGTTTGCCAGTCGTCGAAGGTGAGCTTGAAAGGTACGTTTGGCACGACGCGGACGCGAGCGGCGAGCTCTACCCCGGCGAGTGAACACGTTACGCTCCCGGCTGAAAACCCCCCACCTTCGGCGGTCTCAAGAATACCGATGCCAGAGGTCGTTGGCGCCGTAGGCGGCGTCGTCAGGTCTTCCTCGACCGCCTGCCACTTTCGCGTGATGACGCCGGGAACGCCTTTCACGGCCCACGACACCTGTCCATCGCCGGCGCCGGCGCGTGTGAACCGAACACTTTGGCCGGCCGAAAGTGTCACTTCCGCCGGCGTAAGCGCCCCCATGGCGCCGAGCATCGAGTTCTTCAATTCCCGTGGGCCAGCCGCCGTCGGCGCCGCTACGACCGCAGCTTTCGGATCACTCAGGCAATACGTCCCGTACCGCGTCATGAAGTACACGCGCCTGCTCGCGAGCGCAGGCGAGCCGTAGATTTCGTCTACCAGTCCGTCGT
>JACZRH010000267.1 GCA_022574815.1 Planctomycetota bacterium | reverse complement strand
GGAAGATGCTTACCTTCGGGCGGGAATCAAGCAGGTGGAATGATGATCGGAGACGCGGTACTCAGCAATGCCCTGTGGTGGGGCCACTTCCGGCTGCTCGGCGGGCCGGGAAAAATCGCCATCCGCACCGGCCTGTACATCGGATTCGTCATCGCCGCCTTCCTGCTGTTTTGCCGCATTCGTTTTGGGGCGCCCGTCGCCGCCAACGCGGGATCAGCCGTCTATGTCCTCGGGCTCCTGCAATTGGCCATGATTCTGATCATGTGCAGCGGACGCCTCAACAAGGCCGTCGTCGAAGACGTCAACTCCAACATGATCGAATCACACCGGCTGAGTCCCATGACCGGCGTCAGCGCCGTGATCGGATACATGATCGGCCCGAATCTGCAGGTCCTGTTCCTGGTGGCGGTGAATTTCGTCGGCGGACTGATTCTCTGCTCATTAGCCGGCGAGTGGCAGGTCTCGTGGATTGCCGCGCATTTCTACCTTGCCTTTATGGCGACGTTTATCTGGAGCGCTGCCGTTCTGGCCGCGCTGGTGATCGGGAAAAAAATCAACCTGATGATCGTGCTCATCATACTGTCGGCGTTCGGCGGTTTCCGAATCCTGCCCTTGATCCCGGGGCTGGGGCTCCTGTTCGGATCGGAAATGATCGGCTATTGCTACGACACGATCACTCTGGGCGGCGCCAGGGGCGTTCCCCCCGGCGCGGGCCTCACCGTCGTCGTACAGATCCTGGTCATCCTGAGCTGCATTCGTGCTGCGGCACACAAGTTCGAACGCCCCGACCTGCCCGCGTGGGTGAAGGTGCTCATCCCGACGCTCCAGGCGATCCTGGACGGTTCCCGCGACGCCGCCCTGGCCGATAACCCGGACCTCACTTACATCGACGCGGTCGAAGTCCGCTTGCTGCTCGAGACGCTGGCGGGCCGGGCT
This sequence comes from Planctomycetota bacterium, assembly GCA_022574815.1. GTDB lineage: Bacteria > Planctomycetota > Phycisphaerae > UBA1845 > Fen-1342 > JACZRH01. The sequence continues at coordinate 5,733 of JACZRH010000267.1, read as the reverse complement.
TAGTACCACAACGCTAGAAACCGCCGAGGCGCAGCGAGCGCAGAGAACGCCGAGAAGCCAAAGACGTGGGATTTCGGCCGCTTGAGAGCAGGCCCGCGAGCTTCGCAGTAGGACCGTCCAAGCGTGCGGTCGGTTCGGCTGCATCAAGCTGCCTAGCGAAGCGCCGCATGCGCCAATTGGCCGGCATTCTCTGCGTCCTTGGCGCTCTCAGCGTCTCTGCGGTTTGTCTTCACTTGCGTTCGGCCAAGTCTGGGGCGGCTCGGCGTTGGTCTCTGCGCAGCACCTTCTTGTGGAGCTTCTGCTTGAGGCGCTCGAACATGTTGCCGATCGCGACGTTCAGTTTCTCGTAGCGCGCGTTGGCCAGCTTGTTCTTGCCGCGCTCGTATAGCTTTGTGATGCGTTTCATCTCGTCGGTTTTGGTTCTCAGGTAGCTCTCGCGCTGCTCTGTGGCCTGCTTCAGCAATCTGTCGGCCTGGGCGGACTGATCGCGATCGAGCTTGTAGACGTGCTTGAACTGCTCGACGTACGCGACCCACTCGTCCGTCGGCCGGCGCGGCCCTTGTTTCGCCGGCGTTTGCGAGCCCTGCTCGCCGGCGACGACCGGCTCGGTCGGCGGCTTGCCAAGTCGGCGGCGCTCCGCGGCCATGCCGTTTCGGCGGGCCGTTTCCATCGCATCGGCGAGCTCGCGCTGTTCGGCAATCGTGACCTCGTGCGGCTTTTCGCCCAGCGGTGTGAAATCGATCTCAGGATCGTATTGGCCGTTCTTCCAGACCTGGAGCCGGCCGCTCATGAACCCGGCGGCCAGGTCGAACGCCCGCCGATCGCCTCCGAGCATGACCTGCTGCTCTTCGGTCAGGTACTCGCTCATTTCCGCTGTCAGGCCGCCGACCACCTCCTGGAATTCAGCGAGTATGGGCAGGGCGCGGCCGGCCCAGTCGGCGGCGTACTCGACGCTCGGCGGTTCGTAGCCGAGCATCGTTTCGAGCCACTCGTTGGCCACGGGTTGCAGTTCGGCGCGATTTCGGGAAAGGAACTTTCCGATGCGCTCGTTGAGCTTCTTCTTTAATTCATAGGTTTGATACTCGTCGAGCTCGTAGCGCTGGGCCGCGCTCGTGGCGTACCGATTCAACACCAGTTCCACCATCTTCCGCGTCGGCCAGAACCCCTCGTCCTTCTGCGCGCCGCGGTCGGGCGCCGCGTCGCGTTCGGCCTGCTCGTCCTTCTGCGCGCCGCGGTCGGGCGCCGCGTCGCGTTCGGTCTGCTGCGCAACGCTCCAGCCGCAGGTCAGCGACAGGCTCAGCAATGCCGCGAGAATGCGTCGGAGATTCATGGGTCTGACCTCCCTGTTCCGTCAGTGGCCACCGGGCGCGCCGCGGCCGGCACGAGCCGGCCGTCCGTCGCGAAAGTCATGGTGCGGTCTGCGTCTTGCAGGCCGAGTGCGCGAACTCACCATTCCAAACGACTTCGGCCGGCGAGGCGCCGGCCGCTACAATTCGACGCCGGCCGCACCATCGGGAGCGCCGAGCGCGGGCTCTTGCGGCACGCTACTAAGGTCGGCCGGCTTTTTTCTCATCGACGCCCGCTCTCGACGCGGAGCGGGCCGCGGCCTTGCGCTGCGCCCGGGTCGGCAGCTTGTCGAGCTTCTGCTTCAGCGTTCGGAACATGCGCTCGATCGGCACATTCAGCCGGGCGTAGGCCTTCTGGGCGCGCTCGTGCGTCGCCGATTCGCCGTACAGGTTGGTGATCTGCTTCATCTTGTCGGCGTTTCGGCGGAGGTACCCGTCGCGGTTGTCTTGCTGCGCCTTGAGGAAGCTGTCCGCCTTGGCGCTCTGGTCGTCGTTGAGGTTGTAGCGCCGCTTGAACGTCGCGACGTACGCGGCCCATTCGTCCACGCTGCCGCTCTTGACCGCCGGCTTGTGCGTGGCCGGATTGGGCGCCTCCCCCGTCGGGGGGCCCGACCGTCCGGCGTCGGCGAGCGCCTTTTGCCGCGCGGCCTCCATCTCGGCCTCGAGAAGCTTGCGTTCTTCGCGGTCGATTCGACGGCGTTCGCGTCGGCTGCCGCGCCATTCGAGCTCCGGGTCGTACCCCCCGTCCGCCCAGACGGTGAGCTTGTTCTTGGTAAACCCCAGACCGGTGTTCATCGCGGCCAGTTCGCCGTCGAGAGTGTCCTGCTGGTCGTCGGTCATGAACTCGCGCATCTCGTTGGTCATGATGCCGATCTGGTTCTGGAACTCATCGACCAGGGGCAGCACGCGCTGCGACCACTCCGCGACGTGCTCGATGCTCGGGGCTTCGCCGTTGAGCTGGGCCTCGAAGAACTGGTTGACCAGCGTCTGGATCTCGGCCCGGTTGGCGTTCAGCCACTTGGGAAGACGTTTCTTGATGAGCTCGCGCGTCTGAAACACCTGGTCGTCGTCGAATTCGTAGCGCGACTGCAGATCCTCGGTCATCCGGTCGATGGCCCGCTCGAACATCAGCGGCGTCGGCCAGAAGCCGTCGGTCGGAATTCGCTTGGCCGGTTGCGAACGGTCTTCGCGGTCGGGCTCTTCCTGCTGCTCGTCTTCGCGGTCGGGCTTTTCCTGCTGCCCCCATGCGGCGACGGAGCAGAGCGCGGCGACCGTCAAGGACATCCAGAGCGTTCGGCTTTTCATCGGTGCAATCTCCCTGATTTCAGGCACACTCGAGATTCTACCGCATTCTTGTCCTCTGCGGGCACCGCCGACCGCGTTGAACGCGCCGAGGAAGTCTCCGCGTCACGAGTGCCTTGCGATGGCAGACCGCCGCCACCCATCGCACAAGTGTTTTAGGCGTGAGGACGGCGTTTGGACACGCGCACCGTGCGCTTTTACACATCCGCCCACAACTTGTTGCAAGGTCGAGCTTCGACTCGGCGATTCGCCGGGCGGCCGGAATACCGACCCGCGAACGCGGCCGCGCTGGAAAACTCCGCCGCGCCGGGCATAATGAATGGCCGTGATGAAATCGCGGATCGCCATACGCACGCTGATCATCGACGACGACGAAGCCCTCTGCCGAAAGCTCTACGGCTGGCTCGAGGAGGCGGCGTACGATCCGATTACCTTCACCGACCCGGGCGCGGGCGTCGACCACGCTCGCCGGGCGCCGTGCGAGCTGGCGCTGGTCGATCTCAAGCTGCCGGACCGCGACGGGGCCGAGGTGATCGCGTCGCTGTGCGAAGCCTGCCCGGATGCGCGCATCGTCGCGATGTCGGCGTTCCCCGACACGCCGCAGGTGATCGCCGCCGTCCGCGCCGGAGCCCGCGACCTGCTTGAAAAGCCGATCCAGCGGCCGGCTTTGCTCGACGCGTTGCAGCGACAACTGGCCGGGCTGGGCATTCACGGGCGAACGGAAAGCGAATTCAACGAGCGGCTCGGTGCCCGGCTGCGGGCGATTCGGCGCGACGCGAAACGCACGCTCGAGGACGTTGCCGCGGTCGGCGGGATCAGCGCGCCGCAATTGTCCCAGATCGAAAACGGCCGGACCGCCACTTCGACCTGGACACTGGCGCGGCTCTGTGCGGCCCTGCAAACGCCGCTGGCGAGGGTCTTCGAGCGAATTTGAGCGTCGTCTGCGTTTGGGTCGGCGCGCGATTGTGCAACCTGCTTCCGGAGCCCCGCGGGTCATGTCCAAGTCAGAACGGCCAGGCACACGGATCGCAGTTTCCATCGGCGACAGCGCCACGCCGGTAGCCGATCAAGTTCGGGCGGCAGTGGAGGCCGGAGCCGACATTGTAGAACTGCGGGTCGATCTGATGGGCAACGCCGACACGGCAGAGCGCTACCTGCGCGCGGTGTCGCGAGCCGACAGCGCACCCCCCGCACCCCTGATTCTAACCGTGCGCTCGGCGGGGGAGGGCGGCGCCTGGACGGGAGATGAGACCGAGCGGGCCGCACTGATCGAACGGCTGGCGCGGCACGCGCCGGCTTACGTCGATATCGAGCTGGCGGCGTGGGAGCGCTCGGAGGCCCTGCGAAACCGATTCGCACGCGCCCGGCAGGCCGGGAAAAGCGCGGAGCATGCCGGAGCCTCGGCGCCCGCCGCGCGCGAAAGCCGGCTTATCGTCTCCTACCATAATCTCAAGATGACGCCTGAGAATCTGGATGAGATTCTCGAACGGCTGGCGGCGACGCCGGCCGACGTGATCAAAGCGGTCTTCACCGCGCGGGACTCGACCGACGCCTGCCGAGTGTTGGCGGCCCTGAAGGCCCGATCACGTGACCGGGCGATCATCGCGCTGGCGATGGGAGAGGCCGGGCTGATCACACGCGTGCTGGCGGGCAAATTCGGCGCGTTCCTGACCTTCGCTGCCACGACCCCCGCCGCCGCGACCGCCCCCGGGCAACCGAGCTTGTCCGAATTGCACGATCTGTATCGCTGGAAGCAAGTCGGCAGCGCCACGCGTGTTTTCGGCGTCGTCGGATGGCCCGTGGCGCATTCGCTCGGCCCGCGCATACACAACGCCGCCATGGGCGCCGGCGCGATCGACGGGGTTTATCTGCCGCTGCCTGTGGCCCCGCGATACGCGGACTTCGCGGCATTCCTGGATTTCATCGCGGGCAACGCCTGGCTCGACGTATTCGGACTCAGCGTCACGCTTCCGCACAAGCAGCACGCGCTGCGCTGGCTCGATGAACGCGGCGACGACGTTTCTGATCGAGCCCGCCGCTACGGCGCCGTCAACACGCTGACGCGCATCGCCGATGGCGGCTGGCGCGGCGACAACACCGACGGGCTCGGGGCCGTGCGGGCTTTGGAAACCATCCCCGAGTTCTCGGACGGCGGTCTGCGTGGGCGCTCCGTCGATGTCCTCGGCGCCGGCGGGGCGGCCCGCGGCGTCGTGTCGGCGTTATTGGAATGCGGTTGTCGCGTCACGGTTTACAACCGCTCGCCGCAGCGCGCCAGTTCGTTGGCCGGCGAATTGGACTGCGCCTGGCAACCCTGGGAATCGCGCCGGAATTGCAGCGCTGACATATTGATCAACTGCACGAGCGTCGGCATGACGCCGGCGACCGAGGCCTCGCCGATGGCCGATATCGAGCTCTCGCCGGCCACCGTCGTAATGGACACGATCTACACACCCCCACGAACGCGCCTGCTGCGCGAGGCCGCCGGGCGCGGCTGCCGCGTGGTCTCCGGCAGCGAGATGTTTATCGGGCAGGCCGGTGCCCAATACGAGTCGTGGCACGCGCGAACCGCGCCCGTGAGCGTGCTGCGCACCGCGCTGGCGTCGGCGCCGGGCCTCGGCGAGGGATGATTCACGATTTTCCGCGCAGCGATTTGCCTCCCCCGCGCATGTTTTGAACAGTTTAATCGACACGCAAAACGGCCCCGCCGTTGGAGGGATCCCGGGCAGCCCGTCCGGGAGGCGACGAGGTCTCAAGCCGCACGAGGCCAACACGATCAACCGGCGTAGGCGGGATGGTCCCGTCCGTGCTTTCCGGAGTGCGAATCACCAAAGGTCCGCTTTGGTGGTTGGGAAGAGTTTCAGGGTTCTGGCAACATGCGACTGCCGCAGTGCACCGCAACGTAGGAGAGGAATTGTCATGCAAGCGTTAATGCACCGAGCGAAGGAATTCCTCGTAAACGAGGACGGCCCGACGGCGACCGAGTACGCGGTCATGCTGGCGCTGATCATCATTGTGGCCCTGGCGGCGATTACACTGCTCGGCCAGAAGGTCAACACGATCTTCACGAACGTTGAGTCCGCGCTGC
>JACZRH010000266.1 GCA_022574815.1 Planctomycetota bacterium | reverse complement strand
ATGTTCTCGCCGAGGTAGCCGCAAATCAGCGGTGCCACGCCGGCGCCGATGTTGATTCCCATATAGAATATGGTGAACCCGCCGTCGCGGCGCGGGTCGCCTTTTTCGTACAGGGTACCGACCAGTGTCGAAATGTTGGGCTTGAAGAAACCGTTGCCGGCGATGATCAGGGCCATCGCGCCGAAGAAGAAAACTTCATGTTGCACGGCCATCGCAAAGTGGCCGAGGCACATTAGAACTCCGCCGAGTACGATGGCCCGTCGGTATCCCAGAAAACGATCGGCCAGCATTCCGCCGACCAGCGGCGTCGCGTAAACGAAACCGGCATAGGCACCGAAGATTCCGTACGCGTGTCCGTCGACGTATTGCAGCGCCTTGGTCATGTATAGCACCAGCAGCGCGCGCATGCCGTAGAACGAGAATCGCTCCCACATCTCGGCGAAGAACAGCACGAACAGCGCGGGAGGATGCCCGCGTCGCGCGGGTGCGGGGGAATCCAAGGACTCTGTCGAGATGTCCGACATCGGCGTTCCTCGCGGGGCTTCGGCTCGTCTCGGTCGTTGAGCGGCTAACCATACACACTGCCCGGGCTCGCCGACAGGCGCAAACCGGGCGAACGCCGCGCTTTTTTGGGGGGCGACAACACGGCATGCACGACGATTCGCCCGGTGCGGTTGCGGGTGCCGCGCCCCTGGCAGCAGCGGGGGACTGACGAGCTCGCCGAAGGTTGCTTTCATGCGTGTTCGTCCCCCAAGCTTGAACGGGTGGCGCACGCAAGCGTGCGGCCCGCCTTCCGTTGTCCTCAACGCGTCAGCCATCGTTGGGCGCGGTCGCTACGTCATCCCGAGGCTGCCCGATCTCGCGACGTTCACGCGCGGCAACGACGCGTCGGGGCTCGTTTGACACCTGCGCGCCGCTTCGCTAGAAACAGCGTTTTCCGGGGAGTCAAGGGCGCGTTCTTGCGCTCGAGCTTTGGAGCGGTTCAAATATGTGGATTCTGGAAAGCGGGTGGTTCCGGATCATCTTGATCGCGGTGATTATTGGAGCCATTGTGTACGTCAAGATCATCCGCCCCCGGCAGTGAAGCCGCGACTACGCCCGACAATCTCGACGGCCGTTCACAGGCCCCGTGAGCAAAGCCGGCCCGACTCGCGCAGGGCGGCGCCGCCCGTTCGGCGACCGCGCCTGAGTCATCCGCAACATGCCAACCGAGGCCTGCTCACGTCGGCGCTTGGCTGCGTGCCAGCAGAAACGTCACCGCGAATCCCCCTATCGCCAGGAACACGACCGAAAGCACCGCCGCGGCGGAATAGGTCGGCGCCTGTCGGCGGTTCCAATTCTCCAGGAGAAACGCGGCCAGGTCGTCTGCCGCGACGCGCTCGACCCCCGGAATCCGCCACTCGTCCGCGAACACCCGCAGCTCCTCGCTCGACCGGCGTACGAGCGACTTTTCTCCGGGAGCCCTGCCGAACGGGTACAGCCCCAGCACCGAGCCGAGCAGAATTCCGAACAAGACGCCCACCGTCGCGCGGTGATAACGCCGCAGCAGCACTTTCAGCACGTTCGACAACCCCGCGATTCCCACCACCGCCGCGATCCCCACCGGGATTACGATCCACAGGGCCTGTTTCGCGAGTTGCAGATCGCGCGCCACGGCCGCCGTCTTCAGGTCATCCACGGCCCCGACGATCCGATCGTATTGGTCCATAACCAAGAGCATGTACGACCCGGATATGCCCGGCAGCACCATCGTCGTCGACGCGACGATCCCCGATACGAAATCCATTGCCATATTGTGCGGCAGCGTCCGGTCGGACTTCAGCAGGAACACACTGACCATCAGGCCGAATCCGACGACGGTGGCGATCACGACGTCCACTCGCACGGGGCGCAGGCCGCGGGCCAGCAGCGGCGCGCCGCCCAGGGTGAGGCCGATGAACAACGCGAACATCGCGCTCGTGTAGTGAAACAGCAGGTAAAGGATCAGGCCGGCGAGCCCGACTATCGCCCCGCCGGCGCAGCCTGCGACGATCCCTAGAAAAAGGATTCGACGTAGCGAGAACCGAAAGGCCGAGATTTGCGCGACGCTGTCGATGAACTCTTCGTACAAGCCCATCGCGAGGATCATCGTCCCGCCTGAGACGCCGGGAATCAGGTTCGCGACCCCCATCAACACGCCCGCCACCGCCGTTCGCAGCGCCTTTCCCAACGAGAACCGGCCGGGCGCCGCGCGGTCCCTTTCGCGGGCCCGGTGCGTGTCGGCTGGGGCTGCGTCGCTTTCCGATTCGGAGGTCGGGTTTCTGTTCATGGCGGGCGAATCTAAGCGCACCGCGCAAGGCTGTCCACGCCGACGAATCCGGATATACTGTTCGTCAAGCGCCCGCGCGGCGACGGCCGGAATTTGCAGCGTGCCGATCCGTGGTCCGCGCAACGCCGAGTTCTCGGAGGCTCGCCGTCGATGAGTTCCGGCGACACATCTCGACCCGACTGGCCGGCCTTCGCGCGACGTGTGATCCAGCTGGCGACACGTTCCTGCGACACACGCCGAGCCGAGCCGCCCGACGCCCCCCGGCATCCGAGAGGCGGAGTCTTCGTCAGCTTGCGCAAGGGCGGCAAGCTACGCGGCTGCATGGGAACGCTCGACCCCGACCTGCCCCTCGCCGACGCCGTTCGCGAGGCCGCCATCAGCGCCGCGATGCACGACCCGCGCTATCCGACCCTCACGCCCGCCGAGCTGGCCGAAACCAAGGTCGAGGTTTCGATCCTCTCGGCCGCGGCGCCGATGAAGGATCTAGACGAACTCGTCCTCGGCCGGCACGGCGTCATCGTCCGCCGCGGTAAACAGCGGGGCCTGTTTCTGCCGCAGGTCGCCACGGACCACGGGCTGAGCAAGGAGGAGTTCCTCACGCGGTGCGCCGCTGAGAAGGCCCACCTGCCGCCCGATGCCTGGCGCGACCCATCGACCGAGGTGCTATTGTTCACCAGCGAGGTGTTTCGCGAATAAGTGGATTCAGGGTTCAGGGTTCAGGATTCGGAGGACTCCCCGTCGGCGCGGCGCTCGCGTTCTGGCCGCGTCGGATGCCGAAGCCGGGTTGCTATGCTTCGTGCGGCTACAATCTCACCGGCAACGTCAGCGGCGTGTCCCCGGAGAGCGGGACGAGGGTGTGAACGATGCGGCGACCAACGGCCAGTTGGAATGTCACGTGGATCATACTGTGGATCGCTTCCACGGTTGGTCCGGCCCCGCGCGCGGCCTATGCGGCGCTAGGTCAAACGGCGCCCGAGCTGGCCGTGCAGGAATGGGTGCGGGGCGAGCCGACCAGCCTCGACGACCTCAAGGGCAAGGTCGTCCTGCTGGATATTTTTCAGATTATCTGTCCCGGATGCCATCGAGCCCATCCGGAAATCGTGCGGATGCGAGAGCGTTACGCCGAGCGCGGCTTCGAGGTCCTCGGCCTCGCTGTTGCGTTTGAGCTCGAGGTTTTCCAAACGCCGGCGCACATTCGCGACTACGTGAAACGCGAGGAGTATCCCTATCCTGTCGCGCTCGACCAGGGACTGATCGACACCTTTCGGCGGTATCGTTCGCGTGGGACGGCGTTCAGCGTGCTCATTGACCGACGGGAGCGCATCCGATACCTGGAATTTTTCCGCCTGGACCGAGTCGAGTCATTGGTGCAACGTTGGGTCGATGAAGAGGCTTGAGGATGAGCGCGGTCCGTGGCGCGAATTCGACTGAGAGGCGTTGGTGAGTGCATAAGACCGTGATCATCGCCGTCGCGCTTGCGGTTCTGGCGCCGCCGGCGCTCGCCGACGAGAAGGCGCTGGACGCGCTTGATCAATGGGCGCAGTGGCGCGGGCCGCTGGGCGCCGGTGTCGCCCCGCACGGCGACCCACCGGTGGAATGGAGCGAGGACAAGAACGTCCGCTGGAAGATCGCGATTCCCGGCAAGGGGCATTCGACGCCGATCATCTGGGGCGACCGCATCTTCATCACCACGGCCGTTCCTTACGGGGACACTTCGGCTCCGCGCGGGGCGCGCTCCCCGGGCGCGCATAACAACGTACGGCCCTTGCGCAGTTATGAGTATGTGGTCTTAGCCGTCAGCCGCCGCGATGGCGTGGTTCTCTGGCAGCGGACGGTCCGCAAGGAACGCCCGCACGAGAGCACGCACGAAAGCGGAAGCTGGGCCTCCAACTCCCCGGTGACCGACGGCGAACGTCTGTTCGCGTACTTCGGCTCGCGCGGCCTCTACTGCCTCGACATGGACGGCGAGCTGTTGTGGCAAACGGATGTCGGCGACATGCAGACTCTGCACGGCCACGGCGAAGGCGGTTCGCCGGCGCTGCACGGCGACACGCTGATCGTCAACTGGGATCACGAGGGCGATTCGTTCGTCATTGCCTTCGACAAGCGCACCGGTAAGCAGCGTTGGAAAGTGGCCCGCGATGAAGGCACCTCATGGTCCACGCCGCTGGTGGTGGAGCACGCCGGCAAGCCGCAGGTCATCATCGCCGCGACCAAGCGCGTGCGGGCCTACGACCTCGCCAACGGCGACGTCATTTGGGAGTGCGGCGGCTTGTCGGGAAACGTGGTCGCGTCGCCGGTGGCGGGAGATGGGTTCGTGTATGTCACCAACAGTTACGAGACGCGCGAAATGCTCGCCATCCGCCTGGCGGGCGCCAAGGGCGACATCACCAATACGAACGCCGTCGTGTGGACGCGCCATCGCGACACGCCGTACGTGCCGTCGCCGCTGCTCTACGGCGACAAACTGTATTTCCTCAGACACTACCAAGGCTATCTGACGTGCGTACACGCGAAGACCGGTGAGTCGCTTTTCGGCCTGCAACGGTTGCCCGGGATCGGCAACGTGTATGCCTCGCTCGTGGGCGCCGCCGATCGTGTCTACATCGTCGACCGCAACGGCACGACTGTTGTGATCAAGCGCGGCGCCAAATTCGAGCTGCTGGCCCGTAATCGACTGGATGACTCCTTCTCGGCGTCACCCGCGATCGTCGGCAAGGAGCTGTACCTGCGTGGGGAGCGGAGTCTCTACTGCATCGCGGAGGATCCACTCTGATGGCGCAGGTATCCGGTACGAATTCGCCGGGGCGCAACGCGCTGTGCTCCTGCGGCAGCGGCAAGAAGTTCAAACGGTGTTGTGAGGGCAAGCGGACCATCGTCCGTTCGGGCTGGGCGTGGAAAGTCGGGGGACTGGTGGCCGTGGCAGCCCTGGTGATCGTCCCGATAGCGGTGATCAACGCCAATGGAGGCAAGAGTGACGACACGTCCAGTCCCGGCCCGCCGAGCGCATCAAGTCAGACGCCGACGGCGTGGCAATACGATCCTGAAACCGACCGCCATTGGAACCCGCAGCACGGTCATTGGCACCAAGGTCCGGCCCCGGTCGAGCCGATCGACTTCTTCGCGGACACGAACCCGCCCGCCGCGGCCGGCGCCGGGGCGGGTGCAGCGGGGACCACTCCGACGCCGTGGCAATATGATCCGCAGACGAACCGTTATTGGAACCCGCAGCACGGCCACTGGCATAATGGGCGGCCGCCGCCCGAGTCCGAAAGGTCGCCGCCATAGTATAGTGAGGCGGCCGCCGGATGGAGGCTCCGGGTCGTTCAGTTTGTAGACAAGAGAAGGTTGCCTCGTTTCCGCACATGCTAGAAAGGCACACTCATGAAACTCCGGATCGGGATCTCCAAGCTCTCACTCGCGATCATAGCTGGATGCGGCGCGATCTTTGTGTATCTGTATAATGACGTGCGATCGTGCTATGCGTACCAGCACGCCGATCATGTGCGTAAGCCGATTCCGGGCGCCGACGAATTGAAGAAGCTGCCGCCCGACGGCGGGCCGGAATACAACCGGCTCGTGTTCGAGAAAAGCCCGTATCTGCTTCAACATGCCGCCAATCCCGTAAACTGGTACCCCTGGGGCGAAGCGGCCTTCGAGAAGGCCCGCCAAGAGGACAAGGCGATCTTCCTGTCGATCGGCTATTCGACCTGCCACTGGTGTCACGTGATGGAGGTCGAGTCGTTCGAGGACGAGGAAGTTGCCAAGCTCATGAACGAGTACTTCGTCTGCATCAAGGTCGACCGCGAGGAACGGCCCGACGTCGACAACATCTACATGAGCGCGGCCCAGGCGATGGGCAAGCGCGGCGGCTGGCCGCTGACGATCATCATGACTGCGGAAAGAAAGCCGTTCTTCGCCGGAACGTACTTCCCCAAAGAGGGCCGTTTCGGCCGGCCGGGCATGCTCAAGCTCGTGCCGCAAATCGGTCAGGCCTGGAAAACACGCCGGGCCGAAATCATGAACAGCGCTGACCGCATCACGGCCGTCTTGCAATCCTCGAACCGTGGCTCGGCCGGCAAAGAACTGGGTGTCGCGGAACTCGATCGGGCCTACCAGCAGTTCGTCGGTCGCTTCGACTCCGCGCACGGCGGTTTCGGCCGGGGAAACAAATTCCCGACGCCGCACAATCTCTCGTTCCTGTTGCGCTACTGGAAACGCAGCGGCAACCCGCAAGCGCTCGCCATGGTCGAGACTACGCTTCAGGAGATGCGCAAAGGCGGCATGTACGACCACATCGGCTTCGGATTTCACCGCTATTCGACCGACGCCAACTGGCTCGTGCCGCACTTTGAAAAAATGCTCTAC
>JACZRH010000265.1 GCA_022574815.1 Planctomycetota bacterium | reverse complement strand
TTCATCGATCACGCCCGCGGTGCTGAGAACGACGAGCCGCTCAGGATCGACTATCAAACGGTCAGCGCTCACGAGCTTCCGTTCGCCGACTCGAGTTTTGACTTCGCAACCGCCTTCATGAGCCTGATGGACCTGCCGGACCCGGGCCGCGCGATTCGCGAGGCGCAGCGCGTGCTGCGGCCCGGGGGGTTCCTCCAATTCTCTATCGGCCATCCTTGTTTTCAGACGCCGCGCTGGAGATGGGTGCGCGACCCACGCGGCGAGAAGGTCGCCATGGAGTGCGGCGAGTACTTCCTGCAGCCCCAAGGCCTGATCGACGAGTGGGCCTTTGCCCACACGCACCCCAAAGCTCCCAAGCAGGATCGCCCGTTTCGCGTGCCCCGCTTCTACCGAACGCTGAGCGGCTGGGTCAATCTGTTGATTGAGGCCGGTTTCGCCTTGGAGCGCCTGGCCGAGCCGTTCGCCGACGATGACGCCGTGCGTCGCTATGCGGGCTTGGCCGATACGCGCATTGTGGCCTACTTTCTAATCATCCGTTGCCGCAAATCGGGCTGAAGGACGCGGCCGGTCAGCGGCTTCGGCCGCGCGCGGCCATTCAATCCTCATTGGCCAGCCATTGGGCTACGTCCCGAGCCGCGTTCGGGCGGGCGAGTTTTCGCGCGGCGCCGGCCATCGTATTACGCGTCGGCGCGTCGGCCACGCGCTCGAGTGCCTTTCTTAGCCGGTCCCGGTTTGCATGGGGCGCACGGCGGTCTTCAACGATCAACGCCGCCCCGGCATCCGCGAGGACGCGGGCGTTGGCGAGCTGGTGTTGATCGCGATGATATGGATAGGGTAGCAGGATCGAGGGTCTTGCAACGACGGTCAGCTCGGCCAGCGTCGAGGCCCCGGCCCGCGACACGACCGCGTCCGCCGCGCTGAGCGCGTCCGCCATCTCGTGCGTGAACGCAACGACGTTCGCCGCGACGCCGGCCGACGCGTACGCATGGCGCACCGTGCTCTCGTCCGCCGCGCCGGTCAGGTGCAGCAATTGCCATTCGGGATGGGCTCGCAGGAAATCGGGCCAGACTTGGGTCATCGCCAGATTGAGCGTTCGGGCGCCTTGCGATGCTCCGGTGACTACCAGCACCGGTCGGTGGGGATCGAGACCGAACCGTGCTCGCGCCGCGCCGGGGTCCACGTCATCAAAGCCGTCTCGGATCGGGCATCCCAGCGTGATGCAGGTCGTCCGGTCGTTAAACGATTTGCGCGAACAGTCCCATTGCAGCACGACCAGCGCCGACCGCCGCGCTAAGTAACGATTCGCGCGGCCCGGGATCGCGTCGGGGTTGAGGATGGCGGTCCGGATTCCGAGGGAGCTCGCCGCCACCACGGCCGGTCCTGCGGCGTATCCGCCGAGCCCCAACACCGCCCGCGGCGTGTGCTCGAGAAGAAACTGCCTGGCGCGGAATACGCTGCGCCGCCAATGAAACCAGAAGCGGGGCCACCGCCAGGGCCGCGACGAGAACGGCCGCACGGACTGCACGACGCGGTGGAAGCTCGTGCGGTAGAGTAATTGGCGATCCAGGTCTCGATGGGTCGTGAAGAACGTGATTTCCGCGGCCGGCGTGAAGCGCCGCAGCGCGGTTGCGACTGCGATGCCGGGGAAAAGGTGCCCGCCCGTTCCGCCGCCCGCGAAGATGTAGCGCCCGGCCTCCATGCCCGTCTTTTCCAACACCGAGGTGCCGCCGACGCGGCGTCGATTGCCCTGCTGCGACGCGGAGTGTAACCGCATTGCTCCTGTGCTGCCGGGTGTTGAGCTCGACGCCGCGTTCCAAACAGGCGGAACAGGCGGGCGGTGCAGGTCTGCGGGCGGAGGCCGCGATTCACGCCCGCGCGATCGGCGCCACCGTCGGGTTGCAGATGCGCTCCCAGTCTTCGCGCCGCAGCCGGATCGCTTCGGTGTGCGTGCCCGCCTGCATCACGATGTACTCATCGTCGCGCAAGGACTCGTCCATAATGGTCTGCATGCCGAACAGCTCACCGATCGGGGGCTCGGCGCCGAGCTCGCAGTCGTCGAACAGGCCGCGCATCTCGTGCTCGGTCGCGAGCCGCACGCTCTTGTCGTGCAGGAGTTCCGCGACGCGGTCGAGATCGAGGTGCAGCGGCGCGGGCAGGGCGCACAACGTGAATCCGGCCGTGGTCTTTACGACCACCGGCTTGGCCACCTCGTAGCCCGAGACGTGCTTGGCCTGAGCCAGCCCCTGCGACGTGAAGGTCGGCGAGTGGTTGTGCTTTTCGTACGCGATCCCCCGCTGGCGCAACATGGTCTCGAGCCTCATGGCGTTGGCCTCCTTTAACAGGTGCGAGCGGAAATAGGAGCCTCCGATTCGCCCGTATGAGACAGGCACGTCTATTGTACGCCCGAATCCGCGGCGCGGGCGCGGCTCGCGTCTCTGGGCGGGATAGCATAAGAACCTATCGCAGAAGCGTGTTTTCGTGAAGCGCCGCAACGAGCCGCAAGCGCGAGCGAGCGCGTACTGCCCGGAGAAAACGCCATTATCCGAAAGACCGGTCGCTGGCGCTCTCGGCTCGTATGGAGTTTCGGACTCCCGACCTCAAAAAGCCGGGCAGCGAACCCCAGAACCACGCTGACTGCGGCGACGATGGACTGGCTGACGGCCACCAAAGCGGCCGGAATCGGCGATTCTGATGCTCTGTGCCAGGTTTGTCCGTCCAGTACGACCCATTGGCCATCGCACAGGTCACCCACACCAAATAGCGAGGAGCCCGAGTTTTGCGATCTCAAGAAATTCTTCCTGCCACCTTTTCGTTCCCTGAAGCCCCGGGCCACCCATCGACGATGAGATGTGGGTGACAGCAAGGCCCGAAGCCCGCGCGGATGTCCGCGCATGTTTCAAGCCTGCGGTTCCGATAGTTGTGAAAACCATGAAGCTCGGCACCAGCAAGACCGACGGGTTGACGAGGCGGCGGGGTGCAATCTGGACGGCGGCGGCGGGCTGTGTTGTGGTTCTGCTGGCGTACGCGGTGAGGCAGTCCGACCCGGACCTGTGGGGGCACGTCTACTACGGGAAGCTGTGGCTTACCGTGGGCATCGTAGAGACGGACCCGTACTCGTACACGTCGGGCGGGATCCCGTGGATAGGCCACGAGATCGGGGCGGAAATCGTCTCGCAACTGGCGTACTCGTGGGGCGGTCAGGCGGGTCTGTGCCTGTTGAAAACGGCGGTCGGGCTGCTGGTGGGGCTGATTCTATGGTGGACGCTGCCGCGGAATCTGCGGCGATCATGGTTGGGTCTTTCGGTGTGGGTGCTGGCGATGCACATGGTATCGCTGTACCTCCTGGTTCGCCCGCAGTTGTTCACCTACGTTTGTACTGCAATGTGCGGGACCATTCTCTACCGGAACCTGCAACGACCGACGCCTGCGGTCTGGCTGCTTCCCTTGATAGGTGCATTCTGGACGAACTTCCACGGCGGCTACGTGGTGTTGCTGGGTCTTGTCGGTCTGTATTTCGCGGGCCCGTTGGGCCACTGGCTGGCGGCGCGATTGCGGGGCGAAGGGTCGGAGCGGTTCCCCCGGCCCGGATGGACCTTGCTGGGCGTGCTGGTCGCAAGCGGGCTGTCTACATTCCTCAACCCATACGGGCCAAGAGCCTGGGTTTTTCTTCATAAGGCCTTAACCAATCCGTACACCAAGCAGATCATCGACGAATGGCGCGGGATTCAATGGCTAAACCCGGTGCGGCAGGAGATGCTGTACATGATGATGGCCCTCGGGGTCATCGTCGCGGCCGGGGCGGGGATAAGCTTCAGATCGCTGCTGCGCGGCGATCCTCGGCGCCGAGCGGATGCCACCGGTCTGCTGGTTTGCCTCGTAACCGGTTTCCTGGCGATCGACTCCTACCGTCATATTCCGCTGTTTGCGATCCTCTCGGCCCCTTGGCTTCTGCGTTGGGGCGGCAGGG
Source organism: Planctomycetota bacterium (assembly GCA_022574815.1). GTDB lineage: Bacteria > Planctomycetota > Phycisphaerae > UBA1845 > Fen-1342 > JACZRH01. Next base: position 2,753 of record JACZRH010000265.1, on the reverse strand, counting down.
CCTGGCGACGAATGGCAGGCGTGAATCCTGCTCGGGCGAAAATGTTCGCCCCGGTGATCATCTTGGCGGTGATCGTCCCCGTGGTTCCGACTCTGTGGGAGATCGTTCGCGATCCGAGGCCCCGTCTTGCCCATTTGAAACCCATGCCGGTCGGCGCGGTGCGGTATATTCAAGAGCACCATTTGTCGGGGAACATCTACTGTGCGTTCGGGTGGGGGCAGTATTTGATCGCCCATCTGTATCCGCAGTGCCGGGTGGGCATGGACGGGCGGTACGATACGGCGTACCCGGAGGAGGAGTTCGTCGCGAACTTTGCGTTCATAATCGAGGGCAACACCGATCGCGCGGTCGAGACCCCCACCGATTTCGTTCTGACGGCCGGTCACTCTCCGGCACATACGAGCATGAGCCGGTGCGGCGACTGGTATGCGATGCATGAGGACGAGGTCGCGACCTTGTGGGCACGCGTCGGCGAAACGTACGACAAGCCCCGATACCGGATCAAGCCCACCCACGAACCGGTCAGCGCGCGCTACTTCCCGTGATGGACTTTCGTTGCTCGGGCGAAATCGAAGGGGGAATCAAGGATGTCAGGATTGCTCTGTAGAGAATCTCCTCGGCCCTAACAGAATCAGTATGTTGTGGGCAACGGCTTTCAGCAGCAGCGCGCGGTGTTGACGATGATGACTGCGAGCCGAAGAAAAGGGGTCGGGAGTCTTTTCTGAAGAAGAGGAGGCGCTGGGCCGGGAGATCAGCGGTTCATTCGAGGGGCGGACGGCGACAAAAAGACTCCCGACCCCTTTTTCAGCGGACGGGGGTCAGGTGCATGCGGAAGGAATCGATGATCTTTTCGAGCCGCGCGGACGGTTTGGGCGAGGAGCCGAAGCGGCGCCCGTCGTGGGGCGCCTGGATCTTGGCGAGCCGCTTCCAGCCCTTGTTCATCCCGTGTACGAACAGCGCGGTCGTCAACGAACGCGTCCGCAGCAGCGTGCGCAGCGTGCGCTTGAACACCCAGCTCTGCTTGGCGGCGGCGTAGCGCAGCTCGTAGATCGCCTCGTCGAGCTCGCAAGCGGTCATTTTCTTCGGGTAGAAAACCGTTTCGGTGAAGGTATAGCGCTCCCAGTCCTTGGGATAGTCCGTCGCGAACAGACGCCCTTCCTTCTTGTAGCGGTCGAACAACTTGGTGCCGGGCAGCGGAGTCAGGTTCGTGAGCTGAACGATGTCGACGCCCAGCTTGACCGCCTTCAACGCCGTTTCCGCGACCGTCTCGGGCGTGTCCTGATCGGAGCCGATGATGAATCCGCCGAAGACCGCGATGTGCGCCCGGTTGAAACCGCCGATCAATTCCTTATAGCGGCTGAGATTGTTGCGGTTGATACCCTTGTGGTAGTCCTGGAGCGACTGCTCGTTGAGGCTCTCGAAGCCGACCAACATGCCGCGGCAGCCGGCGCGGTAGGCCAGCTTCAGCCCTTCCGGGTCGTCGCCCATGTTGATCGTCGTCTGGCTGAACCACAGCCGCTTCTTCCCGTGGCGAGCGATCGCGCGCAGCAGCTCCTTGGCCCATTCGGCGTGCCGCGGGCCGACGCCGAAGAAATTGTCGTCGACCACGAAGGTGAAGGGGCGCAGGGTCTGGTTCCATTCGTCGACGATGTCGGCGATGCGGCGGCGTCGAATGGGGGCGCCGTTGAAATTGGTGACCGAGCAGAATTCGCAGCCGACCGGGCAGCCGCGCGACGTTTGGATCGCGGAGACGTGGTAGGTTCCGTTGCGGGGCTGCAAGGCCTGCTTGGCGCGGCCCAGACCGGTGGCTTCCAGGTCGGACAGCTTCCCGACGTACACCTTTTCGAGCTCGCCGGCGGCGGCGTGGCCCACGATCTCGGGCCAGAGCTCGTCGCACTCGCCGATCGCGACGGCGTCGAAGTGCTGGGCCGCCTCTTCGGGGCAAGCCGAGGCGTGCGGGCCGCCAATGATCGTCTGGATGCCGAGTTTTCGACAGTCGGCGGCGATCTCGTAGGCCCGGGTCGCTCCGCTGGTGTACGAAGTGACGCCGACCAGGTCGTAGCCGCGCGGTGCGATGTGCTCGCTGACCGAGACGGTGCTGAAACACTCATCGTAAATGTCCACCTCGTGTTCGGCGGGCACGAGTTGGGCGAGCACTTGCAGGCCGAGCTGCGGGATGAAGCTGCCGATCGTGTGATATCCCTGCGTTCGGCGGGTGATGGGGTTTATAAGAGCGATCCGCACGGGAGGGTCCTTCGCGTAGGTGGAAGTGTTCGACTTCCTTCGGCCCGGGAGAGAGACCGCCTGCACTCGCCGAGCAACGGTTCGATGGCGGGATTGTAGCCCGGCTTGCCGAGCCGGGATAGTGCTGTTGTGAGAATCCCTTCTCGCCCGCATCCGGGCGTGAATCCCTTCCCGCGACGTTGCGGGATGAGCATCCCTCGGTCCGTAGATGCGAGATGGGAATCTCGCACGAGCGTCCGAACCGGGTATAATTATTCGCTGATTGCAGACGAACAGAACCCGGATGCCAGGGGTCAACGGATGAAATCGTGCGTGTTTCTCACGGTGGCGGTGACGGCCCTTTCGGCGCCGGGGCAGGAACCCGGCCGCGGAGACCGGCGGCCGTTGCGCGAGGCGCGCTCGGCGAACGGGCGGTTCGTGCTCGAAATCCTACCCGCGCGGCCCGGCAGCGGTGTCAAACGACGCTGCGCCGCCAAGCTGACGCAGTCGTCCGAGCGCGGCGGGCGCGG
>JACZRH010000264.1:2472-6751 GCA_022574815.1 Planctomycetota bacterium | reverse complement strand
TATACGGGGGTCCCGGCCGCGCGCAAACGGACAATTGCCGCAACATTTCAAAACTAGAGTGGTATAATTCAAAAAACCTTGCCCACCATACCGGTATCCACGCCTTAGAGAGAAGGAATTTATGACAAAACCCGAAGACGCGACGATTCTGGAGGAACTGAAGCAGTTCAGGGAGGCTTCGGAGAAGCTTCGCACGGAGGTGGAGAAGGTGATTGTTGGCCAGCGCGAGGTTGTGGACCAGCTGCTCATCGCCCTGTTTGCCGGCGGCCACTGTCTGCTCGTTGGTGTCCCCGGACTGGCGAAGACCCTTCTCATATCAACAGTTGCCCGGGCGCTGGAGCTCGAGTTTTCGCGAATCCAGTTTACACCCGATCTGATGCCGTCCGACATTACCGGCACCGAGATTCTCGAAGAGGAAGCCGGCACCGGCAAGCGTGTTTTCAAATTTGTCAAGGGCCCCATCTTTGCTAACGTGATTCTGGCAGACGAGATCAACCGGACGCCACCCAAAACGCAGGCGGCGCTTTTGCAGGCGATGCAGGAACACGAAGTCACTGCCGGCGGAGAGACGTTTGCGCTCTCGCCGCCCTTTTTCGTGCTGGCAACGCAGAATCCGATCGAGCAGGAGGGCACCTACCCGCTACCGGAGGCCCAGCTCGATCGCTTCATGTTCAACGTCTGGGTCGATTATCCCTCGCTCGACGAGGAACAGAAGATTCTCGCGAAGACCACCTTCGGCGACCGCCGCGAGCTGCGGATCGTGCTGAATGATCGCCAAATCCTTAATATGCAAAAGCTTATCGCCGCCATCCCCGTGACCGACTACATCATCGATTACGCCGCGAGACTGACCCGCGCCTCGCGCCCAGCCGATCCCGCGGCGCCGGATTTCATTCGCAAGTTCGTCGATTGGGGTGCCGGCCCACGTGCAGGCCAGTTCCTGATTTGGGGCGCCAAGGCCTTCGCCGCCATGGAGGGCCGCTACACCGTCAGTCTCGACGACATTCGGCGTGTCGCGGTCCCGGTCATGCGACACCGCATCGCGTGCAATTTCGCGGCCCAGGCCCAAGGGTTGGATTCAGTGGCGATCGTGCATCAGTTGATCGAAACCGTTCCCGAACCGGAAATCCCCAAGTACGAGCCCAAGCCGCCGACCGACATTCAGCAAGTCGACGAAGCCCCGTAGGCGGGCGCAACCTGAGCTTAAGCAATGCGTTACAACGCATGCCCAAAAAAAGAAGGCCGGTCCCGAAAGACCGGCCATCGCCAATGTTTCGTCCTTGCTTCAATCCTCTCGGCTCCCCAGCACTTTAAGATGAAACAAGCACGTGCATTCTACGCCTCGCCCGAACCGAATTTCCACCGCCTTCGCCACAATTCGTGTTTTTTTGTTAGCCCTTACCGGACAAGCAGTTAGGAGAAAAACCCTCCGTCCCATATTTTTCTGGCTCCCAGAGTGGAAATCCAGTTTCGGCGGTGCATAAGATCGGGCAAACCTCCCTTCTCCTCCTCCAAAAGACCCGCCCGGCTGGGCGGGTTTTTTATGCCAGACCCACTGTTGTCCACCCCTCTGGAAACACCGCCTATGAAAAAAGGAATTTCCTGACGACGCGGCGCTCGCATTGACCTGCCGGCCATCCTTCCCAAGAATCCGCCCAGACGCTGCGTCGTCGCGTCGTCCAGAAGTACGCCGCGTCCTCGATGCCGGGGAAGCCGAGCGACACGCGCAATCCGCGGGTGGCTCGTTCCCCGGGCTCGCGCGCCCGGAGATCTCGTCGCCATGCCGACTCGCACGAAACTGTGGGAACCCGCCCCCGAACGGGCCGACGGATCGCAAATGCAGGAATTCCTGCGGCGCATCGTCGATCGCTTCGGCATCGAACCGCATTGGGAAGCTCTGCGAACCTGGTCGATCGACCGCCGCGAGCACTTCTGGCCTGAACTGCTCGAATTCGCCGGCGTCGAGCCGTCCGCTCCGGCCCGCAGTGTCGTCAGCAGCGACGATATGCTCGCCGCTCGCTGGTTCGAGGGAATGACGCTCAACTACAGCCGCCATCTGCTCCGCTACGATGATGATCGAGACGCCATCCTTTTTGAAAATGAGGTCGGCACGACCAAGCGCCTCTCTCATCGCGTGCTGCGCGACGAAGCGGCGCGTTGCGCTCGGGCGCTGGCGAATGACGGGGTCAAACGCGGAGACCGCGTCGCCGCCTACATGCCCAACATGCCCGAAACGATTGTCGCCATGCTCGCCGCGACCAGCCGCGGAGCCGTCTGGTCGTCCTGCTCGCCGGACTTCGGCGTCAGCGGCGTGCTCGACCGCTTCGGCCAGATCGATCCGACGGTGCTCGTCGTGGCGGACGGCTATTGCTACGGTGGCAAGCGAATCGAGACCCTGAGGCACGTGCGGGCCATACTCGAGCAGCTCCCCAGCGTGCGCCGCGTGATCGTTGTGCCGCACCTCGACGAGCAGCCCGATTGCGCGGACCTGGGCAACGCCGTCCTTTGGCGCGACTACCTCGGCGCGGCGGACCACCCCGCACCCGACCTGACGTTCACCGAAGTCCCCTTCGAACACCCGCTCTTCATCCTGTATTCCTCGGGCACCACCGGCGTACCCAAGTGCATCGTCCACGGGCACGGCGGCACGCTGCTCCAGCACATGAAGGAGCTCATGCTCCATTGCGACCTGCGCCCGGACGAACGGATCTTCTACTTCACGACTTGCGGCTGGATGATGTGGAACTGGCTGATCAGCTCGCTTGGCGTCGGGGCAGCCGTCGTCCTCTACGATGGCAATCCCGGCCACCCGGACCTGCACCGCCTCTGGCAGCTCGCCGAGCGCCAGCGAGTACACGTATTTGGCACGAGCCCGAAGTTCATCCACGCCTGCCAGAAGTCCCACCTGCGCCCGGGGTCCGAACACGACCTCTCCGCGCTGCGCTGCCTGCTCTCGACCGGCGCGCCCCTGAGCGCAGAGCAGTTCACGTGGGTCTACGACGAAGTCCGACGCGATCTGCAACTCTCATCCATCTCCGGCGGCACCGACCTGATCTCCTGCTTCATGCTTGGAAATCCGATCCTGCCCGTATACGCCGGCGAAATCCAATGCCGCGGGCTGGGAATGGACGTCCACGCTTGGAACGACGCGGGCCGGCCCGTCACCGGCGAAAAGGGTGAGCTCGTGTGTACCGCCCCGTTCCCGTCGCAGCCCGTTGAATTCTGGAATGACCCCGGGCAGAGCAAGTACCAGGCCGCCTACTTTGAGCACTTCACGAAGGACGGCAGCCGCCACGCCGCCCCCGTGTGGCGCCACGGCGACTTCATCGAAATCAGCGCGACCGGCGGCGTCGTGGTCTACGGACGCTCCGACGCCACCTTGAACCCCGGCGGCGTCCGCATCGGCACCGCTGAGATCTACCGCATCGTCGAGGCCCTGCCCGAGGTGCTCGACAGCATCGTCGTCGGCCGCCAGAAGGATGACGACGTGGACATCTGTCTGTTCGTTGTGCTCCGCCCGCCGGCGAAGCTGACCGCCGAACTAACCCGTCGCATCCGTTCCTGCATCGCCGCGGGCGCGACCAAGCGACACGTCCCGCGACACATCCGCGCTGTCCCCGCCATTCCGCACACCCTCAGCGGCAAGAAGGTCGAGCTGGCCGTTTACCAGATTCTGCACGGCCGAGACGTCCAAAACCGCGCTGCGCTCGCGAACCCCGAGGCGCTGGACGCGTTTCGTATTATCTTGTAGACAGCGAACCGGACCAAACGGGCGTGGCTTCGGCGATCGGTATACTGATGTCGTCGTTCGCCAGCCGAACTTTCGTTGCACGCAAGTTGGAGGATTCAAGCCGTGTACCGCTCAGCTCTGATCGCTTTGCTGCTGTGTCCGCTGTGCGGCTGTGCCGCGACGTTGAGGCTCCCCGCCGACCCGCTCGAAATGACGATTCTCCAGCGGCAAGAGAGGGCCATTCCGGGCTCGAGCAAGCGCGTGCTGATCCGCCTCGGCGACGTCACCGGCGGCCAGGTCCTGCTGACGATTCACACCAACCACAACACGGTCCTGCTCGACACGCAATCGGTCAAGCCGGGTGACGTCGTCCCCTTCAATGTCGGTGAGCAGCGCTTCTTTCTGTCCGTGATCAACCTGCGCAATTTCATCACAGGCGAAGACTTCGGCGTCTTTGAACTTTCCGCGACGCGCCCCGTCCCACCCGAACCCGCGCCCCCCAACGCCTACGACCGAGAAACGCGCCAACCGCCCGCCGAAGCGCCCGAG
>JACZRH010000264.1:0-2462 GCA_022574815.1 Planctomycetota bacterium | reverse complement strand
CGATCACCCACGACCGTTTTTACCTTGTCCACGGCGACGTGAACTCAGAGGCCCGGAAGTGCGAGCGTGGGCGAGAGGTGGTCCTGTTCAGGCGGGAGCCCGGGAGGGCGGATCCCCAGGTCGGGCATGACCGGAGCGCCAGGTCCGGCGGATGGTTAACCCACCCGAACCCGCGCCGCCCAACGCCTCCGACCGAGACACGCGCCAACCGCCGGCCGAAGCGCCCGAGCGTGCTCCGTAGCCGAGCGAGAACATATCGGCTTTAGGGTCGAGCGAGCGTCTCTGATCGATTCAAAGCGGCCTCCGTCGCTGCCCGCGGTGCGACGATCTCAAGCACCCATCCTTCCACCGCGTTGGACGGGTTCACGCCGAAGCCACCGATCACATGACCCGCATCGGAAACGCCCGTTGCGTACAGCAGCTTCCAGCCACCGAGGTCCACGCCGTTCGCCAGAAGGAGCTTTTCGATCGGCTGCACGCCGTGTGTTTCACTCCAGATGAAGGCGTGCGACCTCGCGCCATCGGTCAGCGACCCGACTGCAAACTGACCGTTGTGCGAGACGGCCAGCGCGACGGCATCCAGTAGCGGATCCAGCAGCGTGAAACTCTCACCGCTCCGACGATAAGCGCGCCAACCTTCCGAAAGCTCGATCGCTCCGACGACGACCGCCCCGTCGGCGGACACGTCGTTGGCGCGCGACCCGAGAAAGTCGTCGCTGAGCCACGATTCGAACCCGCGTTCCTGCACCCAGAAGAACTCGTGCGTATCGGCGTTCTCGAGAAACCCGTAGCCCACGATCAGTGTGTCGTTCGAGACGGCTTTCGGCAGCGTAGCAACGAAATCCACATGCCGACCGATGTTACGAACCCCGTCGGCATCCCAAATCACAACGTCGGGAGACACATTCCCGCTGAGGCCAACCACCACCGTCCCGTCCGCGGAAACGGCCTTGGCTTCGCTGAATTCGTTCGGCGCAAGCCCCAATCCGCGCGGCCCAGTCCCTTCTTCCCAAACAAACGCTTCCGAATGTGACCGCGCGTTGGCCGCCTGACCGACCACCACACCACCGTCCGCGCTCACGTCCAGCGCGATGCTTTCGCGGCCCCAGCCCGGCGGCAGCGGCACGCGCTGGATGCCCGTGTCCCGCGACCAGCGAAAGGCGGCGAAACCGTCCGACGATGAGCTCGTCCCCACCGCGTATTCGCCATTGCCGGAGAGCGCGGTGATTTCCGAGTAACTTTGCACGTTATCCAAATGCCCGATGCCGCGAAGGTGATACGATTGCGCTCGCGACTCGAACGCGCCGACCATCCACACGGCCGAAGCCGCCAGATGCATGCGCGTTGTGGGTGACATGGTCGTCTCCGGTACCAAGGACGTGTCGATCGTCAGCGAACTCCCCATCGTGCCGATCGCGATGGTTGTCGCGCTTCACTACGAAATGAGCGGCCGGCTGAACGGGGAAGACGTGAAGACGACGGCCTTCTCAAGCCTCGGGTCATGCCGACCTCCTTTCGCGGCTATTGGATGCTTCGTCATTCGCGCGCCACGTCTTCAGGGCGCCCGCGGAAATCGGCAATGAAATCGGTAACGGAGACCGTCGCAGTCCGCGCCGCCAGAATCACCGCCAAAACGGTGATCCCTTGCGGAGTGGACACCGGTGTCGTTTTCATGCCATCGAGTGAAGTGCAGAAATCGAAGTGTCCTACGAGAAAAACCGACGTGAACGGCGTCGCGGCGCGGGTCCGCGCGTGTTCAGCCTACGCGTCCGGCTCACACGTTACCGTCAGGTGAAACGTCGCGAACTGCTCGACGTAAAGCTCCGCCCGCTCCTTGTGGGTGACCAGCAACAGGCTGGCGCCCGTTTCGTGCGCCTCGATCGTTCTCAGAATCGCGTCCCGCTCGTTGAGCAAGGTCAACTCCAAGATCGTCCGGATAACGTGCTCGAATTCGTTCACGTCGTCATTGTGCAGAATGACCTTGTAGGGTGGGAGCTGCCGCACTTTTTCTTCGGCTCGCGGCAGTGTCGCCGTATCGGATGGCACGTTCTTCTTTGTCCTTACCAGATCTCGGAGCGCGTTCCCCGGTCGCGTGACCTGTCCTGCGCACTTTATCACAGCCGCGGGCGCTCGTCCACGAAAATCCGAGCGGGGCGCGCGGTCCGGCGTGCGCCGTGCAGCGCGTGTGCGCGTCGCCGCTAGCGTCGATGCTGTCGTTCGAGCTCGTGTTCGCGTTTCTGCCGGTCGCGCGTGGCGCGCTCGAGCGTTTGGCGCTCGACGTACGAGAGACTATGGACGCCCTGGTCGCTGACTTTCTTCAGGATGCGGTCCAGCTCGGCTTCCATTCGTTCACGTTCCGACTGCTTCGCTTCCCAGCCACCCGGGTTGGGATTCGCGGCTCCTCGCGTGGGCGCGGGCTTGCGCACGCGCGGCGCGCGCTTGAACAGGCGCGACCAAAACCC
>JACZRH010000263.1 GCA_022574815.1 Planctomycetota bacterium | reverse complement strand
GGCGGGTGGCGCAAGGCTTCGCCAGCTTCGTGCGGCGTTATTGGTCGTGGGATAACGGCAGCGTGGTTGGCTACGACCGGCGTTTCGGGTCTGATCGCTTTGCGCAGGCTGTGGCCGAGGTTTTGGCCGGCAACAGTATCCTGGCGAATCTGGTGGATCGACCCTGCCCTACGCCGGTGGCGGCCTTCAGCATCGCCACGGTGGGCGCCGCCGGCGCGGTGATGATTACCGCCAGCCACAATCCTCCCTCCGACAACGGCTTCAAAGTGCGCACCAGCAGCGGCGCGGCGGTGGCGCCCGACAACCTGGCCAAAATCGAGGCGGAGGTCGCCCGGGTGGCGGGTGATGACGTGCGTTCGCTCGATCTGCAGACCGCCACTGAGGCCGGACTCATCAAGATTTTCAATCCTGACGCACCCTACCTGGACCACGTCGCCAATCTGCTGGACTTGCCCGCCCTGCGCGACCGGCCGGTGCGAGTCGTCGTCGAGGCGCCGGACGGTTGGAAGATCAGCAGCGGTCTGGACTCATCACCGGGCGAACCCTACACGCTCGTGGCGCCGACGTACGACGTCTTGATCGATGCTCCGCTGGAGATCGGCACGCACGAAATTCACACCTTCGAGGTGGATGGCCTGCCGTTCGAGCTCGCGATCTGGGGCCGCGGCAACTATGTGGCCGAGACCCTCGTCGCGGACCTTCAAAAGCTCTGTTCCGAGCAGATCCGGATGTGGGGCGACGCACCGTTTTCCCGCTACGTTTTTCTGTTGCACGTCACCAGCGGCGCCGGAGGGGGTACCGAGCATCTCAACTCGACCATCATGCAGACCTCGCGCGATTCCTTCGCACCTCGCAAAAAATACCGCCGATTCCTCGGCTTGGTCGCGCACGAGTTCTTTCACACCTGGAACGTCAAGGCCCTGCGCCCCGCCGGCCTGATGCCGTATGACTATACCAAGGAGAATTACACGCCGCTGCTCTGGGTGGCGGAGGGCACCACCTCCTACTACGGGCCGCTCACGCTCGTCCGCGCCGGGCTTCGCAAGCCGCGCGAATACCTGCGGGAACTTTCGAAATCCATTCAGTCGTTTCGGGAGCGTCCGGGCCGGCACGTTCAAAGCCTCGACATGTCCAGCTTCGATGCCTGGACCAAGTTCAACAAATCGAACGCCCATTCGCCCAACACGACCGTATCGTTCTATCGCAAGGGGGCGCTCGTCTCGCTCCTGCTCGATCTCGAAATCCGGCAACGCACGGCCGACGCGGCCTCGCTCGACGACGTCCTGCGCACACTTTATCAGCGCTTCGCGCTGCAAGGCCGGGGCTATTCACGCGCCGACCTGCTCGCCACGATCAACGCGGTCTCCGGCAGCGATTTCAGCGAGTTCTTCCGGCGTTTCGTAGGAGGGACGGACGAACTGCCGTTGGAAGCTGCGCTCGACCACGCCGGGCTTCGGATTCACAGCAAGCCCGCGAAACACGACCGCGACGACGAGGACGAGGACGAGGACGAGGACGAGGATGACGACAACGGGGAAGACGACGACGAACGCCTGTCGGACGAGAAAGGCGAGGTGCCGGTCAAAGCCTACGTTGGAATCGCGCTGCGCGACAGCGACGGTCTCGCGCGCGTCAGTCGTGTCATGACGGACGGCCCGGCGTACCGCGGCGGCGTGCAGGCCGATGACTTGATCGTCGCGCTCGATGCCCGCCGGCTGCGGGCCGATGACCTGGAACGGCGATTGGAGTCGTATGAGCCGGGTGATACGATCGAATTGACGTTGCTGCGTCGCGACATTCTGAAACGCATCCGCTTAATCCTCGTAGCGCGGGACGACGTTTCCTTGAAAATCGAAACTGTCACGGACCCGACGGCCGCGCAGATCGCAATGTACGAGAGCTGGCTCGGGCAACCCTGGCCGAAGAAATCGCGCAAGCCGACCACACAGCCGACCTCCGACCACACACCGTAGAACGCCGTGTTCCCCTCGGCCGAGCGATCGCCTCGGTGTGCGCCCGAGTCGCGAACGATACCACGGGCTTCCGACGCCGGGGCCGGTCGGATACCATTCCTTCTTCCGAACCGTTCGACCGGAGTTCCGGAGAGGTGAGAGTATGGCGAATTCGGAAAGCCGGGCCGTCTCGCGGCGCCAGTTCCTGGGCAGCGCCATCACGGCCGGCGCCGCCTTCACCATCGTGCCGCGGCACGTGCTCGGCGGCCCGGGCTACACGCCGCCGAGCGAGGTGCTGACGCGCGCCGTGATCGGCACGGGCGGGATGGGAATGGCGGGGCACGTCACCGCCAACAAGGCGGGCGAGCCGCCCGTCACGCTGGCGGTGTGCGACGTCGACGAGCAGCACCTGGCCCGCGCGCTCAAAAAGGCCGGACGCGGCTGCGAGGCGTATTCGGATTGGCGCCGCGTGCTCGACCGCAACGACATCGACACCATTCACATCGCCACGCCGCCGCATTGGCACGCGCTGATCGGCATCGCCGCCGCCCAGGCCGGCTTCGACATCATGGAGGAAAAGCCCTTCACGCGCACCATCGGCGAGGGCCAAGTCTATCGCGAAACGGTGGAGCGTTACGGGCGCATCCTGCAAATCAACACGCACTTTCGCTTCGGAAACTACTATCGCTACGGCGCGTCGAAGCTGCTGAGAAAGCTCGTCAATAGCGGCCTGCTGGGCAAGCCGCTCACCGTGCGCGTCGGTCGCGAACAGGGCTTCAACTGGAAGATCAAACAGTGGAGCGGGCGCCCGAACCTCGATCCGCAGCCGATTCCCGCGCATCTGGACTTCGACATGTGGCTGGGTCCCGCGCCGCGAAAGCCCTACCACCCGCACCGCGTACACCAGAGCTTTCGCGGCTACTGGGATTATGACGGCGGCGGGCTGACCGACATGGGGCAACACTACCTCGACCCGGTGCAATACGTGCTCGGCAAGGACCAGACCGGCCCGGTCGAAATTTCCGCCGTCGCACCCTGGCCGCCGCACCCCGACGCCGTCACCCTGTGGGAGTCGGTGACGCTGAAGTATGCCGACGGCGACCGGATTATTCTCCGCAGCGGCGAGTGGGGCCAGCCCGAGCCGAAGGGTGAGCCCTTCATCGAAGGGCCCGGCGGCAAGGTGTTCGACAATTATCGCACCGAGCCGGCGGGACTGTTCGAGCGGCTCGACGGCGTGCCCGATCCGGAGCCGCTGATCGATTTCGAGACCGCGGTCCGCACCCGGCAAAAGGCGGGCGGGAATGAATCGGTCTCGCACCGCTCCTGCACGATCGTCAATCTCGCGATCGCCGCAATTCGTTGCGGAAGGACGCTGCGCTGGGATCCGGTCAAGGAGAAGTTCGTTGGGGACCAGCCGGCCGATCGGCTCATAGATCCGCCGATGCGCTCGCCTTGGCATCTGTAGAGAGGCCGCTTGATGCGTAGGGCCATTTGGATCTTGATCGCCGCCTGCGCGATGCCCAATTGGGCCAGCGCGGCCACCGCCACCGCGCACCCTGCGGTCGTGGACCCGTACCAGGATGCGAGGCCGCGCGTCGCTTCCCTGCTCGAGCTGACGGCGGTCAACAGCGACGCGGGTGCGGCAGCCGTTTACGCGGCATTGGCGCAGCTCGAGCGGGCTGATATCGCGGAGTTGTGCGACTTGCTCGTCGTGCCCGGCGCGGGCGACGACACGCGGGCGCGCATGGCGCTGCACGCGCTCGGTTGGTACGTCCAGGGGCCGGACAGACGAGGATCGCGCGGATTTCGTCGAGGTTCTGAGCGAGAAGCTGCGCTCCGACGCCCACCCGGCCGTCAAGCGTTATCTCATTCACCAGCTCCAGCTCGGCGGCGGGACCGGCGCGACGCCCGCGCTGGGAGCGCTGCTTCCTGACACAGAGCTGTGCGCCGCCGCGACGAGGGCGCTGCTCGAAATCGGCGATCCGTCGGCCGCGACGGTCATCCGCGCGGCGCTGCAGAAAGCGCAAGGCCGCAATCGCGTGACGCTGATTGACGCGCTCGGACGCCTGCGCGATCGCGAGTCCGTGCCGGTCTTGTTGGGTGACGCTGCGAGCGACGACGCCGACGTTCGCTTCGCTGCCTTAGCGGCGCTCTGCAACATCGGGGAGCGGGCGGCGGCGGACGCGCTCCGCGCGACGGTCGTCGACGACTCGTGGTACAACCGCTCGCGCCTGTACGGTTTCATGGCCACGCTCGCCGATCGCATCGCCGAGGGCGGCGATCCGATCGAGGCCGCCCGGCTCTATGCCGTGCTGCTCCGATCGGGCCGCGCCGCGCCCGACCCGCACCTCAAATGCGCCGCGCTGCACGGACTGGTCCGGGCCCGGGGCGTCGCAGCGCTCGATGCCATTGTCGGCGGCGTCATCAGCTCGGATCCCGAAGTGCGCGGCACGGCAATGGAGCTCGCGGTCGCGATCACGGGCGACGGCGTCACCGAGGCCTATGTCAAACTGCTGCAACGCGCTTCGCCGGCCGTGCGGGCCGCCATCCTGACCATCCTGGCTCGGCGCGGCGACAAAGCGGCGCTTCCCCAAGCACTCGGCCGAATCAACGATCGAAACAAAGACGTTCGGCTTGCGGCGCTGACCGCCACGGCTCGGCTGGGCGGCGAGGAAATGGTCCACGAGCTCATCGGGTACCTGCACACCGTCAATCTGGACGAACGCGCCATCGCTCGAAAGTTGATTCTGGAGATGCCGGGCGGCACGGTCAATCAGAGGATCGCCGCCGCCGTCACCAAGGCGCAACCCGAAATCGGCGCCGTACTCATCGAAATCCTGGTCGACCGGCGGGCGGTTGCACAGCTCGAGCTCGTCACGGCGCTCACACGCCATGCCGAAGCACCCGTTCGAATCGCCGCGATCCGCGCGGTCGGTGCTTTGGCCGAGCCCCCGGCGGCGGCGCTGCTGCTCGAGCGGCTTTCGGCAGCCGCCACCGACATGGAACGCGAAGCGATCGAGACGGCCCTGGCCGAGGTCTGTTCGCGCGACACCAACGCGGCGAGCAAGGCCGCCCCGGTGCTCGCGGCGCTCCACGCCGACGACGCCACCGAGTACGCCTCGCTGCTGCGCGTCCTCGGGCGGATCGGCGGCCGCGCCGCGCTCGTGGCGATTCGCACGGCCACCACAGACCCGCGCCAGCCGGTCCGCGACGCGGCGTATCGCGCGTTGGCCGTGTGGCCGGACGCCAAGACGGCGGATGAATTGCCGGCCTTGGCGCGCGAAGCCCGGGCGCTCAACCATCACGTGCTGGTGATGCGAGCGTTTGCAAGGCTGCTGCCGGCCGATGGCGAGCGGCCCGTCGAGCGGGTCCTCGCGCTGGTTCAGGCCGGTCTCGATGCGTCGCGACGTCCGGAGGAGAAGACGCTGCTCCTTTCGAAGCTCGGCAACGTTGCCGATCTGCGGGCCGTCGCCGCACTGCGGCCATACCTGCGCGACGAGGCGCTCGCCGCCGAGGCCGCTGCGGCGATGATCAATGTCGCCGACCGCTTGCTGCCCGCCGGTTGGGCCGCGGCGCGCCAGACGGTCGAAGAGGCCCTCGCCGCGACCGAAGTAGAGACGGTCCGGCGGCGCGGCGCGGAAGTGCTTCGGCGAGTCGGCGAACACGAGGATTTCATCACCGAATGGCTCGTCGCCGGACCCTACATGAAGGCGGGCCGGCGCGGCAATCAGGTTTTCGACGTGCGCTTCGCGCCCGAGCCGCCCGCCGACGCAGGAGTCGAGTGGCAAGAACAGCCCCTTTCCAAAGACGCGGCCCGTTACTGGCTGGTGGACCTGAACCAGTCGTGCGGCGCGCCCAACAGCGCCGTGTACCTGTCGACCAGCCTCTTCTCGCCCGAAGCACAAGCGGCCCGGCTCGAGCTCGGCAGCGACGACGGGATCAAGGTCTGGCTGAACGGGCAAGTCGTGCACGCCAACAACGCCTTGCGCGGCTGCCAGCGCAGCGAAGACCTCGTCGATGTCCGGTTGGAGAAAGGCGCGAACGCCCTGCTGCTCAAAGTCACGAACAATGGCGGCGCTTTCGCGGTCTGTGTCCGCCTGCGGGCCCCGGACGGCGGGCGGCTGGACGGCGTCCACGCGACGCTGGAGCGACGCCCCTAGGTAGACGAACAGCGTGATCGCTCGCGAAGAAATGGAGACTGCACCATGCGTTGCAACCTGATTGTCACGCTCCTCATTGCCGCCGGCGTCCTTTCGCTGTTCGGCCCCGCGGCCGTGCCGGCTCTCGCTCAGCCGGCCGAAGTAAGAACGCGGATCGAGGCCGCCGCGCCCGACAAGCCCCTCGTCCAGCCCGCGCAGCCGCGGCGGCTGCTGGTCTTCAGCGGGACGAAGGGTTTTCGGCACAAATCGATCCCCGTCGGCGTGCTGGCCCTCAAGACGCTCGGCAAACAGACCGGCGCCTTTCAGGTCATCCACAGCGAGGACATCGCCGTCTTCGAGCCGCAGACGCTCCGGCAGTTCGACGCGGTCTGCCTGCTCAACTCAACCGGCGAGCTGTTCATGCCGCGCGAGATGGGCGAACTGCAGTCGCTCGAGCGCCTCGCGGCACTCGATCGCGACCGGGAGCTCAAGCAGAGCTTCCAGGATTTCCTCGCGAGCGGAAAAGGCCTGATCGGAATCCACGCCGCCACCGATTGCTTCTACCAGTGGGACGAATATGGCCAGACGATCGGCGCGTATTTCGACGGGCACCCGTGGCACGAAAAGGTCGCGATTCGCGTCGAGGACCCGGCCCACCCGCTGACCGCGGCGTTCGGACGGGG
>JACZRH010000262.1 GCA_022574815.1 Planctomycetota bacterium | reverse complement strand
TCCCGGACTCCGGCGACGGCGGGTCGGCCGTGACTTCGACTTCGACCGTCGTCCACCGCCCGTCGCGCGTATTGTAGACCGCCCACCCGCGACCGGGCGCGACGATCAGGTGGTAGTAAGGCGGAAGGTCGGGCCACGGAACCGAGTCTCGGTCGATCGTGGACGGCAGCGGGTCACCGGCGGGGTGCGAGTGGTAATAGCCCAGGATCGAAAGCTCGGCTTTGCGAGCCTTGCGCTCGACCCGGATCAACTCGAGCGGGTCCGCGTCAAAGCGGCTCGGCTCAGCCGCGAGGTTCGGCACGGGCACGGCACGCAGGATCTCGTTGCCGCGCCCCAGCAAGACGCCGCAGCATTCCAAAGGCGAATCACGATCGGCGTGTGCCTCGAGGGCTTGGATGACGTGCGTCTGAATGCGGATACGGTTGGGGGGGGTCGTGCGCATCTCGCGAGCCGCCGTGGCGCGTGTTGGGTGCGACGTGCGATCCGGCGCCGTGGGCAAAGCGCCTCGAACGCCGTACTAGTTTCTTGGGCGGCGGTTTGGAAGGCGTTGCTTCTGCGCACTCGGCGTTGGCCACGGGGGGCCAACGCTATCTTCGCTGGTGGGCCGACACCGCCTTTTCGGCGGGGCGTTCGCTTCCCTGGTGTCGGGCCGTTAACGCTTCGAGAACTGGAAACGTTTCCGGGCCTTCTTCTGGCCGTATTTCTTGCGTTCGACGCGTCGCGCGTCGCGGGTCAGAAACCCCTCTTCGCGCAGCGCCAACTCGAACTTCTCGTTGGCGCGGATCAGGGCGCGCGCGATGCCGAGGCGGATTGCGCCGGCTTGGCCGGTGTGCCCACCGCCGTGGACGTTGATCAGCACCCGAAAGTCCCCGCCGGTGCCGGTTTTTTGTAGGGGCGCCTGGACGTCGCTTCGATCGTGCGGTTCGCTGAAGTAGTTGTCGACGTCGCGCTTGTTGATCAGGATTTTGGCCTCTTTGGACGCGATCAGCCGAACTCGCGCCACGGATGCCTTGCGGCGGCCGGTTCCCAGAAAAACGCCGTCGGTCGGGGCGCGCGGCGTGGGAGCGACCTGCGGCTCGAAGGTCGGCGTTTCGGGCGTCGCGGCGGGCGTTTCGGAAGTTTCGGGCGGGGCGGCGCTCGCGTCGAGTGGAGCGACGGCGGGCGTTGGCACTTCGGGCGCGCCGTCGGCGGGTCCGGTCTGGGGCGGTTGCGGTGTCGCGTCGCTCGCGGCGGGCGTTTCGCCGGCGGGGGCGGGGTTGGCTTCCGGTTCGGCCACGGGCTGGACTCCTGGTGCTTAGATTGGCAAGGGCTCGGGCTGCTGCGCCTGGTGCGGGTGCTCAGATCCCACACACAGCTTCAGTTTCTTCAACATGTGCCGCGCCAAGGCGTTCTTGGGGAGCATGCGGCGGACCGCTTCGCCGAGCACGCGCTCCGGATGGCGTTCGAGCATGGTTTTCATGGTGATCTCCTTCAGCCCACCGGGGTAGCCGCTGTAGCGCTGGTAGACCACCTGTTCCTTTTTGCGCTTGCCGGTCACCTTGACCGCGCCGGCGTTGAGCACCACCACGAAATCGCCGGTATCGACGTGCGGCGTATAGGTGGGCTTGTTTTTTCCCATCAGGACCGTCGCGATCCGAACCGCGAGACGGCCGAGCACCTGGTCGGTCGCGTCCACGACATACCACTTCTGCTCGACCTGTCCGGGTTTGGCGAGGTAGCACTTGTTGGCTGTCTTCATACTCGCTTTCCATCTGGCGCGGGGGCGTACCCCGAAACAAGAATGCGAACCACGCACTATAAGAGTTTGGTCGGGCTCGTCAACCCGCCCGGCAAGGGGGAAAAAGGGGTCGGGAGTCTTTTTTTGGGAGAGACAGGCATCGGGACCATTGTTCTTGGAAATCACTCGTTCACGGAGAGCGAACGGCGAGAAAAAAGACTCCCGACCCCTTTTTCCGGCGGTGAATATCGGACAGACGCCACGGGGAAAACTACGGTCCGGGGGGATCGCGGCTTGTGCTACTCACTTTCAGTGGAATGACGCCCGATATCACTTGGAAGGAGATGCGCTATTGGGCCATCGCGGATGGCCGGTGCTGCGCCGGTGAACGGCCCACCTCATTCGAGGTGCGGTGCGCGCATGGCGTGCCGATTCGTGTACCCCAGGGCTGAAGCCATGGGCCACCCGGCACTTGACACTCGGCACTCGGATGCTCGACTGCCGAGCGGCGATCGGCGGAGCACGCGCCGGGCGAAATCCACCGTAGGGCCGGTTGCCTGAGTGAGAGGTTGTGAGCTTGAACCGCGTCGGACACCACGTGCGGGATGCCCGCAACGTGCTGATGGTGAACGGGGCCCAGACCGGCGGCGGCGCGGGCCGCGTCGGCGAGCTGCTTGCGCAGGCCCACCGGCGCGCGGGCGTCGAGACGCGCGCCTTCGTCCGTGGCACGATCGGCGACGATGCGCGAACGATGCGGGCCGGCCACTGGCGCGAGGCCGCTCTGGCGCACCGCATGGCCGGGCTCGGCTTCGCCGAAATCGCGCATCTGAGCTCGTTCCTGTGGCGATGCCGCGACGCCTACGCGTCGGCGGACCTGCTGCACCTGCACAATCTGCACGGCGAGTTCCTCTCCATCGCCGCCTTGCCGCTCTGGGGCTTCGACAAACCCATCGTCTGGACGCTGCACGACTTCTGGGCCTTGACCGGAAACTGTGCCACGCCGCGCTCCTGCGACCGCTGGCGACGCGGCTGCGGGCGGTGCCCGCTGCGCGGCGTCTATCCCATGACCCGCGTGGATCGCAGCTATTTCTACCGCCTGATCAAGCCCCGGCTGATCGCGGCGGCCAGGCCGATCCTGGTGACACCCTCGCGCTGGCTGGCGGAGTGTGTGGCCGAGGTGCCGCTGCTGCGCGATTTGCCAACGCGCGTGATCCGCAATCCGATCGATACGGCCGATTTCTCGCCTTGCGACGCGCCGCAAGCCGTTCGCGAGCAATTCGGTCTTCGCCGTGATGCTGCCACCATCGTGATGGCCGGCTCGAATTGGGGTGAAGCGTTCAAGGGTGCGGCCCACGCGATCGAGGCGCTTCGCCAAGCGGCGTCCCACCTGCCCGACGTACAACTGCTGATCGTCGGTCGAGACGGCGGGCGCGTGTTGCATGAGAGCGGTGTCGGGGGCCGCGAACTGCCCTACGCGGGTGACCGCGGGACGCTGGCGCGGGCCTATGGCTGTGCCGACGTCTGTCTATTTCCGTCGCTGGCCGAGAATTATCCCTTGACGACGCTCGAAGCGATGGCATGCGGAACGCCCGTGGTCGCGTACAGCTTGGGCGGCATCCCGGAGCAGATCGAGCACGGCCGGACCGGAATGCTGGCATGCGAGAACGACGTGGGTGAATTGGCAGCCGGCCTGACGAGCCTGCTTCGCGATGCGCCGCGCGCGAAGCGGATGGGCGCGGCGGCCCGCGGGTTTGTTCTCAAGACGAACAATGTGGAGCACATCGCCGGCGAGTACCGCCGTTGTTACCGCGAGGCGATCGGCCTCTGGTATCGCCGCCGCTCGCGCCGCGATCCGCGCCTCGCGCGCGGCCGCATGGCGCATTGGATCGCGCGACGGATGGGGTGGGAGACGGCGCCGCCGCGAGCGCAACCCTCGAAAGCCGTGCCGTACCGACCGCTGCCGGTGCTCGGAGGAGTCGGATGAACGCAACGCTGCGGGAAATCGAGCAGCGCCGCGCTGCGGCGACGGGCCTTCCGATGATCTCGGTGGTCACGCCGTCGTACAACCAGGGCGCTTTTCTGGAGCGCTGCATTCGCAGCGTGCTCGAGCAGCGCTATCCCAACTTCGAGCACATCGTCTACGACAATTGCTCGGATGACGGTACGGTTGACGTTCTCCAGGGGTTCGAGCACCTCGACTGGACCCGCGAGCCCGACGACGGGCAGAGCGACGCGGTCAATAAAGCGATTCGCAAGGCCCGCGGCGAGATCATCGCCTGGATCAACGCGGACGACTCTTACGAACCCGGGGCGTTCGCCATCGCGGCCCGCGAGCTGTCCGCCGACACGGGGCTCAAGGCCGTCGCCGGCCGCGTGCATGTCGTGGATCCCGACGGGAAGATCACCGAGACCTCGACGCCGCGCTTTGAGGGGCTCGATTATCTGGTTGAATTCTGGAACGGGGGCTACGGGCTCGGTCAGCCGGGCGTGTTCTTTCGGCGCGAGCTGGTCGAAGAGCTGGGGCCGCTGCGGACGGACCTGCACTATGCGATGGACTACGACTTCTGGCTGCGCGTCGCACGGCGTTACCCGTTCAAGATCATTGACGAAGTGATCGCGCGCTACGTCGTTCACCCGGCCAGCAAGACCGGGCAGGCCCATTTTGGCAGCGGATTCAACGAGGAGCTGGAACGCGTCTCACGCCTGTACTGGGGCCGACGCGGCAGCCGGCGCTATCGGCGACTGGCGCGCGGCTGCGACCGGTTCGTCGTGAACTGCTGCCTGAACGCCATCGTTTACGCGCACCGGACCGGAAACAAGCTGGACTGGGCGGCGCTGCGACGATTGTTGCGGCGGCGCCCCGCGGCGTTGTTCGGTCGGCATTTTGGAGGCGTTCTAGCTGAGCGCGTGCTGGGGAACCGCGTCTGGGGTCGGCTCAAAACCGCGCTTCGCATCGCCGAGCGGCCGCGAAGCGCCGAGCCGACGTCCGTGGATGGATCGTGATCGGGGTCATGAGGCCGGACGAACTGCACATTCAGATTCAAGTGATGAGCCCGTTCAACGCGCCGGGCGGCGGGGCCGTTCATGCGCGCGGGATCGCGGGCGCGCTCCGACGACGGGGCGTGCAAACTTCGCTGCTGTGTACGGGCGCTTCGTCGGAATGGGACGATCCCGAATACGGCCGGGTGGTCACGGCGCGGCCATCGCGGCTGCCGCTGCTTTGGCGCTGGCCGGCGGTGTCGAGCCTGCCGCATTGGGTTCGCACGATCCGGCGGACTGCTGGGGAAGCGGACGGCATTGTATCGCTGTCTCCGGTGCTTGCGGCCGCCAGCCAACGCGCGCTTCCGGGTGTTCCGCTCGTGTATTGCCCCGCGGCGCTGCACGCGTTCGAACGAGCGGGCAAGCCGCCGGGGTTTCTGGAGCGCTGCGAGGGGGTTGCTCTGCGAAAGTCCGACGCCGTGCTCTTTTCCGCTGACGAGGTCCGGGAAGCGGCCGGTGCCGACGCCGGACCGCAAGGACCGCGGCACGCCGTCTGTCCTTTGGGCATCGATGAATCGCGCGTTTTCCCGGCGGCCGACCCGCGGCCCGAAGTCGGCATTCCGTCGGAGGCGACCGTGCTGCTCACGGTCGGGAGCATCAATGAGAACAAGGGTCAGCGGCGAATTGCCGGCGCCCTCGCCGAGATCGGTCGCAACGACTGGTGGTGGGTGATTGTCGGTGACGGGCCGGACCGGTCGATCGTGGCCGCCGAACTGCGCGGTTCGCCCTTCGCGGCCAGGACCGTCTTTGTCGGCGACGTCGAGCGTGTGGGCGATTGGTATGGCGCGGCCGACGTACTCGTCGCCGCCAGCCGCTGCGAGACGTTCGGTCTGGCGTGCGCCGAAGCGCTGTGGTCGGGGCTGCCGATCGTCATTCCCCAGAATCAACGCGGGCGCGTGCTGAGCCCGCTCGCCGACGCCGTCGAAACGCGTGGTCTGGGCCGCACGTTTGATCGAGACGATCCGGCTGCGCTTCGGCGGGTTCTGACCGAACTCGCGGGCGACGCGGAGCTGCGGGCGGTGATCGGCCGCGAAGCGCGGCTTTATGCGTGGCGACGGTTTTCGTGGAGCCGCTACGGCGAGCGCGTGCTCGAGCTGTTGGGCTTGGACGGAAAGTGCGGCTGTTCGAGCGCGCCGGAGACGATTGAAAACAGACCTACTCCGATAGCGGCGGCTGCGAGCGAAGTCGCTCCACGCACCGCTCCGACAGCCGCACGCGCGACAGACACGGCAACTTGGGGCGCACCTTCCTGATAATGAACATCGGGTATTGGCCGTAACGGCCGGCCCAGCGCGGCCAGCGGTCTTCGATTCGCGCGACGCAGTGGAGCAGCCAGCACCCAAACGCGAAGCGATGAGCGAAGCGCTTCAGAAACTCGACGCGAACGCTGCGCCAGCAGCGAAGCTCGAGCGGGAACCCCCAAGCGCGGCTCAGCCACCACTTGGGCTCGTGCGCGTGGAAGTAGAGCGCCGGGACGGAGGCCTGATTCGAATTCGCGACCGCGCCCGACTTGGCCCAGAGCGCATGGCGGAGCCGCATCGCGTACCAACGCAAGCGCTGCTTGGCGGTGCGCAGAAATCCGAATCGTAGCAGAGCAATTTTCATCAGCAGCGAGTGCTCGCCCCACGAGTAGACGGCCACGGCCGTTCCGCCGGGCCGCAACACGCGATGGAGTTCGCGAAAGGCCGTTTCCTGCTCGTCGTGCGGAACGTGATAGAGCGTGTGCAGCGAAACGACGGCGTCGACTGCGTCGCAGCGCAGAGGCAGGTTGGTGATGTCGCCGAGGATGCAGATGCCGCGCGGGCCGAGCTTGGCACGGGCTGCGCGCAGAGCGACCATCGAGAGGTCGACGCAGACGTGGTAGCGATACCCCTCGGAGTAGGCGAGGTACTCCGGGTATTGGATCGGCCCGGAGGCCACGTCGAGCAGAAACTCGCCGGTGGGGTTCAGGTGCTGCCCGACCCGCCGATGGCAGTGCGTGCGATAGGCCTTCGACACGTTGCGCAAGTCCTCGTACTCGAGCGCG
>JACZRH010000261.1 GCA_022574815.1 Planctomycetota bacterium | reverse complement strand
CCAAAAGTGGGAAGACGATTTGCAGGAGCGCGAGGAGCAGCGTCTGCTCGAGTATGCGAAGGTCTCGCCGCTGGGCATCCCGATCGCGGGCAAGCCCTATCCCTTCAAACTGACTGATCTGAACGGTGACGAGGTCTCAACGGACAAGTGGAAAGGCAAAGTCATTGTCATGGATTTTTGGGCGACCTGGTGCGGGCCG
This sequence comes from Planctomycetota bacterium, assembly GCA_022574815.1. Taxonomy (GTDB): domain Bacteria; phylum Planctomycetota; class Phycisphaerae; order UBA1845; family Fen-1342; genus JACZRH01. The sequence continues at coordinate 6,592 of JACZRH010000261.1, read as the reverse complement.
TGTGTCGCCGAGATGCCGAAGCTCAAGAAGCTGTATGAGGAATACCACGATCGTGGCCTGGAAGTGGTAGGTATCAGTTCTGACTTCAAACGGGCGCCGCTGACGGAGTATGTCAAAGACAACGACATCCGCTGGCCGCAGGTTTACCTGAAGGATCTGGGTGAGAAACTTCAGACGGCTCTTCAAAAGACCGCCGGCGTCACGACCATCCCCCGCTATTTCGTCATCGATCGTGACGGAAAGCTGCACACCGACCACGGCCGCGAACGACTCGCGGAGATCATCCCCAAGTTGCTGGCGAAATAAAGAGACGGCCCGAGCGGAACTCTTGGCCAAACGGTTTCGCGGGTGCCCCATGTCATCGTGCGAACGACCGCGTCAGGAAGGAACGCGTGCGGTCTCGGGCGTGGCGGGCGGGGCCGGTTGTTTCTTCTGGGCGAAGTACCATCGGATCGTGTTGGGGATGCCCCGCTCGTAGGGCACGGTCGCTTGCAGGTTCAGGTGCTTGCGGGCCTTTTCCGCGGAGAAAAACGAGCGGCGGCCCATCAGCCAGACGGCGTAGCGCGTGATGAAAGGCGGGTTCTTGAAGCGGAACAGATGCCCGAGCAGCTCGAGCACGAATCCGGCGGTATACGCGACGCGGTAGGGCACGTGCCGCGTGACGCGCGGGGCACCGATCGCGTCGGCCAGCAGGTCGAAGTATTCCTGCTGCGTGATGTTCCCGTCATTGCTGCAATTGTACGCTTCGCCGTTCGCGGCGGGCAGGTGGGCGGCGGTGATGGCGGCCTCGGCGATGTTGCCGGCGTAGATCACGTTGAGCCGATTGTTGCCGGGGCCGAGGATCTTGGCTTTGCGCTGCTGGATCATGCCCACCAGGCGCGCCACGGTGGCCCGGTCGCGCTCGCCGTAGATCCAGGCGGGTCGAATCACCGTGACCTCGATCTTCCCCTCGCGATGTGCCTGCCAGACGACCTTCTCGGCTTCGATCTTCGAGCGGCTGTAGTAGGCCCATTTGTAGAGCTTGAAGCCGAGCGGTTCGGTCTCGTCGATCGTACATTCGCGGGTGTGATAGCCGTAGACGCTAATGGAGCTGACGTGTACGAAACGGCGGACGCCGGCGGCGATGGCGGCGTCGATCATATTCTTCGTGCCGTCGATGGTGACGCGCTGGTACTCCTCCCAGCGGCCCCAGTCGCCGACCTTGGCGGCGGAGTGATAGACCACGTCGACCCCCTCGCAGGCGGCTCGCAGGGCCTTTGGTTGGCCGAGGTCGCCTTCGACGAACTCGACCTTCTGCGACTCGAGCCAGGTGCGCACACTGTTGCGGCGGACGAGCGCCCGCACGGGGCTGTCGCCGCCGCGCAGTTTCTCGACGATGTGGCTGCCGAGCAGCCCGCTGGCACCGGTCACGAGATTCATGCGTGTTTCCGTTCCTCCGAACACCCCATCGAGTTCGGCGCAGCGCCTCAGGCGGGGCGCCCCAGCAAGGCCCGCGCGTGATCGGCGATCTGCGCCGGCCCGATGCCGCAATAGTCCAAAGTTTGCGTCGCCTGACGGGTCGATTTGGGGATCCGCCGGCAGAACAGCGCGGCGACCCGCAAGTGGCCGTCGCGCGCCGCGATTTCCGCGATCGCCGAGCCGAGCCCGCCGCCGTAGTTGTCCTCGACCACCAGTGCGCGGCCGCCGGCTCGGGCCAGCGCTTCGAGCATTTTGGGCTCGTCGAGGGGGAAGCTGTAGGCATCGATGAGCGTCGCGCGGATGCCCTGCCGAGCGAGCAGGTCGAGGCTCTCGCGCGCGATATGCACCATGTACCCGGCCGTCACGAGCGCGAGGTCGTCGCCGCTGCTGAGCACGTGGAACCCGCCGGGTTCGAACTGCGCATCGGCGTCATAGATGAAGGGCGTGCCGGGCCGGTGCGTGCGCATGTAGCACATGCCCTGGTCGCGCGTCATGAGACGCGTCAGTGCATAGGCGGCGACGGCGTCGGCGGGATGGTAGAAGCGACAAAGCGGCGTCTGGCGGTCGTCGCCGAGGACGGTGCTGAAGGCGCGGAAGAAGGCCACATCCACGAGGCCCATCTGGCTGGGCCCGTCGGGCCCGAGCGAGACGCCGGAGTGCGAGCCGACCAGCTTCAGGTTGGCCCGCGAGATGACGGCCATCTCGACCTGGTCGTAGGCCCGCGAGATGAATTTCGCGAACGAGTTGGCAAACGGAATGAAACCGGCCGCCGACAGGCCGACGCCGACCGACACCATGTTCTGCTCGGCGATCTTGCATTCGAATGAGCGCTCGGGATGAGCTGCCGTGAATATCTGGCTATAGGTGGAATTGCTGACGTCGCCGTCGAGGCAGGCGACCTGCGGCAGCAGATCGCCGGCGGTCTTGAGCGCGACCCCGTAGGCCTTGCGCGTGGCCAGCTTGCCTTTTTCCAGGGCGCCGCCAAAACCGTTGGAGCGCATGGCTTCGGCGAACGTCGGCCATTGCACCTCGCGCGGGTCGGGGCGCGGCACGGCGGTCTCGCGCGGCTGCGCGGGCAGCGGCGGGCGGCCCAACTCGCCCGCGGCGGGGCCGGGCACGGCGACGGTCTTGTCGAGGGACTCGTTGGCGGACGGTATGTCCGCCGCCGCGGGCGGCTTGCCGTGCCAATTGCCGTCCTGAAGCGCGGCGACACCCCAGCCCTTGACGGTGCGGGCCACGACCGCCAGCGGCCGCTCGAGCGAGCCGATTTTGTCAAAGGCGGCTTCGATGGCGGCGGGGTCGTGCCCGTCGATGGACTCCACCTGCCAGCCGAAGGCTGCGAGCTTGGCGGCGATTTTCTCGGGTGATTGCTGTGGAGAAACGTCGGCGGCCTGACCCTGGCCGTTGCAGTTGAACACGGCGCAGACATGGGTCAGGCCATGATCGACGATGAAATCGACGGCCTCCCAGATCTGCCCTTCGCGCGATTCGCCGTCGCCGATCAGCACGTAGACGCGCCGGTCGGTTCCATCGTGGCGGGCGGCGAGGGCGACGCCGGCGGCGACGCTGAGACCCTGGCCGAGGCTGCCGGTGGCGGCGTCGAAAAACGGGAACCCCTCGGCGGGGTTGGGATGCCCGTCCAAGACGCTGTCGCGGGCGCGCAACTGGTCGAGGTCGGCGAGCGTGAGGCTGCGCCGGTCGGAGCGATCGCGCGCCCGGCCGACCGTTCCGCCGAGGTCGGCGTAGGCGGCGTAAACGATGGGGACGGCGTGTCCCTGGGACACGACCAGTCGGTCGGCGGTTGGGCTCCAAGGGTCGGCGGGGTCATAGCGCATTCGCTCGTACATCAGGTGCGTGACGATGTGGGCCAGCGACAGAGCGCTGGAGGTGTGGCCCGATTCCGCGAGGGCCGTCATGCGAACCACGGCCTTTCCCAAGTCGGCGGCCTTGCGATGAATCGCGCTGGGTGGGGTCATTCTGCTGCTCTCCAAGGGTGAGTGCGATCGCGCCGTCTGCTGAGAGCGGTACTTTATCGACGGGCAGCGGCGCGGGCAAGGCATGTGAATTCCGAACACGCGCGGAACCGAGCGGCGTGCGGCACGATCGGTCGTACGCTCAGACAGGGGCCTGCCCGACTTCTCAACGACCGCGAGCCGGGCTATCGGACGCAGTGTGAGAGGCCCCGCGATCGGCGGAAATTCCGGCGCGGGAGATTGGCGCGTTGTGTGAATTGTGGGATACTGACGGAATTAGACGAGGAAACGAGAACCCCGTGAGCGGCGCGGCTCAGCCCGGTCGAGCGAGACGAAGTCCAGATAATGCACTATCCCCACCGAATCAGCCATATCAAGCGAAAACGAAAGTGCGGTTTTCGAGCCCGGATGCGTACGGTGGGCGGCCGCAAGATCATCAACGGTCGCCGGCGGCGCGGACGCCAGGTGAGCATCTGCTGAGCCGGTCTCGAAGCCGTTATCCGTCCCCCAACCTGGGTCTCACGTTTGGAATACGCGGCGAGCGGTCTTGCGCGAGTTCGCAAGGCCGGCGCGCTTCAAAAACGGCCCCGGCCCCCGCGCCGCGATCCGATGAAGCGGGTGGATCAGCCGTGTTGGCCGATTTGGCGCGCCAGCTCTGATCACATCTCGTCAGGACTTCACGACGCGAGGCAAAACGCATATAATGCTGGGGGGATCGGGACTGAACGGTCGATCAGGCCGCTCTCCCGCCCGTACGTTAGGACTCGCGGACAGGAAACCGCGATACACCGGCATCCGTGCCGCCACCCGTGCGAATCGCGAGAAACGTACGGCAGGCGGAGCGCTCGAGAAACGAAGCGGCTGACGGGCGCGTCCGCTGACGGGCCGAAACGGAGGAACTTCATGGACTCAAATCGCTTCGATTTGGCACTCAGCATCGGAGGTGCGGCCGGGCAGGGCATCGCAACCCCGGGGAATATCCTGGCCCGCATATTCATCGGTCGCGGTCTTCATATCTACGCGTACAATGCCTACCAATCGATCATCCGAGGCGGGCACATTTTCCTCACCATTCGCGTCAGCGACCAGAACGTGCATTGCCACGGGGACAAGCTGGACCTGCTCCTGTGTTTGAATCAGGACACCATGAACCGCCACCTGGGTCTGATGGGACCCGGCACGCGGGTGATCTATAACAGTGACACCATTAAGCCGGGTGAGGCCGCTGACGGAGCCGCGTTGTGCCCGATACCTCTGGCAGAACTAACGGGCCAGAGCCGAAACACGCTGGTTCAGAACACCGTTGCCCTGGGTGTCACCGCGTACCTGCTCGGAATGGACTTTGCGTTACTCGAGAACGCCCTGACGGTGCAGTTTCAGCGGAAGGGCCAAGCCGTGGTCGATGAGAACGTGGGCATGGCCCGCGCCGGCTTCGACCACTCCAAACTGAACTTCGAGCCCTTCCCGCACTCGCTTCCGAGCGGCCCCAAGCCGTTGGCCGTCTGGACCGGCAATGAGGCCCTGGCGATGGGCGGCGCGGCGGCGGGGGTCAAGTTTTACTGCGCCTATCCGATGAGCCCGTCCACCGGCGTTCTGCACTGGATGGCCAAGAACGCACGCGAACTGGGGATCATGGTTCGACAGCTCGAGGACGAAATCGCGGTGGCCAACATGGTCATCGGGGCGGCTCATGCCGGGTGCCGCGCCATGTGCGCCACCTCCGGCGGCGGGTTTGCGCTGATGACCGAGGCGATCGGCAGTGCAGGGATGATGGAGATCCCGGCGGTGTTCATCACCGTACAGCGGGCCGGGCCGTCGACCGGTGTACCGACCAAGACGGAACAGGCTGACTTGTGGCAGGTGCTCGGGGCCAGTCAAGGGGACTTCGAGCGCTTCATCGTGGCGCCGCTGGATGCCCTCGACGCATATAACACGATCCCCGAGCTGTTCAATTTGGTGGATAAGTGTCAGTGCCCCGGCATTGTCATCACGGACTTGCTGATCGCGGAGGGTACCTTCAGCGTCGATCCCGATGACATCAGCATGCAACCGGTCATCGACCGGGGTGAGTTGATCACGAAGTCCGCCCAACACGACGGCTACCTGCGATACAAGTACACGGAGTCGGGAATCTCGCCGCGTGCCGTGCCGGGTTTGGAGGGCTTCGTGCATGTCGTTGCTACGGATGAGCATGATGAGGACGGCGTTCTGATCAGCGACGAGTTCACCAACCCGCACAAACGCCGCAAGATGGTCGAAAAGCGGGCCCGCAAGTTCCGCAACGTCGCCAGGCAAATCGCTCCGCCCAAGTTGGAAGGCCCGCAGGATGCCGACGTCACGCTCATCGGATGGGGATCGACGTACGGCGTGATCAAAGAGGCGGTCGAGCAGTTGAAGTTGGAAGGCGTCACGGCCAACCAGCTTCCCATCAAGTGGATCGTTCCATTGCACGCGGAAGCCGTGACGGAGATTCTGTCACGTTCAAAGCGGAACATCGTTGTCGAGAACAACTATTCGGGCCAGTTCTACCGTTATCTTCGGAGCGAGACGGGCCTGACGATCAACGGACACATACGCAAGTACGACGGTGAGCCGTTCATGCCACACCACATCGTGCAAGGTGTGCTGGAGCAGCTCGCCGGCAAGACGGACCGATACATCCCCGATCAGGAAATCATGGTTTAGAGAGGTAACGGCGTGACGACGATAACCACCAGCCGAGACGCGACCGAAGAGCAACCGGTCGTTCAACTGAAGCCGAAGGATTTCAAGGGAAAGATCAGCCCGGACTGGTGCGCCGGTTGCGGCGACTTCGGAGTGCTTTCCTGTCTCCAGAAAGCCTGCGCAAAACTGGGCATCAGGCCTCACGAGATCATCACCGTAAGCGGCATCGGTTGCTCCTCCAACTTTCCCGGATTCTTCAACGCGTACGGCATGCACACCCTGCACGGCCGGTCGCTGGCGGTAGCCGCCGGCGTCAAATTGGCCAATCACGAACTGACCGTCCTGGTCACGGGCGGCGACGGCGACGGCTACGGCATCGGCGGAAACCACTTCACGCACACGGCCCGCCGCAACGTCGACCTGACCTACCTGGTCATGAACAACCAGATCTACGGCCTGACCACCGGTCAGATATCACCGACCAGTTGCGTGGGTAT
>JACZRH010000260.1 GCA_022574815.1 Planctomycetota bacterium | reverse complement strand
CTCGCGCACCAGGTATTCCAGCTGCTCCAGCACTCCTGGCCTCTCCCTCGCCGGGAGAGGAGGCGTCACCCACCGAATGGAAACTCGCGCACCACGCGCCACTCCCCTTCCGAGGCCGTGCCAACGCGCCCCATCAGGGTGACGCCGTCCACGATGAACTCGGCGAGTTCAAACTCCCCGGTGATTCGGCTCCCAAACTCTTGTACCGACTCCGGGATCTGCTGGTAGTACGTCAGGTGCGCTACGAAGTCGGCCGGGTCGTGATAGGCGTTGGTCGCGGTCGGTAGAACGGCCTCCGCGAGACGATCGTGCAGCGCCTGCATGTCCTGGCTCACCTCGATTACCGCCCCGGCGGTCAGACTATTCGGCGACTCAAATGTGTCACCCGTAGGCGACAGCGTCAGGACTTTCGTCCCCGCTACCGCACCCGCAATCTGCTCGAACACACGGTCCAGGCTTTCGATCTCGCTGAACATGAAGTTACCTCACTTGCACGGATGATTTGAAGAACCGTCAGGGGGTCTTACCGCGCTGGTCGGGGCGCGGCTTGGCGGATTGCGGACCCTGCTTGTCGGTCAGAGCGCTCTTCTCAGGCGCCGCGTTTTGGCGCTGCTTTCGAGTGGGCAGGCGCTCGAGGCGCCGTTTCATCTGTTCGAAGAGGCGCTCGAGCGTGGCATTCTGTTTCTTGGCGTGGCCGCGCATCGACTCGCGGACCTGCGAGTCGTCCTTCGCGCCCGACTTGCCGTACCGCGCTTCGAGCTGTGCGGCGTGCCGTTTGCGAACGTGGTCGCGCCGAGTCGTCGCGTCCTTGTGAATGAGCCAGGCGCGTTGATCCTGCTCCGGGTTGAGGCGGTAGCGGGCCACGAACTCGCGCACGTAGCGAGACCATTCGTCGTCGACCTTCGGCCCTTTGGCTGCCTTCGCCGGACGCCAAGTCCTTTCGAAAGTGGTCTCCGAACGCGTTTGGGTCGCGCGAGGCGGGGGTCGCTCCCGGACGCGCTCGACCAGCGCATCGGCGTCGGTTTGGCGTCGCACCGATTCCGGTTCGCTCGGCCGCTCCGTCGCGTCGCCGGCGGGGTTCACCTCCGGCCGCTCGAGCTTGCGCATGCCGGCGAGCTGGATGGCATCCTCCTCCATGCCCCAGTCGGCCGGGTCCCACTCGCCGCGTTTCCAGCTCTCGGCCATTTCGATAACCCGCCCCAGCCGACCGCGGGCGGCCTGGAGATCGCGCTGGACCATGGTGCGCTGCTCGGGGTCGAGTTTGGCCATGAATTCCTTCGAAGAACTCTCCATCGTCCGGCGGGCGTCGTCAAACACCGGCGTCGCCAGTTCGGTCCAGCGGGCCACCTGCTCGGGCGTAAACGCCTTGTCGTCCATCCGCGTCTGGATGATCTCCGTGGCGTACTGCATGATGCGCCCGGAGTTTCGCAGGAAGAGCTGCGTCGTGTCGCGAACCATCAGGCGACGTAGCACCTGTTCCTGGGCCGGGTCGAGGAAATACCGGTCGCTGAACATGCCGACGGACCTGTCGAACCGCTTCTGCATCTCCCACGGCGGCACGGAGCCCACCTCGCGCGCCATTTCGAGCGAGAACAGATCCTGCTCGGACGTCCAGTCGTTGCGCGCGTAGACCCGTTCCATCGAGTCGATCATATAGGCGTATTGCTCCTCCCACGGCCGGCGACGCAGCTCGTTCATGAGCCGGCCGATTTTCTCGGCAAATCCCGGGCGCGAGCCTTCGTCGTCGCGAGCTGCCGCCGGCCGGTCGCCGACGCCTCCGGTCTGTGCGTCCTGACTGACCAGAAACGCGATCAGTACGATTCTCAGCATTGCATTCTCCGCGCGGCCCCTGGCGAGAGGCCGCTCTACCCATTGTTTGACAGAATCCCGCAATATTCAAGCGCCCCGGCCACAACTCGCGACGCTTTGGGCCGCGGCCCGGCCGCTTGCGATTCGCGAGCCGCGCGGTAAAAGCGGTGTTGGTAGGGCTCGTTCCGTTCTGTGAAGAAAGGCAGGTGCCGGCCAGTGCCCCGAGTTCGCGTTCTGATCCTCCGAGCGGCGGGAACGAACTGCGATCGGGAGACCGAGCACGCTTGGCAAGCGGCCGGGGCCGACGCGCAGCGCGTCCACATTCGCCGCGTCGCCGAGCGGCCCGAGCTGCTCGACGAATACCAGATTTTCACAATCCCGGGCGGTTTCAGCTACGGCGACGACATCGCCGCTGGCCGCATCTTCGCGGCTCGCATCGAGCGGCACCTGCTCGACCGTCTGCACGCCTTCGTCGACGCCGGGAAGCTCGTGCTCGGTATCTGCAACGGCTTTCAGATTCTGGTCCGGGCCGGCTTGTTGCCCTTTCGCGCCGGTCAAGGAGATCGAACGGCATGCACGGTGACCCATAACCGACCCGCCGGCTTTCAGGACCGTTGGGTGCGCGTCCGGGCAAGTGAATCCCCCGGCGCTTTCCTGGAGCCCGGACGTGTGTACGAATTTCCGATCGCGCATGGCGAGGGCCGCGTGCTGTTCGGCGACGACCCGACGCGTCAACGGATCCTGTCCGAGAATCGGGCCGCGCTGCGCTACGTCCCGCAAAGCGGCGCCGCCGTCGCTGCGGACCGCGAACCGTACAACCCCAACGGCAGCGATGACGACGTCGCCGGTCTGGGTGACGAAACCGGCCGCGTGCTCGGTCTGATGCCGCACCCGGAGCGATTCGTGACCTGGACCCAACACCCGCTGTGGACGTCGCAACCCGAGCGCGATCCGTGCGACGGCCTCGCGTTTTTTGGCCGCGCGCTGGCGCACCTGGCGTGATGGCCCCGCGCCGGGATGGGAGCTTGATGTGACAAGAGACGAAGCCTGGCACCTGTTGTGCGAATACACGGAGAGCGAATCGCTGCGCAAACACGCTCTTTCGGTCGAAGCGGCGATGCGGCACTACGCCCGGCATTTCGGCGAGGATGATGAAACCTGGGGGCTCGCGGGCGTGTTGCACGACTTCGACTACGAGCGCTGGCCCACGCCGCCCGACCATACGCGCGAGGGGGCCAAGGTGCTTCGCGAGAAGGGTGTCGACGAGGAGATCGTCACCGCGATCCTGTCCCACGCCGACTGGAACGCCGACGAATACCCGCGCGATCGGCCGCTCCGCAAGGCGCTCTTCGCCGTGGACGAACTCTGCGGCTTCATTACCGCGTGCGCGCTGGTGCGTCCCACGCGGCTGGACGGGCTTTCTCCGAAGAGTGTCAAGAAGAAGATGAAGACGGTCGCGTTCGCCGCCAGCGTCTCGCGCGACGACATCCGAAACGGCGCCGAGTTGCTCGACCTTCCGCTGGACGAGCACATCCAGCATTGCGTCAGCGCGATGCAAGCCGTCGCGGGTGAGCTCGGATTGGCTTGACCCGAGCGATGCGATGCCGGAGCAATGGGATTTTTACTTTCGGACGATCAGTGGGGCGCCCGCGTCGCTGTTCGTGAATCTGGACGCGAAGCGGGCGGCGCCGCGGAAGGACCGTCCCCATCTGATACACCCGTGCGTCTACCTGCGGAATCCGGGCGACGACGGGCTGCCCGGGGCCGAGGAGTCTGCGGTGCTCGAGTCCCTGGAAGAACAGCTCTTGCGCGCCGTGCCCGAGCCGCTCGGCGCGCTGTACGTCGGGCGCGTCACCTCCGCCGGGCGGCGCGTGTTCTACTTTTACACGTCCTCCGACGCCGGCGCGCGTGAGGCCGTGCAGCGCGCGATGGAGGGGTTTCCCGCCTACCGTTATGATTACGGCGATCGCAACGACGCGGACTGGTCGCTTTACCGCGAGGTGCTCTATCCGCCGCCCGTCGCGCTGCGCTGGATCAAGGACCGCCGGATCGTGGACGCGCTCGAAGCCCGCGGTGATTTGCTGACCGAGTGCGACGTGCGGCACCGGGCGTGCTTTCCATCGTCCGAAACGCGGGCCGCATTCGTCGAGGAGGCGGCGAAAACCGGGTTTCTTGTGCAAGGCGGCGATGTAAACGCCGAATTTCCGCGGTCCCACGCGGCTGAGATCATCCGAAGGGACCGGGTGGACTTGGAGTCTATTCACGCGGTTGCGGCCGATCTCATGGCCAAGGCCGAGCGGCACGGCGGCGAATACCTGGGCTGGGAAGCCGACCGGCCCGCTGATTCCAAACAACCGGCAGGATGAGTGCCCGCCGGCGGGCGGCTCGAGGACGATGGAGTAAGGTGCGATATGCCATTTCAACCGAAACGCAGTTGGATCGAGCGCGCCGCCGTCCGATGGGGGCTGGTACCGACCACCGGACCGGGGCCGCAATTCGAGACGCTGACACCCACCGGCCCGCTGGCGCTCTACCCCGCCCGTAGCGAATGGCATGACTTCGTCGAATACGAAACCAAAACATGGCCGGGTCGGGCCGACGAGCGGCACTACCGGCTCGTGCCGACCACCTGTTTCAATTGTGAGAGCGCCTGCGGTCTGTTGGCTTACGTGGACAAGCGGTCGAACACGATCCGCAAATTCACCGGCAACCCGCTCCATCCCGGCAGCCGCGGCCGCAACTGCGCCAAAGGCCCCGCGACCATCAATCAGGTCAACGACCCCGATCGCATTCTCACGCCGCTGAAACGCGCCGGCAAGCGCGGCGACGGCAAGTGGGTGGAAGTGTCCTGGGACGAGGTGCTCGCGGACATCGGCGGCCGCATCCGCAAGGCGCTGCAGGAGGACCGTCACGACGAGGTCGTCTATCACGTCGGCCGGCCGGGCGCCGAGGGATTCATGGACCGCGTGCTACGGGCCTGGGGCATCGACGGGCACAACAGCCATACCAACGTCTGCTCGTCGTCGGCGCGTCTGGGGTATGCCCTGTGGTGCGGGTTTGATCGGCCTTCGCCGGACTACGCGAACGCGCGTTTCATTCTCGCGCTCAACTCGCACCTCGAGAGCGGGCACTACTTCAATCCGCACGCGCAGCGCATCTCCGAGGGGCGTTCACGCGGGGCACGGATCGCCGTGGTTGATCCGCGCTTGTCGAACACGGCGTCAATGGCGGACTACTGGCTGGCGACCCGGCCGGGGACCGAGTCGGCGCTGCTGCTGGCCTTTGCGCACGTGATCCTCGAAGAGCAGCTGTACGACCGGCGGTTCATCGAGCGCTGGACGAATTGGCGGGAGTCTTTGGAAGGCACCCAGGCACGAAGGCACGAAGGCACGAAGTTACAAGACAAGGGGCGCGGGGAATGGACGATTGATGATTTTATCGCGGTGCTGAAAGAGGAGTATGCGTCGTTCACGCCGGAGTTTGCCGAAGCCGAGTGCGGGATACCCGCCGAGACCATCGTGAAGGTGGCGCGCGAGATCGGCGCGGCCGGCTCGCGGTTCTGCTCGCACACGTGGCGTGGCGCGACGGCGGGGCATCTCGGCGGATGGCAGGTCGCGCGCTGCATCTTCTTTCTAAACGTGCTGACCGGCAGTGTCGGCACCGTCGGCGGCACGAGCCCGTCGGCCTGGCACAAGTACAAGGCGAACCTCATCGACCCGCCGCCGCCCAACGACCGCTGGAACGAGCTGCACTGGCCGCGCGAGTACCCCCTCGCGCACTACGAGATGAGCATCCTGTTGCCGTACTTTCTCAAGGAGGGCCGCGGCAAGATCGACGTCTATATCACGCGCGTGTTTAACCCGGTGTGGACGTATCCCGACGGGTTCAGTTGGGTCGAGGTTTTGCGCGACGAGTCGAAGATCGGGCTGCACGTGACGCTCACGCCGACCTGGAACGAGACGGCCTTGTTCGCCGACTATGTGCTGCCGATGGGGCACGGCCCGGAGCGGCACGACCTGAACACCTACGAGACGCACAACGCGACCTGGATCGCGTTTCGCCAGCCCGTGCTGCGCGCGGCGCGCCGCGCCGAAGGTGAGGAGATCGCCGACACGCGCGAAGTGAATCCCGGCGTTGTCTGGGAAGAGGACGAGTTCTGGATCGCGCTGACTTGGGCGATCGATCCGGACGGCTCGATGGGCATTCGCAAGTATTTCGAGAGCAAGAAGAATCCCGGACAGCCGCTTTCGGTCGACGAATACTACGAGCACATTTTCGAGCGCGTCCCGGGATTGCCCGAAAAAGCCGCGGCCGTCGGGCTATCGGCGCTGGAGTACATGCGCCAAGTCGGGGCATTCGAGGTCAGCTCCAAAGTGTACGAAAAGCACGAACGCCGCTTGTCCGGTCAGGAGCTCGACGGCACGGATACTGAGGCGGAGTCGGGCTGCATCGTCAGGAACGGCGCCACCGTCGGCATCCGGATCGACGGCGTCGCGGTCGAGGGCTTTCACACGCCGTCGCGGCTGCTCGAGTTCTGGAGCCCGACGATGAGCGAGTGGGGCTGGGAGGAACAGGCGCTGCCGGGGTATATCCGGAGTCACGTTTACGCGCGCGATGAAAAGAAGGGATCGGGGGATCAAGGGATCGAGGGATCGAGCGACGACCGTGGCGTCGCCGAGTTCTGCCTCTTGCCGACGTTTCGGCTGCCGACGTTGATTCACACGCGCAGCGGGTCAACCAAGTGGCTCAACGAAATCTCGCAGCGCAATCCGGTCTGGATTCACACCGGCGACGGGAAACGTATGGGCGTGCGGACCGGCGACCTTGTCCGCGTCACGACCGAAATCGGGTACTTCATCGACCGCGTGTGGGTCACCGAATCGATCCGCCCCGGCGTCGTCGCCTGCTCGCACCATACCGGCCGCTGGCGCCGCCGCCACGATCCGCCCGCCAGCCGTTGGAGCGGCTCGGTCGTTTCGGTCGAG
>JACZRH010000259.1 GCA_022574815.1 Planctomycetota bacterium | reverse complement strand
TAAGACCTAACTCGAACGGAGATATACTATCTGCCGATCGGGAATTTGATCTAGTTACTTGCCTGGGAGTGCTCCACCACATACCCAATGTCAGCCATGTTCTAAGTGAATTTCACAGGGTATTGGCACCAGGGGGAATGTTGGTAATGCGAGAGCCGATCACCAGCAGTCGGATTTGCGGGCCGCGCGGCCGCCAATCGCAACGCCCGTCGGGTAGAATGACGCCGTCGAATTCGCGGGTCGCGACGGGTTCGTCATCGCAGGCGAACTCGATCAGGAGAGTTTGCACGAGACGGCCGCGTTCGGCCATCAAGGGCGTGGGCGCGGACCACCCGCGCGTCGGGGGCTCGAGCCACAGCAGGGCCGCGGCGCCGGCGGTCATCGAGAGGATCAGCCATGCGACGACCTTGGGGTTGCGCGTATCGGGAGCGACCATGAGCAGTCCTTTCGCTCTTGGGCGGGTGCGTCCGTGCCCGCGTATTCATACGTTCGGGCGCCGGGGATTGCAAGCACTTTCCCACGGATCTCTGCCTGTTGCTGCGCCCAGACCGTCGCACTTCGTGTGGACCGGCCGCGCGGTGATGTGCTGTTGCTTTGCTGCCACCCTTTCCTGGGGCGCGGCGGCCCGCGGCGACGCCGTCAAGCTCCGGTCGAAGCCGGCATTTCGCAACGTCACCGTGACGAGCTTCCACGACGGGCGGCTCGTGTTTCGCGGCGTGTCGCGACAACTGCTGCGCAAGTCGTTGGCGGAAATCGAATGGGTCGCGCTCGAGCACGCGCCGGCCTTCAGCGAAGCGGAAAACGCGGCCTTCGAAGGCCGCTGGGATCGTGCGATCGCGGCTTACGAACGCGCACTGCCCGAGGCGAAACGCGCCTGGCTGCGATACGTGGTCCAGCTTCGAATGCTCGAGGCCTGCGACCGCGGCGGGCGATTCGCCCGAGCCGTCTCCGTCTACGCCGACCTCGTCACCCGCAAGCCCAACGCGGCGCTGGTTGTCGCGCCGCGGCGCCCGGCGCCGCCGGGCTCGGACGAGAATGCCAAGGCCCGGCAAACGCTGCGTGCCGCGCTGCGACGTGCTCCCACCCGCGTCGTCGCCGACCGATTGCGCCAATTGCTGTTCGAACTCGCGCTGTACGACGAAGTCGCCGACCTAACCGCCGAGCTTCGCACAACCACCGCACCGCCCGCCACGACGCGGCCTACGGAGCCGAGCGGAATCGCGGCGAGTCCGGCTTTGCAACCGCGGCAGCGGCGAATCGGAATGCTCCTGTTAGAGGCCGAGCCCATCCCCGAACCGGCGCCGGCGCACGGCGAGTCGCGCGCGGCCGCACTTCGCGCAAGCGCCGCGGCGCGCCCCGACCTGACGTCAATTCGCCTGCCGGTCGACACCTTCGTCCTTGCAGCCGCCCGCGATGCGTTTCGCGCGGCGAACTACACCCGCGCCGCCCGGCTCCTGCAAAGGTCGCTCGACTACGTCGAACCATCGCGACGGCCCCCGATCCGTCTGCTGCTGGGGCGCAGCCGCATCGAACTTGGCGAGCACGCCGAGGCGGCTTCGGAGCTGATGCGGCTGACCGATCAGCCGGGCACGCTCGCGGCCGAGGCGCTATACTATGTCGGCGTGGCGCACGAGCGCATGGCGCGGCCCGACGTTGCGGTCAAGGTGTACGGCGAGCTGCTCGCCCGCGACGACCTGCCGCCGTTGCTGAAGGCCCGCGTGCGAATGGCGCTCGAGCGCGCCCGGGAGTGACGGCTTGTTGAAAGACGCGACATACTGCCTGGAAACCTTCGGCTGTCAGATGAACGTGCTCGACAGCCAACTGATCGAGGGGCAGCTCCGCGCGCTGGGCATGCGACCGGTCGCCACAGCGCACGAAGCGGACGTGGTGCTCTACAACACCTGCAGCGTCCGCGAGCACGCCGAGCAGAAAGTGCTCTCGCGCTTGGGCGTCCTGCGCCGAATCAAGCGGCACCAGCCGGAGAAAATCATCGGCGTCATCGGGTGCATGGCGGAGCGCGCCGGCAAGGCGCTGCTGGCGAACATGCCGCACGTCGATCTGTTGTGCGGCCCCGGCGAATTGAATCAGCTCCCGGCCCTGATCGAGGAAGTCCACGCCCGCCACGAGCAGGTCGCGGCGTTGGCCGGGAGTCTGTCGCGCCGCACTGAAGTCCTTCAGCGGGCGCTAGAGTATGACAGCCTCGAGGCGCTCGATCTTGCGCGGCGACCCGCTCCCGGCCAAAACGTGTTGCAATCGTACATCCGCGTGCAGCGCGGCTGCGACAAGTTCTGCACGTTCTGCGTCGTTCCGTTCACGCGCGGCGCCGAGCGCAGCCGACCGCCGGCTCACATTGTCGACGAGGCGCAGATGCTCGTCGATCACGGAGCGCGCGAGGTCACGCTGCTCGGGCAAACCGTGAACTCCTACCTACACCAGCAGGGCGGCAATCCCGTCTCGTTCGCGAAGCTGCTCGAGCGCGTCCACGCGGTCGAGGCGCTCGACCGCATCCGCTTCGTCACCAGCTACCCGGCCGACTGGGACGAGGACATCTTCCGCGTCATGCGCGACTTTCCCCGCATCTGCCCGTATCTGCACCTCCCCGCCCAGAGCGGCTCGGACCGCGTCCTGAAAGCCATGCGGCGACCCTACTCCGCCGCCGGATACCTGAACCTGATTGACAAGGCCCGCCGCTATGTGCCCGAGATCAGCCTCGCCGGCGATTTCATCGTCGGGTTTTGCGGCGAGACCGAACAGGATTTTCAAGCGACGCTCGAGCTGGTTCGCCGCATCGAATACAAGAATCTTTTCGTGTTCAAGTACTCCCCGCGCCCCGGCACCGTGGCGGACCGGCGCCTGACCGACGACGTCCCGGACAGCGTCAAGACGCGGCGCTGCAACGAGCTCCTGGCCGCGCAGCTCGAGCTCGGCCTCGCGCAGAAACAGCGCTTGATCGGCCGGACGGTCGAGGTGCTCGTGGAGGGGTTCAGCAAGGCCGCCCGCCGGGCTCAGCAGGCCGAGCAGGAGCGCGGCGGCGAAGCGACGAAGGACTTCAGCCGCCAATTGGTCGGCCGCTCGCGCGGTGATTGGATCACGGTCTTTGACGGGGACGCGGGGCTCATCGGTGCTCTCGTGAATGTCCAACTCGAGCGGGCCACGCCCCTGGCGCTGCAAGGGCGAGTCGTTTCCGTCGCATCACCACCGCGGATGCCCGCTGCGCGCCGCGAGTCCGCTCACGTATCTCTTCCGGTCCTGGCGGCCGGCTGATCGGCTTCCGGTCGTTCACGGGCTTCCCACCGACAAAGGACGGCACCCAGTCCGGGTTACGATGGAATTCGGGGCCCGCGGGCGGGGCGCTCACCGGCTTCACGCGGAACATGCCGGCGATTACGGGATTCTTTCCAATTCACGCGAAATTGCCGCGCGCAAATCCACCGATAATGATCAATGAACTCTACGCCGGGTTTCCCCGGCGGATCTCCGGAATCACGTCTGGACCCAAACGGAGAATTCGAGATGAGGACGATCGTTCGACGGAGTTTTCGTCGCGGATCGGCCGCGCCGGTGGTTATGGCCAGCGTCGCGATGGGGCTCGTGCTGATGCAGACGCAATCGGCCTGCCCGCCGGGGCTCGAGAGCACTGACAGCGATTTCGGTGTCATCGGAAACCCGCAGCGGATCGTCAATGACGAGCGCTCGGCGGCGCGGATCCTGACGCCGGAGGAGCTCCAACAATTGGTCGCCAACGCCGATCTCGACGGCCGGTTGATTGTGTTCCTGGGAACGGTGCCGGGCCCGGACGGCGATCCTGGTCCTACGGGTTCGCCCGGCCCGGACGGTCTGCAGGGTATCGATGGGCCGGTTGGACCTTTGGGGCCCCTGGGGCCGCAGGGGATTCAGGGGCCGCCGGGGCCACTCGGGCCGGGGACTTTGATCGGTGAAGTACGCATGTGGGCCGGGCCGACGGGGCTGCTGCCGCCGGAGTGGTTGCCTTGCGATGGCGCGGCGATCTCGCGCGTCACGTACGCGGTGCTCTTCAGCACGATCGCAACCAACTTCGGATCCGGCGACGGCGTCACGACCTTCAACCTCCCGGATTTCCGCGACCACTCGCCCATGGGGGCGAGCGTCGAAAGCGGCTCGGGCACGCCCCTGACGACGGTGTCCGGCCCCTCGGCCCAATTCGGCGGGACCGCGAAGCACACGCTCATACTTAGCGAGCTGCCGGGGCACGATCACGACATGACCCACACGCACACGATCCAAGGCGGCACGCTCAGCGCGGGGTCGGTCAGCGTGATTATCGATACCCACATCGGGTCGGCATCGGCCAGCACCGACGTGGGCGCCCCATCCCTGACAGCGTTCGTTGGCGGCAGCATGCCGCATAACAACCTGCACCCGCACTTTGCGATTCACTACATCATCTTCGTCGGTCCCTAGCGCGACCCGCCTAAGGGCCCGCTTGACGCCAGCGACCAGCACCCGCGCAATGCGCGGTCATGCCTGAGCAACCAGATGCCGCGGAAGCAAATGGCGAACCGCTGCTGCGCGTCGAGCACCTGTGCAAGCACTTCACGGTCAGCGCCGGATTGTTCGGCCGACACAAAGCGACCTTGCGCGCCGTCGAAGACGTTTCCTTTTCCATCCATTCCGGTCGCACGTTGGGCCTCGTCGGCGAGAGCGGCTGCGGCAAGACCACCCTCGGACGGACCATCCTGCGCCTCATTCCGCCCACCTCCGGCCGGGTATACTTCGATGGCGTGGACGTGTTCGCGCTGGGTCGCGCGGAGCTGCGGCGACTTCGACCCGCGATGCAGATCATCTTTCAGGATCCAGCCGGAAGTCTGAACCCACGCATGACCGTCGCGTCCATCGTCGGCGAAGGGCTTCGGGTACACGGAGTCCGCGGCCGGGAGCGCAACGGCGGTCGGAGCGGCGCGGCCGCAGCGCCCCGTTTGAAGCCCTCGGACCGAGAGGTTCGCGAACGCGTCGCGACGCTGCTACAGCGCGTGGGTCTGTCGGCGGACGACATGCCGCGTTTTCCCCACGAATTTTCCGGGGGCCAGCGCCAACGCATCGGCATCGCGCGGGCGCTGGCGTTGCAGCCCCGGCTGCTCGTCTGCGACGAGCCGGTCTCCGCGCTGGACGTGTCGATTCAGGCCCAGATTCTCAATCTGCTGGCCGAGTTGCGCAGCGCGTTCGAGCTGACCTGTCTGTTCATCGCGCACAACCTCGCGGTCGTGCGGCACTTCTGCGACGAGGTCGCGGTCATGTATCTGGGCAGAATTGTCGAACAGGCACCGGCCGACGAGCTATTTCGTCGCCCCGCGCACCCGTACACGCGACTGCTGATGGCCGCCGCGCTCGAGCCGGACCCGACTCGCGCCGGCGAACCGGTGCTGATCCGCGGCGAGGTGCCGAGTCCGAGCGATCCTCCCAGCGGTTGTGCGTTCCACCCGCGCTGCCCCCATGCCGAGGCGCGTTGTCGAACGGAAACACCCCCGCTCACCCGCCGCGCCGGCCTGACCATCGGGCACGTCGCCGCTTGCCACCGTGCGGACGAGCCGTCCTGGCCAGACGGGGCCGGCGCGATCAGACTTCCATAATGTCCTTGGACTTCGCGGCGAACATCCGGTCGATATTTCGGCAGTGGTCGTCGGTGAGCTGCTGAACCTGCTTCTGCCCGCGCTCCAGGTCGTCCTCCGTGATCGTCTTGTCCTTCTTCTCGGCTTCGAGCAGCTTGTTCGCGTCGCGGCGGATGTTGCGAACCGCGACCTTTTGCTGTTCGGCTTGCTGCTTGATGTGCCCGACGATCTGCCCGCGGCGCTCGGTCGAGAGCGGCGGGACCGGCAAGCGGACGAGTTTGCCGTCGCTTTGCGGATTGATTCCGAGGTCGCTTTTTTCGAGCGCCCGCTGAATATCTTTCAGTGTGGACGGATCGAAGGGCTTGATGACGATCACGTTTCCCTCGGCGACGGCTACGTTCGCGAGCTCTTTGAGGGTCATGGTCGACCCGTAAGACTCAACCTCGACTTTGAGGCCGTCCACCAGCCCGATCGAGGCCCGGCCGGTGCGCACTCCGCGGTATTCCTCCTTGAGAAACGCCACGGACTTCTCCATTTGCTCTTCGGCTTCGAGCAGGACGTCGTCGAGAGGCATTCGCACGGCTCCAAAGGCGACACGAAATCGAGTCGGGATTCGAAGACTAGCCCCGCGCGGTGCGATGCTCAAGTCTTTGGTCATCAAGCGCGATTCGGGGTAGTGGGTCGGTTTGCGTCAGAGCCGCCCTGCCACGGGGTAGACGCCGCGCGGACGCGGCGGCTCTGTCGAACGGACCGATTCCCCGAATCCAGAATCCGGCCCGGAAAGTTCGTGACATTGCCGGCAAAACGTGCGATAATCCGTGTGGGTTTGTTCCGACCAAGTCAGAAAATGGGCTGAAAAATGCCGCGACACTTCATTCTCCGAATCGGATGCGGATGGCTCGCCGTTTCGGGCGTGACCGCCTTTGCCCAAGGCCCGCCCGCCCCGCCTTCCTGTAGCGGGACATTCCACAAGCTGGCCACGTATACCGTCCTTCCGGAAGTACGGCCCGCCGGCGTGGCGATCGGCGACATCGACCGCGACGGCTGGCTCGACGTCGTCGTGGTCACCGGCAAACCCGGACTCTTGAGCGAAAAGGACGTGCATGTCTTCCGTAATACGCAAGACTGGGCCACGGATCCCCCGACAAGCGGCCTGATCCGGATCCAGAAGCTCGATGTCGAGGCGTTTGCGGTCCCGCACCGCGTCGCGCTG
>JACZRH010000018.1 GCA_022574815.1 Planctomycetota bacterium | reverse complement strand
GGACATGGCGGACACGCGCGAAAACAATCGGGCCGAGGCCCTACAACGGGCCATTCAGCAGATCGAGAAGGCCTACGGCAAGGGGACGATCATGTTCCTCAAGGACGCGCCCAGCCCGATCTATAACGGCATCTCGACCGGATCGCTCTCGCTCGATCTCGCTCTGGGCGGGTACGGTCTGCCTCGCGGGCGTATCATCGAGATTTTCGGGCCGGAGTCTTCCGGAAAAACCACACTCGCGCTGCACGTCCTCGCCGAGGCGCAGAAGTGCGGCGGCGCCGCCGCCTTCATCGACGTCGAGCACGCCTTCGACCCCACCTGGGCGAAACGCCTGGGCGTCGATCTCGAGGCGTTGATGGTGAATCAGCCGTCGTGCGGCGAGGAGGCCCTGGAGATCTGCGAGTTGCTGGTGCGCTCCAGCGCGCTCGACATCATCGCGATCGATTCGGTGGCGGCGTTGGTCCCGCGGCACGAGCTCGAAGGGCAGATGGGCGACCCGCAGGTCGGCGCCCAAGCCCGCCTGATGAGCCAGGCCATGCGCAAACTGACCGCCATCTGCGGCAAGTCGCGCACCAGCGTCATTTTCATCAACCAGATCCGCGAGAAGATCGGCGTCATGTACGGCAGCCCCGAGACGACGCCCGGCGGGCGGGCGCTCAAGTTTTATACCTCCGTGCGCATCGACACGCGCCGCATCGGCATGCTCAAGGACGGGGACCAGGTGATCGGCACGCGCGTGCGCGGCAAGGTCGTGAAGAACAAGGTCGCGCCGCCTTTCCGCGAGGCCGAGTTCGACATCCTCTTCGAGTGCGGGATCAGCCGCGAAGCGGACCTGGTCGAGCTGGCGTCCGACTGCGGCGTCGTGGCCCGCAGCGGAACGTGGTACAGCTTCGGGGAGACGCGGCTCGGGCAGGGGCGCGAAAACGCCCGCCAGTTCCTGCGCGACAACCAGGATCTGTTCGACGAAATCCGCGCGAAGGTGCTCGAAGTAAAGTTCCCGAAGCAGACCGAGGCGCCGGCGGCTGAGAAGAGGCCGGTCGAGGAGAAGAAGTCTTCCGCGCCCAAAGCAAGCGAGAACTCGTCATTCAACCACAAGCGCACGTCGCGCAAGATGGCGACCACGGGCACGTCCCGTAATCGCTAGCGCCCCGCCTGGCGGCGCTACGCACACAAAAAGACGACAAGCGACCCGGCTGATTCCGCTCGTCGCACTGGCCGAAGAATAGCTACGGAGCGTCGCAGCATAGTTCTTGTGCGGCACGCAGACGGGTCGCACACCCGGGGACGTATCGACCCTCGGACCCCGATCGCATCTTCTTCACCCCGCGCTCCGGATTCGGTTAGGCTAGCCCCTCATCGCGAACTGTTGCGAGGGGCGGATCGCGACTCGGCAGGTCGCCGCTTGGGAGCGTGCCTTGGCAGCGCTTTCGCGAACATCGTTTTCCTTCGTGGGCCGCGTTCCTATCTGGCTCTTCGCGGTCCTGTTTTTCTTCGTACTGCTGTTTCTCGCACCTACGGCGTCCGTCGGTGACGGCCGCCCGGCCCCCGACGCGGAATTCGAGCAACCCGCCGACTTGGCCGCACTCGAGCGCGCCTTTCAACGCGTCGCCAATCACGTCGCACCATCCGTCGTCGGAATCCGGGTCCAGAGGCGCTACGTCGCGACCCTGCCCGAAGGCGGCGACGACGCCGACCCGCGCCGGCTTGAGCAATTCGTCACGGTGAACGGCAGCGGCACGATCATCCGCGCCGACGGACTGATCCTCACGAACGAGCACGTTATTCAGTCGGCCGGCGAGATCGTCGTCGTGTTTCACGACGGGCGCTCACTGCCCGCCAGCGTGCTGGCGTCCGACCCGCGCAGCGATCTGGCCATTCTCCAGACGTCCCGACGCGACCTCCCGCCCGTGCGCTACGCCGACTCGCAGAGCGTGCGGCGCGGCCAGTGGAGCATCGTGGTCGGCAACCCGTTCGGACTCGGCAACGACGGGACGCTGAGCGTCTCGGTCGGTGTGATCGCGAATCTGGGACGGCGACTGCCCGGTCTGGGGGAGGTCGACGACCGGCTCTACACGGACATGATTCAGACGACCGCCGCGATCAACCCGGGCAATTCCGGAGGCCCGCTGTTCAACATTCGCGGGGAGCTGGTCGGCGTCATCACCGCGATGCACACCCGCGCCGCGGCCGACGAGGGCGTCGGGTTCGCGATCCCCCTTTCGGCGGCGCGGCGGCGGACCATCGCTCAATTGATCGAGGGGCACAGCATTCAGTACGGGTACATCGGCGTGATCGTGCGCTCGCCGGTGGACGACGAACGTGCGCGGGCGGGTATCGAGGGCGGCACCGGTGTGACGGTCCAGCGTGTCGAGCCGGCCGGGCCGGCCGCCGACGAGGACCTGCGCGCCGGGGATGTAATCCTCCGATTCGACGAGCACGAAGTGAGAAGCCCCTCGCACCTGGCCGAGTTGGTCGGAGGCGCGACCGTCGGAGAGCGGGTCGTGATCCGGCTTTGGCGCGACGGCCGGCGGCAAACCGCCAACGTGCTCGTCGAACGCCGAAACGTGAGCCGCGTGAGCTGGATGCGCGGCGAAGCGATTCTTTGGCGTGGATTGCGGCTGGCAAACCTCACCGGGCAGTCGCGCGATCGGATGAACGTGGACCGCACGGCAACGGGAGTCGTGGTCATCGACGTCATCAAGAACAGCTCGGGCGAGCGAACGAAGTTGAAGATCGGCGACCTGATCGAAAAAGTCGGCGGTGTGCCGATCGGCGACGTCGCCGAGTTTCGCCGGCGGGTACACTCCGAATCCGGGGCCGTCGCGTTGAGCATTCGCGATAAGGGCGTGCGCTTGGTACCGCCCTGATCCGCGCAGCCCGAAGGAACGACGCGCGGCCCGAAACCCGGGTGACGATTGGTGTCTGGCTTGTTTGAACTACACGCGCGGACTCGGCGGATCGAGCGGCCGGCGGGAAACTAAGTGTCTCATCGGACCGGCCGCATGGGGCGGACCGGACGGGAACTCTCGCCGCCCGGCGACGGTGCCGGGGGCTTCTGCGCTACTTGTCGTCGTCCGCTTCTCCCATGAGCGATTCGAGCAGGGACGTGAAGTCGGACACCTTGAAAACCCGCGTCTTTCCATCGTTCTCGAAGCGTTCGATGGAGAGCAGGTCTTCATCGAAGTCGGGCACGCCCAATTCCAGACGGATAGTCCCGTCGTAACGGCCGACGTGCCGCACGACGAGCGATTCGACGCCGACGTTTTCGCGGTAGTGGATTTCGAGCACGCCGTTCTCGAGCATGTCGTCGTCGTCGAAGCCCGTGGCGCGCAAGACGTAGAGTCCATCGCCGGTCCGCGTCACGTTCACATCGACGTCATCGTCCTCGATCATTTCTACGAGTTCCTGGATCTGATCGGCGCCGGCCCGACCGGCGAGAAAGTCGGCCAGCAACTTCTTGGCGATGCCCTCCTCGTCGTCTTCGCCCCGGTCCGCGTCGCGGTGAGCGCCACCGCGTTTCTTGCTGCTCACGCCGACCGTGATCTCGCGTTGGTCTTGATCCGGCCCGGGCCCTCCACCCAGCCCCAGATCCAGACCATGTTTGCCGAACAGGCCGTCTTTCTCGAGCGTGCCCTCCAGATCCAGGAGCAAACCGTCGCGCGTCATGCTCAGCAACACGCCGACCATGGGCTGTTCCTCGAGCAGCTTCGGAGAGATGTCGCCGGTGCGGAGGTAGACCCACTGGCTGGCCTCGCTCAGCGCCGCCTCGGCCGTGATCTCGAAACCGGGCAGGTCGTCAAAGTCCTCATCCGTCTTAACGTCGACCGAGAGATACACCGCCGCCAGATTGCTGGGCGCAATACCTCCGCCGTTGATGAGGTCTTCGGGGTCGATGTCTTGCTTGAAGCGGATCTGCACCCGGCCGCTGACGCGGGCGCCCTCATCGCCGATGTTCTCGAAGGTGACGGAAAGACCCTTGATCGAGGTTTGCTTCAGGCTGGCCAGGATGGTGGCGGCCTGAACGCGTGACGGCGAGGTGGACAGGAACACCAGCACGCCGATCGTCACAATCGCGGCGGCCGAGCCGGCCGCGGTTACCAAGCGATGTCGTCTCATCCAGGATACTCCTTTCGCAGCACGGGCAGCGTCAAAGCGCACGGTCCGGTTCGATTTCGGCGGGCGCTTCCAGGCGGCGCGCTGCTGTTGGGTGGGTTCGGCGGGCGGGTCGATGATCCGCCCGATCTTTTTCAGGTTCAGATCCGCCAACCGGTCTTGCTTCACGTCGGGGTCGGTCATGTGGATCTCCTCGCGGGCCGGCGAACGCTCGCCGACTTCATTCCAGTTCCTCGAGCACTTGCCGCAACGTCTGGCGGGCCCGGTAGAGCCGCCCTTCGACGGCTCGCGGCCCGACGCCGAGGCGTCGGCCGAGCTCGGCCTGCGGCACTTCGTGAAAGTAGTACTCCAGCAACAACACTTGCTCATCGTTGGGCAGCGCGGTCAGGGCCAGCAAGAGCTGATCACGAATCTCACGCTGTTCCAAGGCCTCGGCCGGCAGCTCTTCACTAACCAGCCGCTCGGCGAGCTCGGCTGCCAATCGCGGATCGGCGATCGGCACGTGCGCCGGGCGTCGCGCGTTTGTACGCCAGTGTCCGCGGATCAGGTTCTTCGCGATCGCCCGCAGCCAGAACTCGACCCGCTCGGTCGGCACGCAGGTGTCGCAGGCGCCGGCCTGGAGCCACAACTGTTGCATGAGATCGTCGGCCAGATGCGTATCGCCGCCGGTGCGCACGACGAAGTAGCGATACAACCCGTCGCCGCAGCGATCGAACACAGCCTCGATGTCGGATGCGACGCGCGCGGCGGCGTTGACACCGACCGACACACTGGTAGCGGCGCTGGACGCCGACATCCACGATCTCCTCGGGTTGGATCCGTCCCGGTTCATTAGCGTAAATGCCGCGAGGAGGATTAGCCCATGAAATGCGTGTCGGATTTCGTCAAAAAGTGTGCGGCGGCGTTAACGCTGCTTTGGCGGCGGTTCGTTACGGGTTGTCCCGCCGCAGCTTCTCGAGCTCGCTGTTGGCGACCGCCAGAGCATCCTGTGTTTTCTGGAGCCGGCGGGTCAGCTCGAGATTCTGTTTGTGAAGCGCCGCGAGATCGGTCACTGCCCGCTCGAACTGGGCCGTCGTGGCCTGGGCCTGCGCGTTTGCCTTCCCAGCCTCACTCTTCCAATGCTCGCTTTCGGCGGCGGCGCGGTCACGCTCGGATCGAGCGACCTGCACCGCTTCCTGCGCTTCGGAGTGCGTGCGTTGTGCGCCGGCCTCGGCTCGGCTCGCGACCTTGGACGCCTCCAACGCCTTGGCGAGCGCCGCCTGCTCGTTCAACTGGGCCTGCTCCGCCTCCTTCATCGCTCGCGCGCCCTCGACCCGCGCGGCTTCGGCCTCGGCCCGAAACCGCGATCCCTCTTCTCGGCTCGCCTCGAGCTGCTTGTTCAGCTCCGCAAGCTGCTCGTCGGCACGTTTGGCGGTCTCGCGCCCGACGAGCGATTCCGCCTGTCCTTGTTCGGCCGAGCGCCGCGCTTCCCGCAGTTCGAGTTGCGTCTGCTCCCGCTCCTGCCGAAGCTGGACGACTTGCTGGTTCAGTTTTTTAATCTCGGCCGTCCCGCAGCCCGGCATCAGCGATAGAGCGAGACCCGCCATCACGGCGCCGTATGATCTTGAAGTGGTCATGAACGACCTCCAAACCGCCTTTCGAGTCCGACGTTGCCATGAACGCGCCGACCCCAGCCGGGTCTGCCGGCAAGCCGAAGCGTAACGCGCGGGCCTCGCTGTGTCGTCAATTCGGCCGATTCCATCGCTCCAAAATGGGCTCGCAACGCGCCCCGCGATACACTCAGCGCGTGACGGGATCGCGATGCCTTTTTGCCCCGATTGCGGCTACAACCTGACCGGCCTCGAGCTGCCGCACCACGTCCGCTCAGTTTGCCTTCTGTCGTTTGTTGTCGCGGGACACTGAATAATGTCCCGCGATTCACGAATAGCCCCATGCGGGACGCCGCACGTTTCATAATGGCCCGCGCCGGTCGCGCCGGCGGCCGAAAATCGTAGTCGTCTTTTCGGCCGCGTCGCACGCCGCGTTTTCTTTCACGAGGCGCACCTTGGCAGCCGCTTTCGAACCGACCGCACGCCGAACCGTGGGCGTACGGGACATTCCGGTCGTCCTCGTCGCGCCGCGCCGGTTGTTTCGTCGCGTCGAGGATGTGGGCGCGTACGGGTGGCCGCTCACGATCCTGCTGACGGCGGTCACACTGATCGGCTTCGCGACCGTGGAGACGGGGCTGATCGGTCTCGAGGTCGACCGCCGCGTCGCCGAGCGGATCGCGGCCATCGAAAGCGAGCAGCGCGACGTGATCGAGCGCTCGGCCCTGCGCGAGTTGTACGCGCAGGCCGCGAAGGTCGGCGAGTTCGAGAAGCTCCTGCTGCGCATCGGGGTCGTCGCCGCCGAGCCGTTGCGGGCGCTCGGGGCGGTGCTGCTAATCGCGGCCGTGCTCTACGGGGCCGTTGCGCTGACCGGCCGGAAAGTCGAGTGGCACACGTTGCTGACGATCTGTGTTTATGCGAGCTTTATTGATGTGCTGCGCTTGCTGATGAAACTGACGCTGATGCTGCGGCACGGCTCGCTCGACGTGCATACGTCGCTTTCACCGCTAGTGCGGATGGTGACGGACACGGAAAGTGCCCGCGGGATCGAGGCGGCCGTGTGGTCGGGACTGTTGTCCGCGGTGGATCCGTTCGTGATCTGGTTCTGGCTGGTGGTGATCGTAGGGCTCGCGACCACGGCGCAACTGCGCGGCTGGCGAGCCTGGGGAACTTGTGCGCTGTGCTGGCTCGCCGGGGCCGGCCTGCGCTGCGGCCTGACGGTCGCGACGGCGCACGCCTAATCGCGCGCAGAGCGGCGCGCCCGGCCGGCACGGCAGATGGGAGTGAGAGATGAAATCAGCAATCGGCATTGTCATTCTTGGGGGCGTCGTGTGGGCGTTGTATGGCCTGAATGCCGCCACGCAAACCGAAGAGGGCAAGAGCCTGCTGCACGTCGCGAAAGAGCTGGAAATCAAGGTGGTGACGGCCAAGCCCGAACAGAAAAACATCATCCGCATCGTGCAGGCCCCGGGAGAAGTCGAGGCGTTCGACGAGGTGGATATCAGCTCCGAGGTGGTCGCCAAGATCCTCGAGATGCCGGTCGAGGAAGGCGACACCGTGCGAGCCGGCGACCTGCTCTGTCGGCTCGACGACTCGGACTACCGGGCGCGCGTGCTGTCCGCCGAGGCGAACGTCGCCAAGCTCAAAGCGTTGATCATTCAGGCCGACGCGGATTTGGAAAAGGCGGAGCGCGATTATCTGCGTCAACTGGGTTTCCTCGAAAAAAACATAACCTCGCAGGATGAAGTCGCAAATTTTCTCACGACCTTGATCCGCGCCCGCGCGGGGCTCGAAATTCGCAACCAGGAGCTGATCGAAGCCGGGGCGGCGCTCCAGGCCGCGCAGGGCGATCTGGCCAAAACCGTCATCAAGGCGCCCATCGACGGCGTCGTCTCGCAGCGCTTCGCCAAGCCCGGCGAGGTGGTTGTGACCGGAACGATGAATAATCTCGGCACGCGCATTATGGTCATCAGCGACCTCTCGAAGATGCAGGTGCGCTGCCGCGTGGACGAGTCCGACGCCCCGCGCGTCCAAGCGGGCCAGACCGCACGCATCTACCTGCAATCGGACACGCGCCGCAGCATTCCGGGAGAGGTGTTACGCGTCGCGACCAAGGGGACGAAAGTCGCCGGCCGCGACGTCGTGACTTTTGAAACGCTCGTTCTGATTACCAGCGACGACGAACGCGTCAAGCCCGGCATGACCGCCAACCTCGAAATCGAGGTCGCCCGGCGTGAGGACGCGCTGACGGTCCCGGTCCAAGCGGTCGTGTACCGCAAACGCCGCGACCTGCCCGAGGATTTGCTCGCGGAATACGACCGCCGGCGGGAGGAGAGCAACCCGGACGCTCAGCGGCATCAGGCCGAATACATCAAGCTGATCTTCTGCGTTGAGGACGGCAAGGCCCGCCCGCGGCTGGTGGAGACCGACATCAGCGACACGACCAACGTGGAGATCACCTCCGGCATCACCGCCGAGGATGTGATCGTCACCGGCCCCTATCGCAGCCTGGATCAGCTCAAGGACGGGGCCGTCGTGAAACTCGAAGAAAAGAAAGATTCGAAGAGTGAATCGGTCGCGGCCGGCGATTCGAAGGACGGGAAGGCCGAGACGAATGACAAGCAAGAAGATGAGAAGACGGTGGCTTCGGCCCGCGGCGGAAACGACTCCTAAGATCGAGCGAAGCGCGCGTGATGGTGATTGACGCAACATCGCAGGCCACGTCGGCGCCCGAGACGGCTCAGCCGGTCATTGAGCTGATCGACCTGCACAAGATCTACCGGGTCGGCACAGAGTTGGTCCACGCCCTGCGCGGCACGTCGCTTCGGATTCACGAGAACGAATACGTCGCGATCATGGGCCCGTCGGGCTCGGGCAAGAGCACCATGATGAATATCATCGGCTGCCTCGACGTGGCCACGCGCGGCAGCTACCTGCTACGCGGCCGCGACGTCTCGACGCTGTCTCAATCGAAACTCGCCCGAATCCGCGGGCGCGAGATCGGGTTCGTCTTTCAGTCGTTCGAGTTGTTGGGCCGCACCACCGCGCTCAAGAACGTGCAGTTGCCGCTCAGTTATTCCCGCACCCGCCACCGCCGGCAACGCGCCATCGACGCGCTCGAACGCGTCAACCTGCTCGATCGCGCCCACCACCGGCCCAACCAACTCTCCGGCGGCCAGAAGCAACGCGTCGCGATCGCCCGCGCCCTCGCCCAGCAACCGACCATCATCCTCGCCGACGAACCGACCGGAAACCTCGACAGCGGAACCGGCGAGGAAATCATGACCATCTTCGACGGCCTGCACGAAGAGGGGCAGACCATCATCATCGTCACCCACGAAGATCACGTCGCCGCGCGCTGCTGGCGGACGATCAAACTCCGGGACGGGCAAATCGTCTCGGACCAGAAATCCGGGCGCGGAATCTCCGATGCCGACGACGCCGGCCCCAACCGGCCCGTGACGGTTGGAACGCCGAGCGATCGACCCGAACAGGCGGCGACGTAATGGGCGGCCCCCTGCTGTTAGTCCGAGCACTGCTCTTCATCCCCGACCGGGTCGCCGGCATGGTCGGAAACATCATCACGGCGCTGGTGCAGATTTGGTCGAACAGAGTTCGATCGCTGCTGACCGTTCTGGGAATCATCATCGCCGTCACGTCGATCATCACCGTCGTTTCGCTGGTGGAGGGCTTCGGCAACTACGTCACCAACTTCCTGCGCGGTCTCGGGACGAACATGATGGTTGTGTACCCGCAGGTCGTGCGCGGCCCGCGCGGCGAATACCTGCGCCGCGCGGAAATGACCATCGAAGATATTCAGACCGTCGACACCCACGCCGATGCGATTAGCCGCACGTCGCCGGTGATTTTCACCGGCGCCTCGGTCGAGTACGGCCGACGGAGAATCGACCGCGTCGACATCCGCTGCACGAACGAATCCTTCCTGCGGATTCGCAATTTCGAGGTCGACGCCGGCCGCTTCTTCGCGCCTGTCGACATCGAGAACGGCGCCGCGCTGTGTGTGCTGGGGCGCGAGGTGCTACGCAAGCTGGAGTGCGACGAGTCGGTGATCGGCGACTTCGTCCACGTAGACGGCCAGCGCTTCCAGGTCATCGGCCTGCTCAAGGCCAAGGGCAGCTTTATGGGCGACAACCAGGATGAGATAGTTGTTATCCCCTGGACCACCGGCCTGAAGCTCTATCCGCATCACCGCAAATACATGGCCTTCTACGTCGAAGCGCGAGCCGAGCCCGAGATTCCCGAAGCGGAGGGGCAACTCGTCCGCATACTGCGGCAGAGACACGGAATCAAATCAGGCGAGATGAACGACTTCGGCATCTTCAAGCAGGACGAGGTGCTCAAGAACTTCCGGCAGGTGCGCGTCATCGCCACCAGCGTGCTCGCCGGCATCGTGAGCATCTCGCTGCTGGTCGGCGGCATCGGCATCATGAACGTCATGCTCGTCTCGGTCACCGAGCGCACGCGCGAGATCGGCCTGCGCAAGAGCGTCGGCGCCCGGCGGCGCGACATTCTCGCCCAGTTCCTGACCGAAGCCGTCGTGCTCAGCACCGTCGGCGGCGCGATCGGCATCGCGTTCGGCTATGGCATCGTGTATATGGCCTCAATGCACCCCAACATGGTCGAGGTCGACGTCCCGCTTTGGTCGGTAGCCTTGGCCCTGGGGTTCAGCGCCGGCGTGGGCATTTTCTTCGGCATCATCCCAGCCTTCAAAGCGGCGATCATCCACCCCATCGACGCGCTGCGGCACGAGTGATTCCAAATGCCGCCCGCACGGCAGTTGTCCCGATCGCAAAGGCGCTGCCCCATGCGGGCACGACTACGATGCGTCGGCCGAGGCCGTGGAGCGCTGGAATTGTTTTCGAATGATTTCGATCAGCTCCCGCCGGTTGACGGGCTTGGAGGCGTAAGCATCGCAACCCACCTGAAGGTACTTCTCACGGTCACCGGCCATCGCGTGGGCCGTCAGAGCAATAATTAATCCGGCGTACCCCTCTGCGCCGGCCGAGCAGAAACTCACCGTTGCGACGGATCGTGTTGACGCAGTTGAAGTCGGGCGCGTCCGTCCCGCGACCCACCTCCTTCATCGCTTTCCTTTCGAGTTATTCGCCGGACGGTCTGCGGCGCTCGCCGGGCCACTCGATGTGGACGCCTCCGCCCGGGTCTGTCTCGCAACGTCCCGTAATAATCAGAGCGTGCAGCGGCCTCGGCCCAGTCGCTCCGGCCACACGCATTCCTCGCAGCGCACATGAAGGGCACCTGGCGGGCGTCCGATTCTGGATGTAAAGAGCCGCGGCCTGACCGTTTTTGGGCGCCGACGAGCCGCCCGGGGAGTCTCCCTGCGTGACCGCGCGAATCAAATACATGTATCTGTTTGTCGTCGCGCAGGCGGTCTGCGTCGCGGTCGGGCTATGGTTGCAAAACTACCAGATCCGATCGGCCCTCAAGACGTCCGCCGAGCACGAGCTGCGCGCCGAGCTGAAAACGAGCGCGGACGAATGGCTGTCCGAGATCAGCGGTCTGCAATTCGACGAGCTGCGGACGGATCCCCAGGCGTTGCAGCGCGTCCGAGCGGCACTCGAGCGCAAGCGGCCCAAACACCTGAACGTAACGCTCGTCGATCCCAATGGAGTGCCGTTGAGCCCCATCGCGGACGCGGTGCGGGACGGCGCGACGACGACGGAGCGCTGGAACTGGAGCTCACTGCCGGAGTACAAGGCCACGCCCGGCGTCCTGCAAGGAACCCTCCGGACACCCGCCGGCGAGCACATTGCCGTCGCGTGCCCGCTCGCGGATGACGCCGGTTTCGTCCTGTTTCACCGTCCGTTCGCGGAAATCGAAGCCCACGCGGCGCGCCATTCGAGCGGCATGCTCGCGATCGGTTTCGTCACGCTGGTTTGGACCTGCGCCTTGCTTGTGATCACAACGTACCTGATCCTCGTTCGACAGCACGAGAAGCTCGAAGAGGAGCGCTCGCGCTCGGCCACGGGCATTCTGCAGCAAACCCGCGCGCTGCTCCGCACGCGCGACGCGGTCATTTATGCGCTCGGCAAGCTGGCCGACTCGCGCGATAACGAGACCGGCGACCACCTCGAGCGCATCTCGACCTACGCCACGCTGCTGGCCAACGCCGTCCGCCACCACCCCAAGTACGCCCGCGACGTGACGCCGGCGTTCGTTCGGCTGATCGGGATCAGTTCGATCCTTCACGACATCGGCAAGGTCGGCATCGAGGACAGCATCCTGCGCAAGCGGGGACCGCTCACCAACGACGAGCGGCGGGAAATGCAGAAGCACACCGTCATCGCCGGCGAATGCCTGGCCGAGATCGCGCAGCGGCTCGGCAGCTCGAACTTCCTCGAAATGGCGCGCGAGATCGCGCTGACGCACCACGAGCACTGGGACGGGAACGGCTATCCACGGGGTCTGAAAGGCGAAAAGATCCCCCTGGCCGCACGCATCGTCGCGATTGTGGACGTCTACGACGCGCTCTCCAGCCGGCGGGTCTACAAGGACCCCATTCCGCACGAAAAGTGCGTCGAGATCATCCGCGAGTCGGCCGGTTCGCACTTCGATCCCGAGCTCGTGAAAATCTGGCTGGAACTCGAACGCCACTTTCGCGAGATCGCCGCGAGGCACGCGGAAACCACCGCGCTGCTCGCTCATCGACGGCGACTCGAATCCGGCGTGACACAGACGGACGAAGAGGCACACGAACCGTCCGGATTCGTGCCGGACCCGATAGACGAAGAGCAGACAGTGCCGAACGAGTCGGCCGCCCCGCGTTGACGGGCCTGGGCGATCCGCCGGCCGATGAATGCCCAACGAGGAGTCGTAAGATGGACACCAAACAACTCAAGCACCGTCACGTATTCGAAGTCATGCTGCTCATCATCATCCTGGGCATGACGACGCTCTTCGCCGTCATGGGCGCGCATCGCCTGGTCGTGCTGAACCTCTTCTACGTGCCGGTCATTCTGAGCGGCTATTTTCTGGGGCGGACGAGCGCCGGCGTCCTGGCGGTCTTCGCCGCGATCTCGGTCACGATCGGCATGACGCTCGCCCCCTCGAGTTTCGCAGCCTACGACAACCCCGCCCTGATCGGCCTCGCTTTGACGGTCTGGGCCGCGGTCCTGGGGCTCTCGGCAATCCTGGTCGGCACGCTTTGCGACGAGCGCGCCGCCACGGTCCGCGAGTTGCACGGCGCCTACGTGGGTGTGGTCGAGGTGCTCTCCAAGTATCTCCAGGGCGCCGATCCGCGGGTCAAGGCCCGTTCGGTCCGCATCGCCGAGCTGGGTCAGGAAGTGGCCCGCGCGCTGAAGCTCTCGCCCAAGCACGTGGACGACGTACGCGTCGCCGCCCTGCTGCACGACCTCGGAAACCTCGAAATCACAACCCAGACCATCAGCAAGGCGGTCGACAGCCTCGAGAACGGGGCCACGAAACACACCTTCCTCGGGACCGACCTGGTGCATTCGCTCGCCTCGGTGCTCGAAGGCGCGCTGCCTTTGCTCGTCAACCAGGACGACGCCGTCCGCGACTACATCACCAGCGAGGACTCGGCCCTCTGTGGTGACGTCCCCCTTGGCGCCAAGATCATCGCCACCGTCCGGGCCTACAATCACCTGACGACGGACGCGGGCGGCAACCCCATCGACTCGCCCCAAAACGCGATCAGGAAACTTCGCGAGGACGCGTCCGGCGGTTATGATGCGATCGTGATCAATACGCTCGAGCAGGTCCTCCGGAAGCTGAAGCCCGACCCCGTATTGGAGCCCGCGTACTCGTAGCCGAACCCCGGGCGGCGAACGAAAGGAAGCAGTCGCTACGACCGCGCGGCCCCGCGATCTTCGATTCGGGTCCTACTCCGAAGTCCTCGCCGACATCCAGGAACTGCGCGCACACGGCTGCACCTCTTCCGGCAATTGGAACCTAGCACAAACCTGCGAACACCTTTCTTATTACTATCGCGGCTCGCTCGACGGGTTCGAGTTCAGATTGCCGTGGATCATTCGCAAAGTCATCGGCCGGCCGATGCTCCGGCGCATTTTTAGGAAGCGCGGCATGCGCAGGGGGATGCTCACCATCCCGGCCTCCGTGGCACACGCGGATACCGACGAGGCCGAGGCGGTCGCCCGGGCCATTGAATTGTTGAGACGGCTTGAGGCCCATCGCGGCGCAGTGCAACTCTCGCCGCTTTTCGACCGCCTCACGCCCGACGAGTCGCGCGAGCTGCACCTCATCCATTCCGCCCACCATCTGCGCCTGTTGCGCTCCAATTCGTCGTAGCCCGACCGCCGACCCCAATCGATTTTCCGCGCGCTTTGCGGTAAGCTATCGTGTCGCGGGTCTGTAAAAGGCATCGCGACGCGCTATTTGTGAGCGGACCTCGAGAGAAAGGGTCTGGCCGTTCGGCACGCACCCCCGCAGGCCCCCGGTTGTCATGTCCCGTTGGCGGCCGCCGATCGGCAAGCGCGACGGAGGAATAAAGACCATGACACCCGCCAGCGATTCGTTCGGCGCCCAGGCAACTCTCGACACCCAAGGCGGCCGAGTGAACATCGCTCGGCTCGACACGCTCGAACGGGCCGGCGTCGGCCCCGTGAGCACGTTGCCGTATTCGATCAAGATCCTGCTCGAGGCCGTGCTGCGCAACGTCGACGGCTTCAAGATCCTCGACGACCACGTTCGCGCCCTGGCGAATTGGACCGCCGAACGTCCCGGCGACGGCGAGATCCCCTTTCAATGCGCGCGGGTCGTGCTCCAGGACTTCACGGGCGTACCGGCCCTCGTGGATTTCGCGGCGATGCGCTCGGCAATGAAGCGGCTGGGCGGCGATCCGAAACGCATCAACCCACAGATCCCCGCCGACTTGGTGATCGACCACTCCGTCCAGGTCGATCACTACGCCAGCAGCGACGCGCTGGCGCTCAACGCGAAGCTCGAGTTCCACCGCAACCGCGAGCGCTACGAGTTTCTGCGCTGGGGGCAGGCAGCGCTCGAAAACCTGAACG
This sequence comes from Planctomycetota bacterium, assembly GCA_022574815.1. GTDB lineage: Bacteria > Planctomycetota > Phycisphaerae > UBA1845 > Fen-1342 > JACZRH01. Next base: position 14,127 of record JACZRH010000018.1, on the reverse strand, counting down.
TGGTGCCGCCCGCGACCGGAATCATCCATCAGGTGAATCTCGAGTATCTCGCGAAGGTCGTCCTCCGCCGCCGCGTGAATGGTGCAACCATCGCGATGCCCGATACGCTCGTCGGCACCGACAGCCACACCACCATGATCAACGGGCTCGGCGTACTCGGCTGGGGCGTCGGCGGCATCGAGGCCGAGGCCGCCATGCTCGGCCAACCCATGTACATGCTGCTGCCGGAAGTCGTCGGCTTCAGGCTCACGGGTGACTTGGCCGACGGCGCGACCGCGACCGATCTGGTGTTGCGCGTGACCGAAATGCTGCGTCAACACGGGGTCGTCGGGAAATTCGTCGAATTCCACGGCGACGGGCTCGCGAACATGCGTTTGGCCGACCGCGCCACCATCGCCAACATGGCACCCGAATACGGGGCCACGATGGGCTTCTTTCCGGTCGACGACCAGACGCTCGCTTACCTTCGGCTGACCGGGCGCACCGCCGAGGAGATTGACCTCGTGGAGCGTTACTGCAAGGAGCAGGGGATGTTCCGCACGGCCGACAGTCCCGAGCCGCGCTACTCGGCCGCACTCGAGCTCGACCTGGCCACCGTCGAACCGTCGCTCGCCGGACCGAAGCGCCCGCAAGACCGCATCGCGCTTTCACAAATGAAAACCGAGTTCGGCAAGGCGCTGCGGGCCCCGATCAAGGAACGCGGCTTCGCCCTTTCCGAACAAGACCTCCGACGGGCTGCGTCCGTTCGGAACGACGGCGACGACGTTGAGCTGCGGCACGGATCGGTGGTGATCGCCGCCATCACGAGTTGCACGAACACGAGCAACCCGTCCGTCATGCTCGGCGCCGGACTGCTGGCGAAGAAGGCCGTCGAAAAGGGTCTGACCACCAAGCCCTGGGTCAAGACCAGCCTCGCCCCCGGCTCACGCGTCGTGACCGAATACCTCGATCAGGCCGGCCTGACGCCCTTTCTCGAAAAGCTCGGCTTTCACACCGTCGGCTACGGCTGCACCACGTGCATCGGCAACAGCGGGCCGCTGGCCGATGCCATCCGCGACGGCATCAACGAAGCCGACCTGGTGGTCAGCTCGGTTCTCAGCGGGAACCGCAATTTCGAAGGCCGCATCAGCCCGCACGTCAAGGCGAACTACCTCGCTTCGCCGCCGCTGGTTGTCGCCTATGCGATCGCCGGCACGACCGACATTGATTTGACCTCCGAACCGCTCGGGGCGGACCCGTCGGGCAACGCCGTCTATCTGCGAGACATCTGGCCGACGCAGGCGGAGATCGCCGACGCGGTGGGGCAATTTGTGACGCCCGAGACGTTCGTGCGCGGCTACAGCGACGTGCTGGCCGGGCCGGAAGAGTGGCGGCGAATCGACGCGTCGGGCAGCGAGGTGTACCCCTGGAGCGACGAAAGCACTTACATCCAGGAGCCGCCGTTTTTTGTCGATCTGTCGCTTGAGCCGTCTCCGATCGCTCCAATTGCGGGGGCGCGTTGCCTGGTCATCGCGGGCGACAGCACGACGACGGACCACATCAGCCCGGCCGGTCCGATCGCCCCCGATTCGCCCGCCGGAAAGTACTTGCAGGAGCACGGCGTGGTGCCGGCGGAGTTCAACAGCTACGGGTCGCGGCGTGGGAACGACTGCGTAATGACCCGCGGAACGTTCGCGAATGTTCGGTTCCGCAATCAGCTCGCGCCGGGAACCGAGGGCGGCGTGACGATTCACCTGCCCACCGGCGAGCAGACCAGCATCTATGAAGCCGCGATGCGCTACAAAGCGGAAAACACGCCGCTGATCGTGCTCGGCGGGCGGGACTACGGCATGGGCAGCTCGCGCGACTGGGCCGCGAAGGGCGTCTTTCTGCTCGGCGTGCGGTCGGTCATCGCAATCAGCTACGAACGCATCCACCGCACGAACCTGGTCTGCATGGGCGTGCTGCCGCTTCAGTTCAAGGACGGTGAGTCGCGCGACTCGCTCGGCCTGACCGGCCGCGAGATTTTCGACATTCGCGGGCTGAGCGACGAGCTCCAGCCGCGCCAGGAGATCGGCGTCGTCGCGACTGCCCCCGATTCCGGGAAGAAGACCGAGTTCGCCGTGCTCTGCCGGATCGACACACCGGTGGAGGTCGACTACTACCGCAACGGCGGCGTGTTGCAGACGGTTTTGCGCTCGATGCTCAAGAACGGCTCGTAGAGGCGCGGGTGCCAGCGACGCACCCGAAAATCGCATCTGGCAGCGGGAATGTCGAACAACCGCGCCGTGTTTAGAACAGGGTGTTGCCAGGACTTGGAGCGAAGGATGTTGAAAACTGTCATTCCGAGTGCAGCGAGGAATCTTGCTCAATACGAGGCAAGATGCTTCGCTCGGCTCAGCATGACATGGGTCGTATCGCGATGAAGTTTATCGTATCACGCACAGCGTCGTAAACGGCGCTGGCGCGCGGCCCAAACGGAACCGAATCCCGGGGCGTATCAAGCCAGTCACTTTCGACGGGAGCAAGATGGCGTCAAACGCAACCACCTGGAATGAACTGCCCGAACAGCGCCCGACGGCCGGGTCTGCCGCACTGGCGGCACGGCTCGCCCCGGTCGTCAAGTGGGTCTCGATCGCCGTGATCGTGATCGCACTGATCCTCCTGATGCGCCTGCTGCCGGTCAACAAAGGAATCGACCGGCTGAAAGAGTGGGTCGAGACCATCGGGGTCTGGGGGCCGGTAATCTTCGCGCTGGTCTACATCGGCGCCACGGTCCTGTTCATCCCCGGATCGGCGATCACACTGGCGGTCGGCGCAACGTTCGGATTGGCGTGGGGCTTCGCGACCGTTTCGGCCGGCTCCACGATCGGTGCGGCATTGGCCTTTCTCATCGCGCGCCACCTGGCGCGAGCCCGCGTGCAGGAGCTCGCCGGCAAGAACCCCAAATTCAAGGCGATCGACAAAGCCATTGGCGACGGCGGCTGGAAGATCATCGCGCTGCTGCGCCTCTCGCCGGCGTTTCCATTCAATCTAAGCAACTACCTCTTCGGCCTCACCGCCATTCGCTTCTGGCCCTACGTGCTGACGAGCTGGCTCGCGATGATGCCCGGCACGCTCATGTACGTCTATCTCGGGTACGCCGCCGGCGAAGGTGTGGGTGCGGCGGCCGGCGCCGAGAGCGGAAAGAGCCTCGGCGAGTGGCTCCTGCTCGGCGTCGGGCTGTTGGCCACCGTCGTCGTGACGGTCTACGTGACCCGCATCGCCGCTCGCGCCGTTCGTCAGCACACGGAGATCGAATCGACGACCCAAGACTCCCCAACATCGGACGCGAACACCGCGCCGGCCCAAAGCGAATCACATCCGGCATGGAACTGGAGTGTGACGGTCGCCGCACTGCTCGCGATTGGAATCACCTCGCTGACGACCTACGCTTATGCGAATCGCGAAGTACTCGAAAGACTGTTCGGCGGTCCGCCGTCGGCCGAACTCGCCGAGGCGTACCAGCAAAAGCCGGACGGGCCGACTTTCGATCACTCGACGTTGGATGCCCTGCTCGAGAAACACGTCAGCGAGCACGGCTGGGTCGACTACGACGGTCTGAAAAAGGACGCCGCCAAGCTGGACGCGTACCTGGCTGCGCTCGCCAAGGCGCCGTTCGCCGAGCTGGGGCGCGACGAAAAGCTCGCACTGCTGATCAACGCGTACAACGCCTGCACATTGCGACTGATCCTCGACTACTACCCCATCGACTCGATCAAGAAGATTCCGGACGCCAAACGCTGGAAGCACGAGCGCTGGAACCTCGGCGGAAACACGTGGAGTCTGAACCAGATCGAGCACGAGCAGATCCGCCCCAAGTTCAAGGAGCCGCGAATTCATTTCGCGTTGGTCTGCGCCGCCGTCGGTTGTCCGAAGCTCCGCAACGAGGCCTTTACGGCCAAACGACTCGACGAGCAGCTCGAGGAGCAGACTCGCTACATTCACGGGCATGACCGGTGGTTTCGATTTGACGGCGACCGCAACACGGTCTACCTGACCAAGCTGTACGACTGGTATGGCAGTGACTTCAAGCAGGTCCACGGGTCGGTATTGAAGTTCGCGTCCCGCTATGTGCCCGATCTCAAACAGGCGCTCGACGCGGGCCGCAAGCCCAAGACTCGCTGGCTGGACTACGACTGGGCGCTGAACAGCAAGAAGAACGCACGCTAGTGCTCCGGCGCCCTTCACTCGACGACGGGTGGACGAGTGCCGGGTGGCCCATGGCTTCAGCCGTGGGGGGGGACACGAATGGGCGGCGCTTTCGCGTCCGCCACCTCTAGAGAGGTGGGCCACGCGATCCTGCGTCGCGCGAACCGCCATGGATTGTCTTCCCTTCACAGGACCGACGCATGACGACCGACGTATTCAAGCTCCCGCAGGTGCAGCCGTTGGACGAGCACAACCGCGTGCTCGTGGAACACGTCCATCCGCCGGACTGGGAGAATCCCGAGCCCGATGGGCGCTACAACATAGTCGTCGTCGGCGGCGGCACAGCGGGGCTCGTGACGGCGGCCGGAGCGGCCGGGCTGGGCGCGAAGGTCGCGTTGATCGAGCGCGAGCTGCTGGGCGGCGACTGTCTGAATGTCGGCTGCGTCCCCTCCAAGGCCCTGATCCGCTGCGCCCGCGCGATCGCCGACGTGCGCGACGCGGGCACATTCGGCGTGCTCGTGCCGGACGGGGTCGAAGTCGATTTCGCGGCGATCATGGAGCGCATGCGGCGTCTGCGAGCCGGCATCAGTCAGAACGACTCGGCCCAGCGTTTCCGCGATTTGGGCATAGACGTCTTCGTCGGCGAGGGCCGCTTCACCGATCACGACACCATCGCCGTCGGAGATAAGTCGCTGCACTTCGCCAAGGCCTGCATCGCGACCGGGGCGCGGGCCGTGGCGCTGCCCATTGCGGGGTTGGCGGAAGCCGGCTATCTGACGAACGAGACGCTCTTCTCGCTGACCGAGTTGCCGCGGCGTCTGACCGTGATCGGCGCCGGGCCGATCGGCTGCGAGATGGCCCAGTGTTTCGCGCGTTTCGGCTCGAAAGTGACCTTGCTCGAGGTCTCGCCGCACGTGCTGCTCCGCGAGGACCGCGACGCCGCCGAGCGCATCCAGGCTGCGATGCAACGCGACGGCGTCGAGATCGTCTGCGACTGCAACATTCTTCGAGTCCGCCAGGAAAACGGCGAGAAGATCGTCGAGATCGAAGTTGCCGGCGAGGGCCGCACCGTGCCCACGGACGAAATCCTGCTCGGCGCCGGCCGAGCCCCAAACGTGCAGGGACTCGGGCTCGACGCGGCCGGCGTCGAATTCGACGAAAGAGCCGGCGTGCGCGTCAACGACCGCCTGCAAACCACCAACCCCAACATCTACGCGGCCGGCGACGTTTGCTTCGCGTACAAATTCACGCACACGGCCGACGCACTGGCGCGAATCGTGCTCCAGAACGCGTTGTTCTTCGGCCGGTCCAAGGCGGGCGCGCTGACCATCCCGTGGTGTACCTACACCGACCCCGAGATCGCCCACGTCGGCTTGTATGCCCACGAGGCCGAGGAGAAGGGCATTGCCGTGCAGACCTTCACAATCGAGTTGGCAACGGTCGATCGCGCCATCCTCGAAGGGGAAGACGACGGGTTTCTCAAGGTCCACGTCCAGAAAGGAAAGGACCGCATCCTCGGTGCGACGCTCGTCGCGAGGCACGCCGGAGACATGATCTCGGAGATCACCCTGGCGATGACGAGCGGTGCCGGGCTCGGCACGATCGCCAAGACCATTCACCCCTACCCCACGCAAGCCGAGGCGATCAAGAAGGCCGCCGACGCGTACGCCCGCACGCGCCTGACGCCCGCCGTCAAGCGACTTTTCGAGTTGGTCTTGCGCTGGCGTCGTTGAAACGCGGGGCCTGATGCACCGGACTCTCCGATCGCTCCGCGCGCAGCCTCGCGACCGGGACTGGGAATGACATTCTGAGATACAAGGTGCCTCGGCGAAGGGCGGCGTCGTTTCGGAGCTTAGATGGAATCCGCCGCCTCGGAAACCGCTTCTTGAGCGGACAGCGTCTCAGTCTCTGACGCCGGCTCGGTTTCGTGGTTGTTTAGCAACCGTTCTTTCATCAGCCGGCCGACTTTGAATTTGACGGTGCGTTTTTCGGGGACTTCGACGCGGGCGAGCGTCTTGGGGTTCTGAGCGACGCGAGCGGCCCGCTCGCGAATCTCGAACACACCGAAATCACGAAATTCCAGGCGATTGCCATAGCCGAGCTCGTCGATGACCTCGTCCAGGAACTGCTGGACGATTTTCTTGACGACGACGCGCTTGTTGCCGGTCTGCTCGGCGATGCGGTCCACCAAGTCCTTCTTGGTAACGGTCTTCGTAACGGTCTTCGTAACGTTCTTCATCACGTTCCCCAGATCGCCCATGCTTTACCGTCCACGGATAGGCTTCGCATCCGGCGACTCTATGCCGCCAGAAGCTCACTGTGATGCCGAGCGGGATGCTCAACGAGCGTTCATTCTAAGCGAACCCGTCCGACCGTTCAAGCGGAATTCTTGTCCGACAACCGATATAAGTCATTGTCGCCGCAGGACGTACGTCCGCCCGGCGCGGACATGCCAAACCGGCTCCAGACCGGTTCGTACGCCCAAAAACGCCCATTCCACGGCTGCAATCGCCTAGCGCGCCGTTCGCGCGGCACGGCGGCGGCGGTCGCTGGGACGTGGCGAACGCCTGCGGTTCGCGGCAATCGCCTTCTTCTCGACCTTCCTGCTCTTTTTTTTCTCCGCGGACGGACGGGCCTTGGCGCGGCGCCATTTGGCACGAACCGGCTTGGACTCGAACGCCGCTTCGAGCACGTCCTCGATCACGTCGGCAAGAACGAAGGACATCTCATCGCGAATTTGCTCCGGCACCTCGCGCAAGTCGACCTTGTTTCGGGCCGGCAGGATCACGGTTTTCAATCCGGCGCGGTGAGCCGCGAGCACCTTCTCCTTCACGCCGCCGATCGGCAACACGAGCCCGCGCAGCGAGATCTCGCCGGTCATTCCGACGCTCGGGTTGACGGTCTGGTTGGTGAACAACGAGACGAACGCCGTCACCATGGCGACGCCGGCCGACGGGCCGTCCTTGGGAATCCCTCCGGCCGGCACGTGAATGTGGATGTCCGTCTCGGGCAGATGGTCGACGGAGATTTTCCATTCGTCGACCCGCGAGCGGACCAGCGAGAGCGCCGCCTGGGCCGACTCGGTCATCACCTCGCCGATCAGGCCGGTCAGCGAGATCACGCCACGCCCGGGCATCTGGGCCGCCTCGATGAAGATGATCTCACCGCCCACGGGGGTGTAGGCCAGGCCGGTGACGACGCCGGGCGTCGCCGTGCGCAGCGCGACCTCGCGCTCGAATCGAATGGGACCGAGGAATTCTTCCAGCGCTTTGACGCGGACCGTCTTGGGCACCCGCTTGCCGCGGGCCACCTTGGCGGCCAGCCCGCGACAAACCGTTCCGATCTTCCGCTCCAGGCTGCGCACGCCCGCTTCGCGCGTGTGACCGTCGATGATCGTGCGCAGCGCGGCGTCCTCGATCTCGATCTTCCGGTCGCCGAGGCCGGTTTGCTCCATGCGCCGCGCGACCAAGTAGCGCCGCGCGATCTCGAGCTTCTCGGCCGTCGTGTAACCGGCTATCTCGAGGATCTCCATGCGGTCGCGCAGCGGCGGGGCGACGGGGTCCAGGTAATTGGCCGTTGCGATGAAGAAAACCTTGGACAGATCGAAGGGCACGCCGAGGTAGTGGTCGGTAAAGTTGTGGTTCTGCTGCGGGTCGAGCACCTCGAGCAGCGCCGCGGCCGGGTCTCCGCGGAAGTCCGAGCCGATCTTGTCCATCTCGTCCAGCATGAGCACGGGGTTGTTCGTGCCGGCCTTACGAATCTCCTGAATGATGCGCCCGGGCATCGCGCCGATGTAGGTTCGCCGGTGCCCGCGGATGTCCGCCTCGTCCCGCACCCCGCCGAGCGAGAGCCGAATGAACTTGCGACCGAGCGCCCGCGCGATGCTCTGGCCGAGCGACGTCTTGCCGACGCCGGGCGGCCCGGCGAAGCACAGGATCGGCCCGCGCCCGTCGGGCTTCAGCTTTCGGACGGCCAGGTATTCGAGAATCCGCCGCTTGATCTGGTCGAGCCCGTAATGGTCTGCGTCCAACACCGCCTGGGCCTGATCGAGATCGAGATTGTCGTCCGTGCTCTTTGTCCAGGGCAGCTCGCACATCCAGTCCAGGTAGTTGCGTATCACGCCGTGCTCGGGCGAGTTCTGCGAGATGCGCCCGAAGCGTTTCAGCTCGCGGTTGGCTTCCTTGAGGACCGGCTCGGGCATTCCGGCGGCGTCGATCTGCTCGCGCAGCTCGGCGATCTCGCCGGCGCGCGAGTCGGTTTCGCCGAGTTCTTTCTGAATCGCGCGCAATTGCTCCTGGAGGTAATACTCGCGCTGCGACTTGTCGATCTGTCCCCTGACGTCGGATTGGATTTTTTGCGAGAGCTGGAGGATCTCGAGCTGGTTGTTGAGCGTCGCGTTGACTTTGCGCAGCCGGTCCTGGATGTCGAACGTCTCGAGCAGCTCCTGCTTCTGCACCAACCCCAGCGAGAGATTGGCCGCCAGGAAGTCCGCCAAGCCCCCGGGCTTCTCGATCGTGGCGAGAATCTGCTGCGCCTCGTCCGGCACGTTCGGGCTCAAATCGATCACCTGCTCGGCCGTCCGGCGAGCCGAATGCGCGAGCGCCTCGAGCTCGAGCGAGTGATCGGTCTGGTCCTCGTGCGGATTGACCCGCGCCCGCCAGAAAGGATCGGTCTCGATGAACTCCTCGAGCCCGACGCGCATCAGGCCGTGTACCAGCAGGCTGTTGGTTCCGTCGGGCATGCGCAACAGCTTCAGGACCGTCGACGCCGTCCCGACACGGTACACGTCGTCGATGCCGGGATCCTCGATCTCCTCCTGGCGCTGCGCGAAGATGGCCAGCATCTTGTTGCCGGCGAGGACCGAATCGATCAGCCGCTTGGATTTCTCGCGCCCGATACTGATCGGCACGACCGTGCCCGGGAAGACGACGACGTTGCGAACCGGCAGGACCGGCAGGTCGCGCATCGCGTCGCCGTTGTCCGCGTCGTCCGCGCCGGTATCGGCGTCGAGCAGGGCGTCGACGGCCGTGGCAGAAGAGCCGGTCGTGGCGTCTTCCTCGCGTGCGCTCATGGCTTCGATTTCTTCGGCAGCGTGATCCATAGATACCCTTCATCGCTGATGACGCGCCGGGCCTCGAAATCGACGGGGTCGGGAAAGTCGATCTCGCGGCTGAAAGGCCCCTGATCGATTTCCATCAGATGTACGCTCAGCGGCCAATCGACCCCGTGAGGGCGCGGCTGGCGCCGCCGCCCGACGACGCGGATCTGGTTCGCGTTCACGTTTCGCAATTCGACCGCTTCCTCGCGGACGCCGGCCAGGTCGACGCAAATGTAGTAGGCGTCGCGGGACTCGTACACGTTTGTGGCCGGCTGCCAGGACCCGCTATCGCGAAAGTCGAAGAAGCTGCGCGTGCGCATCTCTTCCATGATGTCGCTGATATTGCGCGACCACTCGTCCATGCCCTGTCCCTGACCAAATCTGCTTTCACCCATTCGCCGCTTCCCGTTCGCTGCCCCAAGGACGGCCGCCCGTGCGCCGCAATTCGCGGGCCACATTCTACCGGCCCCACGCCCGCCACGCGACGCCCTTGCTGGACGCCGCCCCGCCTGCCGATATAGTGAGTGGGCCAAGGTCGCCAGGACGGCGTCCGAAAGGAGATTCAAATGCAAAGGATTGCGCTGATTCTTCCCTTCGCCGTGCTCGCACTCTTGGTTTCCGGCTGCAAGTCGGCGGCCCGCGGCCACGCGGGCCCCGTTCCCGATCCCGTGTTGGACACCGGCCACCGCAGGCCCCTCCCGCCACCGAACCGCCGGCCCGTGGCTCGGCGCAAGGTCGCGCCCAAGAAGCCGGTCCGCCGCGTCGCCGGCGTGCCCGGCGATTGGTACCCGACCGCCGGCATCCGCAAGGACCGCTGGCAGTGCATCGTCGTTCACCATTCGGCCAGCCCCAAGGATTCGCCCGAGAGCATGCATCGTTATCATCTGAGCCAAAAGAAATGGCCGAACGGGCTCGGATACCACTTCGTCATCGGCAACGGCGTCAACTACCCCGACGGCGCCGTCTTCGTCGGAAAACGCTGGAAACAGCAGATCACCGGGGCGCACTGCAAGAGCGGCAACGGCCGGTTTTTTGGAACCTGGCGGCAGAGAAACTACTTCAATACGCACGGCATCGGCATCTGTCTGATCGGCAACTTCGAGAACAACCGGCCGACCGCCAAACAGATGCAGTCCCTGCGACGCCTGATCGCGTTCCTGACACCCGAGGCGAAGATCAATCCGGCGCGCGTCTACGGGCACGGTGAAATCACGCGCAAGACTGCCTGCCCGGGGCGGCTCCAAGTCGCAGCGCTGCGCAGATCGAGCGGCGGCATCAACGCCGCTGCGCGCTGAAGCGAATCGGACGAAGGCCCGATCGGTTCGGATTCGACGCGCGACGGCTTGCTCCGTGGAGCGCGGAATCTCGACCTTAGTCATTCCGAGCGGAGTGAGGAATCTTGCTGCATCCGGCCAAGCACGGGCAGGATACATCGCTCAGCTCGGAATGACGATGCTACGCTCGGATTGACCTTGTTTAGCATATCTCGCTCCTGGTAGTACAATCTCATTTGTAATATGCCGCCTGCGCGGCCGGAGGGAAAGGAGACATCGTCATGCGCTGCTTCATCCTCATTGGCTGTGCGTGGATCCTCCCCGGCCCGGTGCCCGCGGACCTCTTCGTCGGCCTCGAAGGCTCGGCTCCCGCGACGCGCTCCAGCGACCTGAGCGGCTTTCCAAACGTAATCTGGTCCAAGCACTTCGCATTTGACGTGAGCGGAGCGGCGGCGCGGCCCGACGGGACTTTGTTCTTGTGCAACGGCGCCTTCACCACCCGGCTCTACACCGCCACACCGACCCGCCGGCCGCAACTCATCGCTACAATCAGCGTCGATATCCACGCTCTGGCCTTCGGCCGCGACACGCTCTGGGGTTTTTCCAACTTCGCGCCCACCAAGGGCATCTACGAGATCAATCCCGCCACCGGCCAGGCGACGCTCGTGCTCGACGTCCACACCGGCACCAGCTTCCGCTTCTTCGCGCTCGACTACAATCCTGTCGACGACCTGCTCTACGGCTATACCGAGTTCGGCGACAGCGGCCTCTATTCGATCAACATCGATACCGGCGAAATGCTCAAGATCGTCAACACCATTCCCGCCGCCAACGGACAAGGCCGCGGCATGGCCGTCGGCAACAACACCGTCTACCTGACCGCCACTCGCGGCGACGACAGCATCCCCTGCTTCGCATACGACCTTTCGCAAGGCGCGAACGGCGTCTGGGTTCCCTTCACGCAACCCTACCCGCAGTTTCACTCCACCGGCGGCGCGGCGTGGATTCCCGATCCGGTCTCGCCCGGCGACATGAACTGCGACGGTGTGTTCAACGGCGGGGACATCGACCCCTTTTTCCTCGCCCTCGGCGATCCGGCCGCCTACACCGCCGCCTTCCCGGGCTGCAACATCCTCAACGGCGACATGAACAGCGACGGCCGGCTGGACGGCGGCGACATCGATCCGTTCTTCGAATGCCTCGGCGGGGGAGCCTGCCCGTAGCAGTCCGCCCCCTTTTCAGCAGCCGACCAGGCGGATTCCGGGCGGAATCCACAAAACCCGCTTGGATCGAGAGGCCTCATGCGGTGGAATGACGACGGAAGTCGGAGTAAATGGAGAAGCCCGGTTTTTCGCTTGACACGGACACGAGTGGAACATATCCTGTCCGGCATATTCGATAAATGTATGCGGCCGGTTTCGCGAATGGAATCTTTACCGCTCTTTCATTTTCGTAGCTGACTTTGCCAATTCCCGTCATCCGCGGTCGCAATTCTCTATTGTCGCCTGAATGACTCCGGTGGGTACGCCGCGCAGAGTGTCTGCGCGGCGACGATGCGCAGCCGAACGCTGCGCCGGTACCTGCCGTGCGCCAAAACAGGGCCGTCGAGTCGCCCGTCGGCGTCCGTCGGGCTGCTCGTCATGCACCAGAAACTCGTACAAGGCAACGTACGGGCCAAGGCCTCTTCGCACTTGGCCGTTGGAGGAATCGTCATGTCAACGCACCGCTTTCGGTTTCGTGTCGGCGTGTTACTGGCGTTTGGGCTTATCTGCACGAGCGCGGCGCTGGGAGACGGTCCGCTGTTCCCTGGCGCGCAGTACTCCGCCGGCGGCCAGTCTTTCTTCGTAGCGATCGCCGACCTCGACGGCGATCAGGTGCCCGATCTGGCCATGGCGAACCCTGGCATCGACAAGGTCTCGGTGCTGCTGGGGCTCGGCGACGGGACGTTTGCCGCCGCGGTGAACTACGCCGCCGGCGACGGGCCTTTCTCTGTAGCGATCGGCGACCTGGACGGCGACCAGGTGCCCGACCTGGCCGTGACGACCCAGTGGAACGGGAGCGGCTACGTCTCGGTGCTGCTGGGGCTCGGCGACGGGACGTTCGCCGCCGCGACGCGCTACGCCGCCGGCGACGCATCTGGCTTCGTAGCGATCGGCGACCTGGACGGCGATCAGGTCCTCGATCTGGTCCTGGCGATTTAGCAGAGTAACAGTATAGCGGCGTTGCTAGGAGTCGGCGACGGGACGTTTTCGGCCGCAGTGTTCTACGCAGGCGCGCCGCGCAAACCTGCCGGGCCGTGAAACCGCATATCGAATCGGAGATCATGCAATGCGTATCAGATTTGGCGTCGTCATCGGCTGTATGTTATGGGTGACTAGCTCTCATGCAAAAGACGGCAAGATTGCCCTGCCGCCTTATGGACCGGCATCACCAAGGGCGGTGAATGATCCGCTGCCCGTTGATCCGGGGGCCCCGAATGATCGGCGGAAGAACAGGTACATTTCGTTCAAGCCGAACAACATCACGGGTGAAACGACGACGCTGGAAGTCACGCTGACGGGCAGCCTTCCGCATCCGGGATTGGAGGGAAGTTCCTGGTGGGTGCAGCCGCCGCTACCGCCGGGCAATCCGCTTCTGCCTGACGGTGAGTGCGTGGCCCTGCTCGGTCCGCAGACGACGGCCGCCGACATCGACTGGGTGGCCGCGGGCTGCCGGGTGCTGCACGTCACCGGATGTCCAATCGAACCGACGAGCGACTACGACGTGCGTGCGGTGGCCGGAGCCGAAGTGTCCAACCCGCTAGACGTATCGACGATTCTCAAGCCCGGCAGCAAGTTCTGGGGCGACTGCGTCGGCACGTTCACCGGGCCCGCGGGCGATCCACCGAACGCATGGACGCCACCCAACGGCGTCTTGAATAAAGACGACATCATTGCGGTCATCAAGACGTGGCAGGGCGGTCCGGGGGGCGCGCCCAACGCCGCGCATCTGTCGGTTGCTGATTTGGCGCCGGGCAACGTCAATCGGGTGGTGAACTACAATGACGCGCTCCAAACCATTTGGGCGTTTCATGGTACCATGTATCCGTACGGTCCGGCGGACTTGGACGGCGCATGTTCCGACGACCCCGGCGTCGACGGGCAAGACGCCTATTGGGAGCCCGTCGATCTGAGAGGCCTCGGAATAGCCCGTGCCCCGCTCTACATTTAGCTCGACAGACAGCCTGGCCTCATCCGAGTCCAGCGTCGCCAGGTGCAACTCCGGATTGACGACCTCGAAGTCGGAAGACGCCATGATGTCTCCCGCGGAGACTTCTCCCTGTCCGGCCACCTCGAGGCGGAGCTTGCCGGGCAGCTCCACCGACGAGCGAAGCCTGACGCCTCTGATGTTCATTAGCAGCTCAGAGACCTCTTCCTTGACGTGCGGGATGGTGGTGTACTCGTGCAGCACCCCCTCTATCTTGACCCAAGTGACCGCCGTGCCAGGCAGCGAGCTGTACAGTATGCGCCGGAGCGGATTCCCAAGAGTCGCGCCATAGCCTTTCATTAAGGGCTCGGCGATGAACTTGCCATATCTATCATCCGC
>JACZRH010000258.1 GCA_022574815.1 Planctomycetota bacterium | reverse complement strand
TCAACGTCTCGTTCGCCCCGCTCCAGGCCGACACGCTCGTTCTGCGCCAAGCGGAGCTGGCGCGCTTGGCCGGCGCGCTGGTGGTCTTCCCGACCGGCAACACCGGCCTGGAAGCGAGCGGGCCGGGCTCCGACGCGGCCCTGTTCGTCGGAGCGGTCGACCAGGACGGCGTGCTGGCTCCTTTCTCGACGTTTGGCAGTTTCGTCGACATCGCCGCGCCCGGCGTCAGCATCTACACCACGCGAAAAGACGGCCAATTCGGCCGCTCGTCGGGCAGCTCCTTCGCCGCCCCGGTCGTGTCCGGCGTCGCGGCGTTGGTCTGGTCGGTGAATCCCGATCTGCGGCCGGCGACGGTGCGCGGGATTCTGCTCAGCACGGCCACCGACCTGGGAACGGCGGGTGACGACGTTCGCTTCGGAGCCGGCCAGGTCAACGCGCTCGCCGCGGTACAGTTGGCGCAAGTCATCGAGGAGCAGCAGGACGAAAGAGCGCCTACGGTGGCCATTCGCCGGCCGGCGGATGGCGCCAGCGTGAGTGGTACGATCAACATCGAAGTCGAAGTCACCGACGACAGCGATCTGGCCGATGTCACGCTCGCGCTCGACGGCGCAGCCCTGGCGATCGACGCCAGCGCGCCATATACCTTCATCCTCAATACTGCTCGATACGCGCGCGGCACGCACGTGCTCACGGTGACGGCGACCGACGTGTTCGGCAACGCCGCCGATCTTCGCATCTCGCTGAGCTTCGACAGCGACGAAGACACGCAAGCCCCCGGCGTGACGATGGAGAGTCCGGCGGCCGGCGGCACCGTGCGCGGCGTCATCACGATTCTCGCCGAAGCCACCGACGACCGAGCCCTTTCGCGCGGCGAGGTACTGATCGACTCGAAGTTGGCGGCGACCGTCGAACTCGCCGGCGTCAGGGCGACGATCACGCACAGTTGGGACACGACGACCGTAACAGCAGGATCGCACACCATCACGGTGCGCGTCTTCGACACCTCCGGCAACGCCAATTCGGCAAGCGTGGCCGTAACCGTACAAAGATAGCTGGGCCTGTTTCGGCACTCAGAATTCGTTCTTCTGAATTCGCAATTCTGAATTCCGCCCTCACGGCACCTCGATGTGGTCCAGAATGTGCCGAACCACATCGTCGCTGGTCTTCTCCTCGGCCTCGGCCTCGTAGCTCACGATCACCCGGTGCCGCATCACGTCCGGGGCGATGTCCTTCACGTCCTGCGGCGTGACGTACCCGCGGCCGTTGAGGAAGGCCATCGCCCGCGCTCCGAGCGCCAGGAAGATGGTCGCGCGCGGCGAGGCGCCGTACTCGATCCAGGGTGCGATCTCGAGGTTGAATTCGCTCGGGCGGCGCGTGGCGTGGACTAGCGAGACGATGTAGTCCTTGATCTTGTCGTCGATGAAGATCTCGTCGAGCACGCCGCGGGCCTCGAGGATGCGGCTGGGTTCCATAACGACCTCGACCTCGGGCGTGCCGCGATGACGGGCCATGCGATCGAGAATCCGGCGCTCCTCGTCGCGCGAGGGATAGTCCACGATCACCTTGAGCATGAAGCGGTCGACCTGCGCCTCGGGCAGCGGATAGGTGCCTTCCTGCTCGATGGGGTTCTGCGTCGCGAGCACCAGAAAAGGCTCGTCGAGCGGAAAGGTCTCCTCGCCGATCGTCACCTGCCGCTCCTGCATCGCCTCGAGCAGGGCGCTCTGCACCTTGGCCGGGGCGCGGTTGATCTCGTCGGCCAGCACGAGATTCGCGAAGATCGGGCCTTTCTTGACCGCGAAGGTTCCGTCCTTGGGCTGGAACACCAGCGTGCCGATGATGTCGGCGGGCAAAAGGTCGGGCGTGAACTGGAGGCGCTGAAAGCTCGTGTGGATCGAGCGGGCCAGCGACGAGACCGCCAGGGTCTTGGCCAGGCCCGGCACGCCTTCGAGCAGAATGTGCCCATTGGCGAGCAGGCCGACCATCAACTTGCGCAGCAGATCCTCTTGCCCCACGATGACCCGGCGAATCTCCGTCAACAGGCGCTCAAAGTGCTGCTGGTGCTCGCGCACCAACTCGCCGATCTGCTGAACCTCTGAATGCGTGGTCGGCATCGACCGCGACCTCCGTTAGCGATGTTCCGTGGCCCTCTGCACTACGCAGACGGCGGAATCTAACGCTGCCGTCATCATAATCAATGAATCCAAATGTCGGGGCACTGTCGCGAGTCCAAACAAGCGTGCCCAACTACGCGCCACGCCGAGAGGGCGGGTGTGCCGGTCTTTCCTCCGGCCGGCGGTTTGCGATGAACCCTCATCCATCGGCCCCGTTCAACGCGCCGCCGCCGACAGCAGGTCTTCCTCATCCACCGGCAACGGATCGGGAAGCACCGCTTCGGCCAGGATCAGAACCCGCGTGCCCTCCTCCTCGCCGCGCGTTTGCCCCACCTGAACGTACCCGAGAATCCGATCGCGCAGCGGGACCGTCGCGTAAACGTTGCCCGCGGCGGGCGACTCGCGCAGGCACGTGAGAAAGGCCTCGACCGCCTCCGGGCGCATCAGCAGCAAGTGCCGCCAACTGCCGGACGTCGCGGCCCGCGGCCGCTGCCCCTTGAAGGGATAGACGGCGACCGATTCCCGGTTCCAGTCGAGCAGGTTGTTGAGCCGCCGATCCCAATAGGTCTTGCGGTCCCATTTGTTCGGCAGCTTGAGCAACGGAACGCCGCCGCGCATTTCGCCGCTGCGATCGGCTTGCGACCCGATCGCGATGTACCCGCCGTGCGCTCCCGCGGTCGTGCCGACGCTGCCGTACACGCCGAAGCCGCGCTCCGCGCCGGTGTATTCTTGCAGCCAGGCGTTGCTCAGCCGCGGCAGGCGGTTGTAGAAATCGTCGCGCACGTCGTTCCAGCGGTAGTGCCGCCCGGCCCGGGGCAGGAGCGGATCGGGCGTGATGACCACGTCCCGCGCTTCGCGTTCGTTCGCCTCGCGCAGCTCGCCGATGGGTCGATTGTCAAAGTCGCAGAGCCGCACCGAGAACCCGAAGCCCTTGTCGAACGGGCTCGGCCAAGCCTCGACCGCGACGTCGAGCCGATTCCAACCGCGCCGAAGCGTCGCCGCCGTCGCGACCATATTCGGCCGATTTTGGTCGGAGAACTTGGCGATGGCCTTGTAGTCGCCGCGGTGAACCAGCCGCCCGTTGACCCACAGCGCCAACGCATCGTTGTGACCCAGCCAGACGCGGACCTCCTGGCGGCGCGGCGACCAGACGTAGGTCGTGGCGGCCGTGATCATCCGCGGCAGCGTCTCGACATCGGCCTCGGCGTAGAGTTTCAGCAAATTGACAAAACCCGCTGCCGAAACCACAAGTCGCCGCGCGCGGTCGGAGACGTCTTCGGGGCCGAATCGCCGCACGGCACTTGGAGCGCCGGCTTCCGGCGGATCCTGCCCGTAGTCGATCTCGATCGGGTCCGTAACGTGCCAGGAGTGCAGGTAGCCCTTGCCCGGGTCCGGGTCGGCGGGCTCGAGTCGGCGGTACATCGCGGGCGTGACGTAGTAGCCCATGCTGGCGCGGTGCCCGTAGCCCATTGATGGAATCGGTGCGTGCCCGCAGCCGTCGGAATGATGCGTGATGGGATAGCCGTCGCCGGCCTCGGAAGTTCGCACGGTCCAGTCGAACTGGTGGTTCCACTCGTGCAGCATGACCTGCCAGCCGGCCCAGGGTCCGATGTCGGTCATCGCGGCCCCGTTCGGACCGCAGTCGGCGCCGCCCGTGACCGACGGCCCGCGCGGATGGAACGACATCACGCAATCCACGCTGCCCGCCTCGGGCACGAGCGCGTCCGTCGGCCCGTAAAGCCAGCCCGCGTTGAGTCCGAACGGCACCACGGTCTCGTTCTCGAGCTCGAAGTAGCGCGTGTTCAGTTTGAGCCGCCCGCGCGAGGCACCGAAGATCATCTGCTCTACGAGCTTCCACTGCCCCTTGATGCGCGCCACCTGTGCGTGCGTCATTTCCACGCGTGTGCGGACCGGCTCGCCGTCCTTCTGCTCGTCGTACTCTTTCGACCGCAGGATCGTGACCAGCACGTCCCAGGTGTTCGGCGTCACGCGGGCCGCGTTTCCCGCCCGCTCCAGAACCGCGGCTACGTCTTCGATGGGGTCGCCGCAGCGCTCCATCACCTCGGCGAGTCGAAACCAGGCCTCGGGCCGGGCGGTGTCGAAGTCGAGGGCCGCTTCGTAGTGGTGTCGCGCGGAGCGGAACATCCCGCACTGTTGGGCGAACAACGCTACGCGGTAGTGCCCGAGGAATCCGGGCGGGGTCGCGGCCTCGACCTCGGCAAATCGGATGCGGCGCCGCTTCGCACGCGCGAAACGCGCCAGGCGCTCGTCGGCGTCCAAGCTCAGCCGGTCAAACGCGGCCTTGGCGTCGGCGAGCCCGGGTCCGGAGCTGTTGTTGATCGCGTGAATGTACTCGCGCAGCGCGCCGCGCGCGAGCTGTTGCTCGATGTCCACCAGCGGCCCCAGAACGTCGGCCCCGATCAACGCCATGTCCGGCGCGCCGCTGGCCATCAGCACGATGCCCTGGCGCGCGTTCTCCACGTGGACGCTCAACTCCAGCGTTCGTTTCTCGCTGCCGGCGTCGCGCTGCAAGATCGCCGTGCCGATGACATAGAGCTCACCCGCCCGTTGAATCCGCCACGCCGGGTACGTTTGCTCGCCGACCGAGAACCGAACGTGTACCGGCACGCGGCGCGGCTGGGTCGAGTCATAGGACGCCATGAATACGACTGGGGAATCGATCACGCCGAAACGATCGAAAGGCCGCGCGAGGCGAAGCGTCTGCGAACCTTCCTGCAATGGGAAGGATCCGAGCGGAATCACGGTCCAGTCGCGATGCCCGCCCCCGCGGACGGTCGCCGCGCCGAGCCCCAGTAGCAGGACCACAATCAGGCGGCGTACCCAGACAGTACGCATGAGACCTCCAGGATCGGCCGGCCGCCGCCGACCGGCGGACGGTCCTTCGATAGAATCTCGTGCCGGTCGCTGTGCCATGTTGCGATTACAGGGTACAACCCGCATCCGGGCACGGAAAGTCGCAGCGGCCCGATCGGCATACTGAACGAGATACGTTGCAGAACTCGGGACATCGGTATGAGCACTGATTGGCGTAGGCCGCAGGTCGTCCACGCGACATTCCCCTTCGTTCCGATCGTCGCCGCTTTCTGTCTCATGGCCGTTCCCGGCGCGGTTCGGGCAGAATCCGACTCGCCGGTCGATGTCGGCTCGACGGGAAAACGCCCCGACCTCGCGATCGCCGGCTTCCAGACCGTAGCGGACAACGACCCGCGCGACGCCTGGATGGCCGTCGCGCTCGAGGAAACTTTCATCAGGCGGCTGCGACGCGTGCCCGGCTGCGTCGTGGTGCCCGCCGTCCGGCTCCATCAGGCCCGCGACGAATTGAAGGACTCCGCCGAACAGAACGTCACGTGGAATCGAGTCGCGCGCCTGCTCGGCGCGCGGGCCTTGCTCACCGGCACGTGCGGCGGGCCTCCCGAGGCCGTCTCGCTCGAGCTCGAGTGGATCGGCTTGGACCCCGGTGAACCATCGAACGCCAACGCAACCACGACCCTGCTGACGGGCCGGCTTTTCGAAGTCATCGACCACGCGACGCGCTGGACGCTGGAGCGTGTCCGTGCCGAACCCTTGAGCGACGACTTGAAGAAGGTCGTCTTCGCCCGCCCGTGCAAGTCACCGACCGCACTCGAATACTATTCCAAGGCCGTCGCCGCCGCCCGGGCCGCGAAGGGCCGCGACACGGCGTATTACGCGCGTGAGGCGTTGAGCTTCGATCCGCGATTTCGGCCCGCCGTCGCGCTGCTCGCGCAGGTCGAGATGCGCCTCTCGCCGGAGTCGCACGCAGCGGCGCTGTCGCGGCTGCGCGTGCTCTCCGAACTGGCCCGTCGCGAAAAGGATCCGTACGACCGCGCCGAAGCGGAGACGGCCCAAGGGCTCGCCCTGGTCATGGAGGGCAACTTCGAGGCCGCGCAAAAACGCTTCGAGAACGCGCTCGGCCTCGCGTATGAAACCGAAGAGCCCTACGGGCAGATCGCAGCCATCAACGGCCTCTGCGATCTCTATCTCTCGAAGACTCCCCCGCCCGGCGTCGAGCTGCCGCCCGAAGCGCGCACGCGATTTGCCGAGGCCGCCCGCCGCCGCGCCGCCGAATGGCAGGAGATCATCCTGCAACTCCTGCGAGCGCTGAACGACACCGTCGCCGAGACGCCGGCGGCGAACAAGCTCGCTCTGATTTACGACCGGCTCGGCGATAAGGAGCGCGCCCTGATCTTGCACAAGCGCACGCTCGACGCCGCCGTCCGTAGCGGGTCGGCCCGCAACCAAGCGACGGCTTGGATGTACCTCGGCCAGTGGTATCGCCGCGAACAGCAGTGGCCGCAGGCGCTCGATGCCACCAGCCGCTGCCTGGCCTTCGCGAACCCGAGCGCCAAGCCCGCCGCCCGCGTCGCGCTGGCGAATGCCCGAACCGAAAGAACGGCCGCCATCCTGCTCGACCAGTACAACGGTGCCCTCGACGCGGCCCTGACGGAAATCGAGAGACACCCCACCGACGCGGGGCGGGTCGATCGGCTGCTCGGGCATCGGGTGGGCCGCTGCTTTGGCGTCGGCCGCCAGCGGATTCTTCCAGGCGACGTCCATCAGGCGGTCGATCATTGCAACGCAGAGTTGGTTGCCGTGGCGCTTGGGATGCGTGCCGCCATACTGGTGCCAGGTCAACGTGCCGGCTTTGATTTGCCCG
>JACZRH010000257.1 GCA_022574815.1 Planctomycetota bacterium | reverse complement strand
CACTCCGCTCGCTCGATCGTCGTGTCCGAGAAAGCCCGCTACGCCTGAAAGACTGTTCGCTGCTCGGTTATGAAACCCACGCCGGCTTGCGTGCATCAAACGAGAGCGTCGCCGGGCGGCCCGGATCGCCGGCTGCCGGAGGCGCCTGGGTTCGGTGCGTCGCGTCTGATCCGCGGTGCCAGGAGGATGTGCGCATCGACGTGGCTCGTTCGCGTTTGACTCCGCAATCGGGCGGGTTAGAATGCGGAAACTGCCGGCTCGTCATGAATTTGAGCCGTCCAAACGTATGGGAGCTGCCGAAATGGCCGGTGATAACACGCTGAAATTCAACGAAGACAACTTCGAGAGCGACGTCCTGAACGCCGACATGCCCGTCCTGGTCGACTTCTGGGCCGAATGGTGCGGGCCCTGCCTCATGTTGGCGCCGACCATCGACGAATTGGCCACCGAATACCAAGGCAGAGCCAAAGTCGGCAAGCTCGACGTGGACAGCATGCCGAAGATCGCCAGCCAGTACGGCGTGCAGAACATCCCGACCGTGATCGTGTTTGACAAGGGCCAGCCGGTCGAGCGGCTGGTCGGGGCGAAGACCAAGCGCGAGTACAAAGAGGTCCTGGACGCCAAGATCGGTGTGAGCTAGCGCAGTTTCTCACGCTGTTTGCATCGGATGTAGGGTGGTGCGGGCATCTTGCCCGCCGTTGACGGACCATCGACGAACCTCCGAACGAATATCATTAGCCTGACCGGGACGACGTCGGCGGGAACGCGCGTCGCGCACCGAGCGACGGCGGGTACGCGGCTCCGTTTGACTGCCACCCCTCGGAATCGCTGCCAGAGTGGCCGAGCTGTTGCCGACGCCGTGGTATCCGGCATCATCCATAAAGCGTTACATACAAAGAGGTTGCGCTTGTTTCGCTTTGCCGGTCCCGCGCTGGAACGGCGCGTGCAATACACCTGTGCGAACGAAAAATCGACGAAAAGCCCGCGACGGGCGAGTGAAAGGAGAACGCCATGCTGCTCGCTAGAAGGTACAGATTTCCTATGTCGCCGTTCAACGAACTGCAACGCGAGTTCGGGCGATTGTTCAACAATGTTCTAAGCGATTTTGATGCGTGCCCCGTGCCGCGCCGCGCCGCGCCCGGCATAAACGTATGGGAAGCCGGCGACAACTTCTATGCCGAAGCGGAAGTGCCCGGCCTGGGTATGGACGACCTCGAGGTCTTTGTGGTCGGCAACGAATTGACCATCAAGGGCCGCTGGAACGCCGAACGCGACGACGACCAGCGCGTCTTCCACCGCCGGGAGCGCCAACGGGGCGCCTTCACCCGCGTGCTGACGCTGCCCGTGGACCTCGACGCCGAGAAGGTGAACGCGGTCCTCAAGGACGGCGTCCTGACCGTTACGCTGCCCAAGGCCGAAACGGCTCGCACGCGGAAGATCGCGGTGAAATCCGCTTGAATGGACGAACGAACGCATCCGACAGGCGTGCGGATTCGAATGGAGGTAAACCGATGCAAACCGATGTGATCGAACAATGCGACTGCGACGATGTCGCCCAATCCGAGCGGCGTCAGACCGATACGACCTTCATGCCCGGGGTCGACATCGTTGAGCTCGACAACGAGTATGTGCTGCGGGCCGATCTGCCCGGAGCCAAGCCCGACGACATCGACGTCCAGTTGGACCGCGGAATGCTCACGCTGCACGCCCGCGTCGAGACGCGCCAAACCGCGCACCAGACGCGGAGTTTGCTGCACGAATACGGCGTCGGCGACTTTCACCGCGAATTCAAGGTTGGCGATGCGATCGACACTGCCGGGATCGTCGCCGAAACCGCGAACGGAGTGCTCACGCTACGGCTGCCTAAGGCCGCCGCGGCGCGACCGCAGCGAATCGACGTTCGTCCGACGACATGAACGACGCCCATGCGGTGCGAGGCGATCGGGAGCATCGGCGGATCGGCGGATCGGCGACGCGGAACTTTCTTCCGCGCGGCCGGGTCGCCGGTGTGCCCCGCTCGCCCGTTCTCAAATCGTCGATGCAGCCTGGGCCGACACGGTACGGCCGGTTTGACACCCGCTCGAACGGCGTGTACACTCCCGTCTCGTGCGTCAGGCGTGTGCTGCCAACTCGTCCGACGCGATCGGGAACGGGTGTGAAGTTGCATCGGCATCGCCTCGAATCTGGTTTCGTTTTCCCCAGACGTCGCGAGACGAAAAACGCTTCGTCCGGCGCGACGATCGATTCGGTCGTGCATAAGCCTGGGTGGGGGTTGCGCGTTTTGTTCCGGCCTGGGACCGAGAGTCCGCGTACAGAGCGGTCGCGTGCTGCGCCCTTTCCCGACTTCGCTAAGCGCAAGAATCGCGTCCGACCGATTGAATAGGCAGCGGTCTGCCCGGTTTGAGTGCGACAGCATTCGCGAACCGATCGTTTTGGCGCGGTCGCCAGGTGGAAAACGCTCTTCGACGGCCCCCGGAGCCGTTTGCACGCCTCTTGGCGGTCCGGAGCCGCCGGACCGGGGGCTCCGCCGACGGATACCGAGAAAAGGATTTCCCATGTCCATTGGCGATGACCAAGCAATCAAGCAAGTGGCTTTTATCGGAAATCATGTGCCGCGGCGCTGCGGCATCGCGACCTTTACGGCCGACACGCGAAATGCGGTCGCCGAGCGCGGGTGCGATTGCGTCGCCGTCGCCGTCAACGATCGGCCCGAGGGTTACGACTATCCCGACGCCGTGCGATTCACCATCGAGCAGAATGACATCGCGACCTATCGTCGCGCCGCGCAGTATCTCAACATTCAGGGACCCGACGTCGTCAGCCTCCAGCACGAATTCGGCATCTTCGGCGGACCGGCCGGCAGTCACGTGCTGGCCCTGTTGCGCGAGCTGCGCGCCCCGGTCGTCACCACGCTGCACACCGTCCTGAAAGACCCCACCCAGGACCAGCGCCGCGTCCTCAAGCAGATCGCCGCCTTGTCCGACCGCGTGATCGTCATGAGCCGCCGCGGCGAGGCGTTCCTGCGCGACATCTACGGGATCGACCGCGAGCGGATCGACTTCATCCACCACGGCATCCCCGACATGCCCTTCGCCGACCCGAACTTCCACAAGGACACTTTCGGCACGGCGGGCCGCACGGTGCTGATGACCTTCGGCTTGCTCTCACCCGGCAAGGGAATCGAGCACGTCATCCGCGCCTTGCCGCTCATTCGCGAGCGCGTCCCCGATGCGATCTACCACATCGTCGGCGCGACCCATCCGAACCTCGTCCGCGAGCAGGGCGAGGCGTATCGCGAAAGCCTCCAACAACTCGCCGGCGAACTGGGCGTGTGCGACGCACTCCGCTTCGACGATCGATTCGTCGAGACGGACGAACTGGTGCGGATGATCGGGACCGCCGACATCTATGTCACGCCCTATCTCAACGAGGCCCAAATCACCTCCGGCAGCCTTGCTTGGGCGGTCGGCGCCGGAAAGCCGGTTATCTCGACCCCCTTTTGGCACGCCCAGGAACTCCTGGCGGACGAACGCGGCGTGTTGGTCCCCTTCGGCGACCCGCCCGCAATCGCGCGCGCCGCCATCGAACTGCTCGACGACGACGCTAACCGACATGCAATGCGCAAACGGGCGTACACCTTCGGCCGCGACATGACCTGGTCGTCCGTGAGCCGCCGCTATTGCGAATCGTTTCAGCAAGCCCTCACCGACCGCGCCACGCAGCCGCGCGCGATTGCTCAATTGGCCGCCGGCTGCGGACGCTGCGAGCTGCCGAGCATAAACCTGCGCCATCTGCACCGCATGACCGATGGCACCGGGCTGCTGCAGCACGCCACGAGCTCGGTGCCGAATTATCGCGAAGGCTATTGCGTCGACGACAATGCCCGGGCCCTGGTCCTGATGATGCACTTGCAGGAATTCGGCGAGCTCGTCGCGAGCGAGCTCGACGACCTGACCTCCCGCTACTTCGCGTTTCTGCTGCACGCCTTCAATCCCAAAACAGGGCGCTTCCGAAACTTCATGAGCCACGAGGGCCGCCGCTGGCTCGAAGACAGCGGCTCGGAAGACAGCCACGGACGCGCCGTCTGGGGCCTCGGCGTCGTCGCCGCCCGTGCCCGCCGCGCCGAGATGCGCGATGTCGCCGCGCGGCTCTTCGGCGAGGCCCTGCCCGCCACGCGCGACTTGGCGCCCCCGCGCTCCGCCGCCTTCGCCCTCTTCGGAATCAACGCCTATCTGCACTGGTTCACCGGCGATCGGGCTGCCGCCGCCGCCCGCCAGCACCTCGCGCGCGGACTCGTGGGGCGCTTCGAGCAGGCGTCGGCACCGGACTGGCCCTGGTTCGATGACGAAGTAACCTACTGCAACGCGCGCATCCCCCACGCGCTGCTGGTCACCGGCCAGGCGCTCGGCGATTCGGAGATGACCCGGATCGGCCTGCGATCGCTCGAGTGGCTGGTCGACCTGCAACAAGCCGATTGCGACCACTTCGTGCCCATCGGCTGCAATGGCTTTTACACCCGCGGAAAACGCCCGGCGCGCTTCGACCAGCAACCCATCGAAGCCCACGCTACCGTATCCGCCTGTCTCAAGGCCTTTCGAGACACGGGAAATCGATCCTGGTATCGCGAAGCGCGGCGGGCGTTCGGCTGGTTTCTCGGCCAAAACGACCTCGGCCTGCCCCTGTGCGATCCGCAAACCGGGGCCTGCTGCGACGGTCTCGCGGCCAGCAGCATCAACAGCAATCAGGGCGCCGAGTCCACCTTGGCTTACCTGCTCGCCTTGGTCGAGATGCGCCTGGCCGAACGAAACGCCGCGACGCCGGCGGACCTGCCCGCCGCCGGGCAAAGGGCACGAGCCACGCTCATACCTTCGGCCTCCAATCCGCCCGCGTACCGCAACCGTCCGACCGTGTCCGATTCAAGCGCCTTCAGCAGCACGGGCGCTACCTGAATCGTCCCTGGCCGGGCGGCTTTTTTCGCCGGGCCCACCCTTGCCGGACCAGACCCTTTGTTGTTTAATCCCCTGTTCGAGCAGTCGGAGAGGTGACCGAGTGGCTGAAGGTAACGGTTTGCTAAACCGTCGTAGGGTTTCATAGCTCTACCGGGGGTTCGAATCCCCCCCTCTCCGTTGCATCCGAGAGGCACTCTGTAAGCTCTTGAAATTCAGGGACTTGCAGAAATTCTTGATTCTTAACTCTCGGGTTGACCTCAATGCGCCCTCAGATTGAGCGGGCGCGCCGTCGGTTCCGGTCGGCTGCAACGCGGACGCAGCCCGCTCCCGCATCGCGTGCTGGCTAGCCTCGTCGTGTACAGGTCCAGCATCTCCGACGAGCTGTATCCCAGCCAGGCCAGGGCCTTTCGATAGGCCGCGCCATGGCAAGATCACGCGATGGGCACGCTCGTGCCGCGGCTCCCGGGCAACCTCCAGCAAACGCTCCCACCAGCGGCGATTCGGCAACAGAAGTTGTAGCCCGTTAGTTCGGGTTCTGTGAGGGGTCGTCCTAATGAATCGGGCTGGGAGGCGTGAAGCGCGTAAGTCCTTGCGGCGCAACGCGGACGAAGTACGGTCTGCGGCCGATGGCACGCAGGTCGTGGATGTCATAGCGCGAGTTAAGGACCCACAAGTCAACGTGCCCGGCCTCAACGTGATTACGGCGGTTCGTCAGATTGTGACCGGCACGGTGTCCATCGACGACATTGAGTCGGTCGCCGGCCATGAGAACGTAATCAAACTCGAACGCCCCAAGAGAGTATACGCCGACCTTCATGACTCGGTTCCCGAAATACGGGCTCGTCAAGCTGATCTAGCGTTAGCCGTACCCGCCGGAACGGACGCGCCGGACGGAAGCGGTGTGATCGTCGGGTTTGTGGACTTTGGCTGCGACTTTCTTCACGAGAACTTCCGTCGCGCCGACGGTACCACGCGTATCGTAGCGTTCTGGGATCAAACCGGAACGGCAACAAATTCTACGCCCAGCCCGGCACCGTATGGTTTTGGTCGCGAGATTTCGGCCGCCGTTATCAATGATGCCTTGGATCATGCAGGTATCTCCGGCGCCGCCCGCCGTAGCCCCAATTCGCGGATTCATCATGGATAGTGCGCGCAGGAACCCACCATTCGGGACGGGATGGGATTCGCGCTACGGCGCCGGGCGGGTCGATGCCCAGGAAGCCGTCCGGCGCGCATCGGGTGCCGCTGTCGGACCAAGCGCCACCATGAGTCGCGCTCGCCGGCCTCGTAGCCGACGGACGAATGAAGATGCGCCTCCAACTCGAGCTGGAACCTATGGAGTAACGGACCGTAACGATGATGACGCAAGATTTGATTCGGTTCTGCATTTCGGGATTGAACCGATGGCGGGCGTCGTACTCACTGATCCACGCCCGGTAGGTGCCGTCCGACATCCGTTCCTAGCCGACGTCGTTGGCGGCTTGCCCGACGTGCTGGCGGCGAATCATGATATGAGCACGCTGTGGCCGCTCACTGTCTCGCGCCCTCGAGGAACGGGAACGAGAAGCAGTTGAACCTGAAGTCGGTGATGTTGTCGAGCAGGCCGGTTCCCTTCTGGATCGTTGCGGGATCGATGAGGTTCGAGACTTTGTCGGGCGTCGCGCGACCGCTCAGCGCCTCAGCACCGAGGATTTCGAACGAGCCCGGCCTGGGATCGGGGCCGAGCCCGATCCTCGGCGACAAGACCATTGCACTACCAAGACGGTCGATCAGGTCGATCAGCCCGATCAGGTTCTCGAGCATCGGCAGCGGTCCGCCGTTGGCCAACTCCAGCGCCGAGTAGCGTGATTGGGTCGCCCCCGAGGAGCTCGCTGAGATCGGAAACGAGCGGGAGGCGGGCCCGGACCATGTCGGCGAC
>JACZRH010000256.1 GCA_022574815.1 Planctomycetota bacterium | reverse complement strand
CCGAAGGGCGGCTGGCGTCAAATGTCCGCATCACGCCCTTAAAGCCTTTCTTGCTGCCTTTCGTGAACACCTCGGCGCTCCCCAGAATGTTATCATGAGGGATGCGGCAATTGTCAAACACCAACACCGCCGTGTCGCTGGCACGAATACCCAGCTTGTGCTCGGTCTTCTCTACGATAAAGCCCGGCGTACCGGCCTCCACAATAAACGACTTGATACCGGCCCGGCCTGCGCCGGGGTCAGCGAGTGCTGCCCAGACCCGATCCGGGTGTCGAGGCCCAGCGGCAGCCGTTCCACCCGCAGCTCGAATTCATCCAGTCCCCCCAACCGCTGCACCACCGGGGAAGCCGGCATCAGCCAGGAGACCAGAATCCGGTTCTCCCGCTGCCACACCTTTACCGCCCCGGTCGGAGGAAAGGTCCGGGCCGCCGGTTGCGGATCGGTGCGGCGGCCGCACCCGGGCAGGCTCAGCATCATCGCAACGCCCGCGCACAGCGCCACGGCCGGGATCAGAAACGCGAAGATCAACACCGCGTATTGCACGACCTGCGTCCAGGTGATGCCCTTCATGCCGCCGAGAACCGCAAAGCACGCGACGATAACCATCCCGACCACGACGCCTTGCCAGACGGGCACCTCCAGAAAGCGGCCGAACACGATTCCGACGCCGCGCATCTGGCCGGCCACGTACGTCAGTGAAACGAAGATCGCGCAGATCGCGGCGACGACGCGCGCCGTCTCGCTCTGATAGCGCTCGCCGACGAAGTCGGGCACGGTGTATTTGCCGAACTTACGCAGGTAGGGCGCCAGCAGCAGCGCGAGCAACACGTACCCGCCCGTCCAGCCCATCAGGTAGATCGAGCCGTCGTAGCCCATGAAGCTGATCAGGCCGGCCATCGAGATGAAGCTGGCGGCCGACATCCAGTCGGCCGCGGTCGCGGCTCCGTTCGCGATCGCCGGCACGCCGCGGCCCGCCACATAGAACCCGCGCGTCTCGCGCACCCGGCTGCGCCAGCCGATGTACAGGTAGGCCATAAAGGTGATCGTGACGAAGACGAACGTGAGGACGCGCGTGGCGTCGAGGCCTGCCGCTGCGGCACTCGCCGGCGGCGCGGCTTGCCCCAGCAGCGCCGCGCTCATTCGTCTACCTTGAATTTCTTGTCCAGCCGGTCCATGCGCCAGGCGTAGACGAAGATGAGAATCACGAAGACGTAGATCGATCCTTGCTGCGCGAACCAGAAGCCGAGCGGAACGCGGCCGATCGACAGCGTGTTCAACCGCTCGACCAACAGGATGCCGAATCCAAAGGAGACCACCGCCCAGATCGCGAGCAGAACCGCGATCAGCCGCAGGTTCGCCCGCCAATACGCCTTGTGGTCCGCCGCGGCGGGACGGCGTTCGGTCGAATTCGAAGGAGCCACGGCGAACTCCGAGAAATCAAACAGCCCGTTGCGGCTCGACACCCGCTCGCCACAGGCCACGTTGAATCTCTTGCTCTCGCGCGAAGTAGCTTTCGCGGCGGACGGCTAAGGCTCGGCTCCGAGGTCCGCGCGGCCGGTGGTGACCCGCCCGGTGCGATAGAGATATTCGTCGGCTCGCAGCAGGATGCCTTGTAGTTCGCCGCCGCTCAGCAGGGCCCATTCGCCGCCGGGGCCGGCGATGCGCTTGTGCTGCAACTCGCGCCAGGCGTAGCGCCCGAGGCCGGTGAGCCGCCAATTCAGCCCGCCGCGAATCCCGCACGCGCGGCAGATCATGTACGCGACGGTCTGACGATCGACCAGATCGGCAGGGGCGTGATTCCACGAAGCGCCGACGATCCGATCGGCCGCGAGCGCCTGGGTCAGTGCCTCGAAATCACCCGCGAAGACCTCGCCCTTCGCAAGGATGTATGCCGCGCGATACGCCACCTCGGCGGTCACAAAGGGCTGCTCGCCGATGTATTGCATCAGCGCGGCGTTCCCGTCCGCGGGCACCGTCGGCTGCGTCGTAGCCGGTTGCGCCGTGCGACATCCACCGACACATGCGAGCACAAGGACAACGACGAGAACACAATAAATCAGCCGCGGCGGCAATGATCCATGCCGCGGCTTGCCCACGAGGTGGAGCGAATTCGTTCTTCGCAATTCGCAATTCGCCATTACTCTCAAAAGCTCCACGTCAACCCACTGAGCAGAAAATGCCGCGTGTCACGGTCGCTGTAGGCCTTGCCGGGAAAAAACACGCCCCAGCGCGTCGTCCACGAGAGGTCCGACGAGAGACGCCAATTCAGAAAGGTATCTATCTCCCAGCCCACGTAGCCGCTGAAGCGATCGGCGGTCGGGTCGCTGATCGCGGCGCCGCGACGGTTCTTGTAGTACAAGAACCAGTTCGTGCCCAACTCGAAGTGCTCGAACAGCTCCACCCGCCGCAGCGGCATGAACGACGCACCCACGCGCCAGACGTGAATGTTGCTGAGCACGGGCGCCGCCGACAGGCCGGTATCACGAAACCCGAATCCGACGAAACTCGTGTCGGAGCGGTCGTTGCGGTTCCCGCCCATCGCGCTGGTCGGGCTGAATTGCCGGTCGCGGTCCCCGCTGGCGAACATGTACTCGAACGCCAGGCGCGGGTGCATTTCGTGATCGAAAAGATATTCCAGCCCGACGTCCCAAGCCCAGGCGTCGACCACGTCGCGGCGGATGTACGCCCCGTCGCCGAAGCTGTGGCCCGTCTCGTACACCCATTCGGTCCAGTAATGCAGATTGCGGGCGAACGTGCCGCGCGAGCCCACGCCGAAGTACTGCGAGTCGTAATCGAACTCCTGCAGAAACGCGCTCGGCCGCTCGCGGGTGTGGTCCTGGTTCCAGAGCGCGTACGCGAAGGGCTCGTGATCGCCCAGCCCCTCGTAGGTCAACTGCACGCCGAAGAAGTTTCGCTCGCTGTGCCCCTGCACCGGCGGGCTGCGGTCGACGTTCGGCGTGCTGGCGATCGTTTTCGCGAACAAGCCGGTCAGACGGAAGTCGCGCAGCCGGGCGTCGAAGCGCACGGCGTCGAGCGGCATATCGAGCACGTAGCCGTTGCCGAATTGCACCTCCTGCCGCCCGATCCGCACCTGGAACTGAAAGGGGTCGGATGGATCGGTGAGCCGCAGTGCCCGGCCGACGTCGACCTGGTACCAGGCGCGGTCGAAGTTCGGTCCGACCCAGTCCTGCTGCCGGTCGATCTCGTCACCGCGCTTGAAGTAGTTGTACGTCAGCCTCATGCGGGCGAAGAACTCGTGCGCGCCCTGGTCGAGTCGCAGCCGCGTCCAGACGGCGAGCCCCGGTCGCTGGAACAGTCGCGACTGCTGCGAGCCGTCATCGAAGTGGAACACGTAATAATCGAACCACCCGCCGTATTGAAAATCCACCAGCGAGTCGATCGGTGCGCGGCGGGAGCGCTCATCGGCCAGCTTTTGGTCGATCAGGCGTTGTTGTTGGAACAAGCTGTCTGGCGTGCGGTCCTGGGCGCGTGCGTCGGCGTGCGTCACGAGTGACGCGACGATGCCCGCGAACAAAACCTGTGCAGTTCGCATAGCTCTCGTTCGAAAACGGTTGACGGGCAGTCCCGACCGCGTCGGCCGCCGGCACGCTGCCGACCGCCGGACCGCGCCGATGAGCGGGCGGCCGGGTATCGCGCGCGAAAGCCAAGTACAATCGCGCCGACATCGCGTAAGATGCGGCCCGGCGGCTCCGGTGTCAATCGAGGGACTGATTCATGCCGCGCGAAATCGAAGTCAAATACCGGATCAACGATCCGCAAGCCGTGCTGACCCGGCTGCGCGCATGCGGGGCGCGCTCGGTTTCTTTCGCGATGGAAACCAACCGGATTTTCGACACGCCCGACCGCGACCTGCTCACGGGCGACCGCGGGCTGCGCGTGCGCGAGTCGCAGTCCCTGGACGGCGCACCGGCGAAAGCGACCCTGACCTACAAGGGGCCGCGCGACGCGGGTACGGCCAAGTCCCGCGAGGAAATCGAGACCGTCACCGCCGACGCGGCCGCCATGACGGCCATTCTCGCGCGGCTCGGCTTCGCCGAGATCATCGTGTACGAGAAACGTCGCGAGACCTGGCGGCTCGGCCCCTGTGAGATTGTGTTGGACGAGCTTCCGCGACTCGGCTGGTGGCTCGAGATCGAAGGCCCGAATTTGGCGGCGATACAGGCACTTCAAGAGCAGCTCGCGTTGCCGGATGCGGCCCGCGTCGGCGAGACGTACGTCGAGATCGCCGCCCGCTATGGGGATCAGGACGAGCACGGGCGCAGAGCGTTGCGGTTTGAAGAGTAATTACTACCGGGTGCGTGAAACCTTGGACGTCATGCTGAGCGCAGCGAAGCATCTGGCCACGTGCCCGGCAAGATTCCGCGCTGCGCTCGGAATGACAAGGCTCAGCTTGTCCCGCTCTGAGTCTTAGGACGACGGCCTGCGCGACGCGTGCCGCGACATGAATCTCGTGGCGGGCTGCTATGCCGCCGCCTCGAAGACCCGGCATTGTCAATCCGCGCTGCGCCTCCATAATGCTCGCATGGGAAAGACGAATCGGCCGTCGAAGGGAGGGCCGCGCCGCGTCGGCACGGTCTGGACCGTATACCGGGACGCAACGCGCCAGCCGCTGTATTGCCTGCTGCTGCTGCTGCCGCTGGTGGGGGCTTACGAGCTGGGCGCGCTGCTGCTGCGGCCGGCGATCGGGCCCGAGCCCCAGCTCGTGGCCTACCGTCTGATTCAGTCCTTGCTGGACTGGTTCGGCGCCGGCGGCATCTGGCTGCCGGGCGTCGTGCTGCTGGTGACACTGTCGGCGTGGCACCTGATCAGCCGCCACCCGTGGAGAATTCACACCTGGGTGCTGGCCGGCATGGTGGTCGAGAGCCTGCTTCTGACGGTGCCCCTGTTCGTCCTGAACCGCGTCCTGCTCCAGGCCGGCGATCCCGCGGGCGAGGACTGGCGCTCGCAACTCGTGTTCGCGCTGGGCGCAGGCGTCTACGAAGAGTTGGTGTTTCGACTGTACCTGATTACGGGCCTGACAATGTTGGCCGTGAAGGTCTTTCACGTGCCGCAGCGCGTAGCGATCGTCTCCGCGATCGCCGTGGCCGTGATGTTCTTCGCGCGGTGTCATTTTCCGCCGCTGGGTTCGACGACCTATACGCTCCAGACGTTCGCGTTTTTCGTCGCCGCCGGTGCGTATTTATCAATCGTGTTCGTGGGCCGCGGGTTGGGCGTCGCAACGGGGTGCCATGCGGCGTACAACTTGATTTTGTTGTTTGGGTAGGGGGACGCCCAGCCCTTGCGAGAGTTTCGCCGCCGCCGGCCCACTGAAGCCGGCGCCGCCCGGCTACGTTCCCGCGCGGGAGAGCACCGGCCCGAAGAGACGCGTGTCGAAGCCTAGCGCGCGAAGGCCAAACGGAACGCGGGAATTGCGCGTGGGTCCAGCCGGCCGGTGCGGCGCCCGATAGGATCGATGGAGAGTGTCCCATGATCGTTACCCTCGACGGCGAGCGGCTCGCTGGCGAGTTCGCGCCTGAGTGTACGCTGCAAGCACTGGTCGACGAAGTGCGCCGCGGGCTGGCAAAAGATGCGCTGATCGTAACGGTGGCGGTCAACGGCGAGCGCTTGCTGGATGACGAGCTGAGCGAGCGGCTCACGGCCCGGCCGCGGCCCGACGATCAAATCGACCTCGAGTCGGGCAGCGCGGCGGCGCTAACCGCCGACGCGCTCCGCGACGTGTCCGACCAGATTGCCGAGGTCGGCGGCTTTCAGAAGCAGATCGCCGACGATCTCAATGCGGGCAAGGTCGCCGAAGCGGTGCAGCGCGTGGGCCGGTTCGTTCAGGCGTGGCAGAGCTGCCAGCAGACGGTGGCCCAGAGTAGTCGCTTGCTGCACCGCGACCTGACGCAGCACGAGTACGCGGGCCGGCCCATCGGCGCGTACCTCGACGAGGTCGTGGAGAAGCTCCGCGAGCTGCGCGACGCGCTCGACGCGCGCGACCTCGTGCTGGCGGCGGACCTGTTCCACTACGAAATGCCCGACCTGTGCGAGACCTGGCGGGGCCTGCTGGCCGACCTCGCGGACTCGATCCACACCGATCCGATGCCGTCCGCGTCCGCGCTCTGAGAGCCGCATCGCGCCCGGCGTCACGACCCACGTCGTACGGCTTTCCGATCCATCTCTTGCTGTGCCACCGACCGGGTGAGGCGATTTGGCGCGCGGGCGGAAATGCACTCCAACCGGAATCCCGGAGGCGTGGTCGCGAGCTCACGGCTCGGCGAGTTACCATCGCGCCCGATTCTTATTCTGCTTTTTCAGGATCTTGTGGATTTTCTTCCATTTGGCTTTCTCAGCGGCCTGAGCGCTGCGGTCGTTGCGGATCGCCGCGTGGCGCAACTCGCGTTGCAACTTGCCAAAACCCGCCAAGCGTTCGGCAGCGAGAGTGCCTTCGTCCAAAGCCGCGCGAACGGCGCAGCTCGGCTCGCTCTCGTGGCGGCAATCGCGGAAGCGGCAGCTGCGGGATAGTTCCTCAATCTCACTGAAAGACGCACTCAAGCCGTTGTTGTCGTTCGACCAGAGTTGCAGCTCGCGCATGCCGGGCGTGTCGATCACCATGCCGCCCGCGGGAAGCAGGAACAACTCTTGACGCGTCGTCGTATGCCGGCCGTGGTCGTCACCGGCCCGGACGGTTTCCGTGCGCTGCGCGGCGGTCCCCAGTAGCGCGTTGAGCAGCGTCGACTTGCCCACGCCAGACGAGCCGAGCAGCGCGATGGTCCGCCCGGGTTGCACGTACCTTCGCAGCGGCTCCAGGCCGTGCCCGGATGCCGCGCTGATCGCGTGGACGGGTGTCGCCGGCGCGACCGACTCGATTTC
>JACZRH010000017.1:27928-29259 GCA_022574815.1 Planctomycetota bacterium | reverse complement strand
ACCAGCCGCGCCAGCCGCGCAGGTGCTCGATGTAGCGGCATCCCACGGGCGTCCCATCCAAATCGGCGGCGGCGGCGGCGTCATCGGTCAGCAAGGTGATTCGCACCCCTTCCGAGTTCAGGCCCAGCGCTAATTGCCGGAACATATGGCCGAACCGCGCGAAGAAATCGCGGTCGGCGACGTGCAGGGTGTGAATGACCGCCGCAGGCGCGGTGTCCGAAACGGCGGCGTGCCCTTCGCGAGCCATACGCGGGCCAGCATATCGTGTGGGCGCGATCATGCCAGTGGATATCCACTTCGGCGGGTTTGCACTTCATGTACTGACAGAATTGTGCGGCACGCTCGCGGGCGAACGACCGCGACTCAGAGGCGTTGCACGATTGCGAAGACTCTCTTCGATACTGCCGATCGAATTGGCGGTACTAACCTCCCATCGCCGCGCGCATGACGTTTTCCTGTGTCGCTCCTTCGCGCGGGAACTCGGCGACGATGCGCCCGCGGTGCATGACGAGCACGCGGTCGGATAGCGCCAGCAGCTCCGAAAGCTCGCTGCTGATCAGCAGGACACCCAGCCCGGACGCGGTGAGCTCGTTGAGCGAGGCGTAGATGTCCGCCTTGGCCGCCACGTCGATACCGCGCGTCGGTTCATCGAGCAGCAGCACGCGCGGCTCGGTCAGCAGCCAGCGCGCCAGAACGACCTTCTGCTGATTGCCGCCCGAAAGCGTCGAAACGGCCCCGTGCCAAGCGGGGGCGCCGATATTCAGGCGGCGCACCAGCGGCTCGCACAGGCGCCACTCGCTCGATCCGTGCAGCAACCCAAACCGCTGGCAGCGCGCCAGCGCTGCAAGACTGAGGTTGTGCAGCACGGACATCGGCAGCACCAAGCCGCTGGTCTTACGGTCGTTGGTGAGTAGCGCCACGCCGCGGCGAAGCGCCTCGCGCGGGGTCGGCGGCTCCAGCCGACGATCGGCCACATGGATCGTGCCGGCGTCCGGGCGGCCGTAGCGGCCGAAGATCGCCCCCAGCAATTCGCTGTTTCCAGATCCCAACAAGCCCGCCAGACCCACGATCTCGCCGGCGCGAAGCCGCAGGCTCGCCTCGCGCACGAGCCAGGCCCGCCCGCCGCGGTCGCGCAGGGACAGCGCTTCGACACGCAGCACCACGCGGCCGGGAGCTGCGGGATGTTTGGGAATGAACTCCGCGATGCGGCGACCGACCATGCGCCGCACGAGCTCATCGCGCGGCATCTCCGCGGGCGTCCCGCTCCCGACGCAGACCCCGTCGCGAAGGATGGTGATGCGGTCGGCCAGCGCGTAGATCTCGTCCAGCTT
>JACZRH010000017.1:0-27918 GCA_022574815.1 Planctomycetota bacterium | reverse complement strand
CGATACATAGACCACGCCCACGCCCGCGTCGCGGAGCTGACGGATGATCGCGTACAGCCGCTCGGACTCGGCATCCGACAGCGCGCTGGTGGGTTCGTCCATCACGACGATGCGCGCGCCGCGCCCGAGGGCCTTGGCGATCTCCACCTTTTGTTGTACGGAAATAGGAACGTCCCCGATCTGCCGAGTGACATCCAACTCGACACCGAGCCGCTGGCTCAGAATTCGCGACGCCGCGCGCCGCATCTGGGCGCGGCGTAGCCAGCCGATCCGGTTGACGCGCTCGCGGCCGAGAAACAGGTTGTCCGCGATCGACATATGGGGAATCAGGGACAGTTCCTGATGGATGACCGCGACACCGTGGCGTTCCGCGTCGCGCGGACCCTCGAGCCGCACTGTTTGCCCCCCAAACCGAATTTCCCCGCGAAAGTCGCGGTGCGCGCCGGCGAGGATCTTGATCAGCGTCGTCTTGCCGGCGCCGTTCTCACCCACCAGGGCGTGGACCCGGCCGCTTTCGACCGTGAAATCGACGCCCTTCAGGACTTCAACTCCGGAGAAGGCCTTGCGGATCCCGCGCATCTCCAACAGCGGTTGCTGCGGCGGGGCTTGCGCGACGGGTGACGAGCTCAACGCGGTACCTCCACGATCACGATGAAAACCAACCTACCGCCGGATCGTCCGACCGGACAGGCCGCAGGGCAAAACAAAACACTTGCCCAAGACGGTCGCGACTGCATAATAGGGTGTGTCTTGGTATGCACTTGGGGTGGCGGCGGCGAGCGCAGACTTTTGACACGCGCGCCGTCGCTCAGTTTTTCGGCTTCGCACCATTCAGCCGAACTTGACGGGAGATTAACCATGCAGCGGGTCGTCACGATTGGAATCTGCTTGGCAGTCCTGCTTTCCGCGACGGTCCGGGCCGACCTGCAAGTGGGCTCGCGCGCACCGGAGATCGAGGCCAAGGCCTGGCTGAACATCGAGGACGGCCTGAAGCTGAGCGAGCTGCGCGGCCTGGTCGTCGTGCTCTTCTTTTGGGTGCCCTATCACGAGGGCGGGCAAAAAACGCTCGACCTGATCAACTCGATCGACACCAGCCGATCGGTGGGCCGCCGGGCCGGTATCATGGTCATCGGGCTGACTGAAGGCGACGCAACGCGCACCGAGCCCGTCTTGCGGAAGGAAAAGTCGTTCTTCCCGGTCGGCCTCGAGTCGGACTCGAAGGACGACTACCGCATCAGGAGTTTTCCGCGCGCCGTCATCATCGATCCACAGGGGCGCGTCGCGTGGACCGGCTGGCCGCCGAAAGAAGGCGGTCAGGAATTCGTGGACAAACTGCGAGAGGTGCTGGCCGGCACTCCGCCGACGCGGACCCACCCGCTCGAGGTCGGCGAGGTCCACGACGCACTCGATCGCGCCCGTGCGGCGCTGCTGAGCGAGCACTTTCGCGACGCTTTTGAGGCCGCCCGCGAAGCGCTCGAGACCGCCGTCACCGGCGACCCCCTCAAATCCACCTGCCAGGAACTGCTCGACCTGCTCGAGGAGCTCGGCCGCGACCGGCTCGCGACCGTGGAAAAGCTCATCGGGCAGAAGAAGTTTGACGAAGCCGTGCGGATTATACGCACGGTGGCGGACGACTTCCGCGGCCTCGACGTGGGCAAGCGCGCCCAAGGGCGACTGGTCGCATTGGCCAGAGAGTTCGATCAGATCGGGGCGCTGGTCGAGTCCCAGGAAAGCTCGGACCGAGCCCGCGAAGAGTTGATCCTCGCCCAGAACTCGATCCGCAACCGCAAGTTCGGCGAAGCCAGCGGAATGCTCGAGCGGATCATCGGCGAATACCCCGGCTCGGACGAAGCCGGCCGCGCCGGGCGCATCATGAAGCGGATGGAAGCCAACGAAAAGGTCATGGCATACGTCCGCGACCACAAGGCGTCGCGGGACTGCAAGGCCTGGCTCGCCAACGCGCGCAGCTTCGCCAAGGCCGGGCGCCCCACTGAGGCTCGCCGCCTGTTCCGCAAGATCCTCGACAAGTACCCCAACACGTCCTACGCCAACGACGCGGCCAAAGAGCTCGCGCGTTTGCGGTAGTATCGTTTCTCGCGCTCTTGCACTTTATGCCGGGTGGTGCGGGCATCTTGCCCGGCAGGTGAGAGATGCCGCGACGATTCCCCACCCCCGACTCGGCACAAGACCGGCCTCGGCGAGTCGGCGTGTGCGCTGCGACGTTGGCGGAACTCCTTGAAGGCTCGTAGAATCACTGAAAGGCACGGCGCCTGGCTCCGGAGCGACCCACGATGTCCCCGAAGGACCCCTATGACATTCTCACTGTCGCTCGCGGCGCGTCCCAGGAAGAGATCAAACGCGCCTACCGCCGGCTCGCCAAGAAATACCACCCCGACCGCAACCAAGGCGACAAACACGCGGAGGACAAATTCAAGGAGCTTCAGGCCGCCAACGAGGTGCTCGGCGACCCGAAACGCCGCGCCCAATACGATCGCTTCGGCGCCGGCGGGCCCGCGCCCGAGTTCCATTCGTGGGGGATCGGTGGCGCGTCGCCCTTCGGCGATACCTCGTTCAGCTTCGACTCCTCCGGCGACCTCACGAGTATTTTCGAGCAGTTCTTTCGGCGCGGACCCGCACAAAGGCAACGCCGCGCCACCGCGCGGAGAAGGCGCGTTCGCGGCGCCGACATCCAGTTCACCGTCGACCTCTCGTTGGAAGAGGCGGCCACCGGGACTCGGCGCGAAATCGCCCTCAGCGGCGGCCCCGGCGGCGCGCGGGAGCGGATCGAATTCCGCGTCCCGGCCGGCATCGACGAAGGCCAGCTCATCCGCGTGAAGGGCAAGGGCCAGGACGGCGGCGGCGGACGCGGCGATCTGATGATCCGCTGTCACATCCGACCGCATGCCTTCTTTCGGCGGGACGGCCTCGACCTGCACCTCGACCTGCCCCTGAATCTGACCGAAGCCGCCCTCGGAACCAAAGTGACGGTGCCGACACTCGCCGGGCCGATGCGCCTCACCGTGCCGCCGGGGACCGCGAGTGGCACCAAGCTCCGCCTGCGCGGCAAGGGCATTCATGACGAACGTTCGGGCCGGACCGGCGACATGCTGGCGATCGTGCGCATACACGCCCCGCGCGACCTGAGCCCGCGGGCGCGCGAGCTGCTCGAAGCGCTGGCCGCCGAACTAAAGGACGATCCGCGCCGCGACCTGGGGTGGGTGCTATGAGCCAGAAAGGCCTCACGGAAGCCATCGGCCTGACGCAGGGCCGATCCGCGCTGCTGGTCGTACTGGTGACGCTGATTCTGACCCTCGCCGGCGCCACGTACTTGATGTACATGAGCGAAGCAGACACCGGCACGTTACCGTTGAGCGTAAGCAACGCTTCCGGCGGCCCCACAGATTCAGACACTGAAACACGACTCTTCATCAAACTCTCGATCCTGCTCGTCTCGGTGCTACTGATCATGCTCTTCGTAATTGGTTCCTACCTTCTGATTCGCGTCGGCCGCTCGGTGGCCGGCAAGCCGGTTGGCGGAAGTCCGACCGAGTATGTCGACGCCTGGGCGAGCTACCGCATCACGGACGAACAGATTGAGTCGGCCACGGCGGAGACCGATGACATCTCCGGCGACGATGACTCCGACTCGGATGATGAGACCACCGGTTCAAAGGATGATGGTTGACACACACGCGTCTTGCGCGGTCGTAGGACGACGCCACTGAATCGCTCCCGCGAAACACCCTGGGAACCATGCCATGCCCGCAACCCATCAACGTCGTGACACACGCCGTTCGTCGCCCGACGCGGTCGAACGGCTCTACGTGCTTTGGCTGGTCGGCACGCTGCTGCTGGCGTTCGGCACCGTGGTGGTTGTCTTCTTCACACGCGGTGCTTTGCGCTCGCAGAACGAGGCCATGATCCAGATCGTCGAGCGGCTTCACGCACTCGAAACCCGGGTCGCCGACCTCGACCGAGACTCCGCGTCCGCACCGTCGGTCGGCGACCGGGAATCCGACCGGTACGCGGACCGCCGCTCGGTTCCTAAACCGGTGGAATCGCCGCCATCTTCGGCTCCCGCCGCCGCGACGTCGCCGCGAGTAGTAGACGACACTGAGGTCAACGCACTGCTTGCGAAGGCCTTGCGTTTCCTCCCGCAAACCGGCTATCAACTCGCCGACGCGGGCGCCGCCCGCCAAGCCGTCGATCTCGCGCGGGGGCTCGAACCGGTTCCCAATTGGCCGGGCAAGGTCTGGGCGGACCTGGCCCTTGCCGCCGAACTGCTCGCCGACGAGGCCGCCGCCCGACTCTTCGGGCAGCGGGCCGAAGCCGCGGGAGACCCGGCAGTGGCCTATCTCGAGCTGGCTGTCGAACGGGCGCTAGACGACGCCAGGATGCCGGAAGCGGCCGCGTACGCGCGGCTGCTCGTCGAACGAACGGAGGGATTGCCGCTGGCGCGCTTGTTTCTGGCCGAGGTTCAACTCCGCGCGGACCGCTGGGGCGCCGCGGCCGATGCCGTCGCGCTCGTCACACCGTCCAACTTTCCGGACGTATACGACAGGCTGCGCCTCGGGCGCGTGTACCTCGCGGTGGAACAGTGGGCCGGGCTCGCAGCCGTCGTCGCCGGCCTGCCCGATCTGCCCGAGCCCCTGGCGCGCGAACGCGACTTCCAGCGGGCCGTCCTGCTTATCCAACAGGCACACGCCGGAGGCGCCGATCGCGAGCGGCTGGTCGAAGCGGCGGCCGTGCTCGACTATCTGCTCGGCGACAAACCTGATGATTACGATTTCCGCACGTGGCGCGGCGTGGCACTCACCCAAGCCCGGCAATACGAGGCCGCGCGGCTCGCGCTCGACGGCGCGACCGGCCTCCAGCCCGGCCGGCCCGAGGCCTGGTATTGGCGCGGCGTGGTCGAGATCAAGGCGCAAAAGCCGCGGTCCGCGGCGGCGTTCCTGCAAAAGGCGCTGGTCGCCTCGGTGCGCTACGCGCCGACGTGGGAAACCCTGGGGCTGCTGGCGCTGAACGAAGGCAATGTTTCCGCGGCCCTGGAGAACCTCGCGAACGCGATCAACGCCCATCCGGGCCGGGCTTCCGCGCATTTTCTGGCGGCCGTCGCGCACGCCAAGGCTTCACGCCGCGACGACGCGGTCAACGCCTTGCGCTCGGCAATACGCCTCGATCCCGTCTACGCGCGCGAAGCTCTGCGGACCGACGTGATTGTCCGTCTCATCGAGCCGGCGCAGATCGACGCCCTGCTCGCAGAGCCCGCGGCCGCGGACCCCGCTGGCGAGGCCGGCTCGACGGAAGACAATCGGACGCGCCCGTGATGCGCTGCCGATTCGCGGTATTCATCGTCGCGCTGCCGGCCGGCCTTTCCGCCTGTGCCACCGTCGACGCCCCGGCCCTATGGCATTTCGAATCGCAGGCGCTCGGCCCGGCGGCCATCGCCAACGCATTGCGTTACGCCCGGATCGGGCCTGACCAGGCGCTGCGGATCGATCGACTCACCGAAAACGAACACTTCAGCGCGCACCTGCTCCAGATCCGAACCCGGCGGGCGCGACACATCCACGCCAATCATGACGTCACGCTCATGGTCCATCGTGGACGCGGTCAGGTGACCGTGGACGGCCGCAAGCACGCCGTCAGGCCCGGCGATGTTTTTCACCTCCCGCGCGGGACTCCGCACGATTGTTCCAACGCGGGATCGGCACCACTCGTCTTTGTCGCGATTTTCACACCGCCGCTCCGCGACGCGGACACGATCGACGTGCCGGTCGGGAGCCGTTCACATCCGCGCGCCGCGGCCAAATAACCGCGAATCGGACGTCCAACGGCCCCGAAACCGCGACTCCCCAGCCTGTTGCGGCGATATTCGAATAATGCCCGCCCGGTGACGTCTTCTTGGGTAGGAAAGCGCATGGGTGACCGCAGCGCCGTGATTAAGCCGCTGAAAGGCGCCGAACGCGCCGCGCTCGACCGCATCGTGCGCGACGCCGGCCCGCGCGTGTACGCCTATGTGCGACGTGTGTTTCCCAACCTCGACGCGGAGGAGATCGTGTCGGAGACTTTCTTTCGCGCGACGCGGAACATGAAGACGTTGATGATGACCGAACGACGTGTTTTTTACCTGCTGGCGATCGCACGAAACCTCTGCCGCGATGGTCTCCGACGCCGCAGACCGGACTTGATCGCGAACACGGAACTGGATCGGCGTCCCGACGAGGATGCGCGGCCCGACGAGGTCCTCGACGACCCCGAGCTGCGGCGATCGCTGCTGGCCGCGATCGCACAACTGCCCGACGCGCAGCGCGAAATCGTCGTGCTGCGGCTCTCGTCGGAGCTGCGCTTCGAACAGATCGCGGAATTGTTGCATGTGCCGCTCGGAACGGTCCTTTCGCGCATGCACGCGGCGACGCGGCGGCTGAGTATCCGACTGGGGTGTTTCCATGAACCCTGAATTCCGATCCGCGTGTGACGGCTATCGCGACGAATGGTTGCAGCTCGTCGGCGGCGACTCGACAACCGCCGACCTTTCGCCGAGCGCCTCCGAGCACTTGCAAAGTTGCGCTGTTTGTCGCACCGCGCTCGACGAATCGCGCGAGCTGTTCGCGGACTTGCGCCGCGCGTTGCGGCCCGCCCCCTTGGATCCCGCGCTGCACCGCCGCATTTGCGATCGCGTCGCGAGGCCCGATTCCGATTCCGGTGCGCTTCGCGAGCGAGGGCCGTGGGCGCTCGTCGCCACCGCCGCGGCCGCGGGCTTCCTGGCGTTCCTCTTTTCTCCGGATGCCGAGACTGCGAGCTCACGTGCGGAAACCCTGCTCGCGTCGCACCGCGACGTCGAGGCAATCGTCGCCGCGTACGGGCTGCTGCAATGGGACGCTTCGACCGAGTACACGCTCGGGCTGGTCGGCTCGCGCATCGACGATCTGGAGCGGGCCGCCGGGCGGGAATCCGATGCGCCGACCCTGCTGCCGTGGACAACCGACGACGACTGGGACGCACCCGCGGAGCACGCCGATGCGCCGGCCGGCGGAATGGCCACGCCGCGCCGTCGTCTCTTCGTCGACGGTGGGTTGAAAGTGTGCTCGACCTGCTGCCGGGAGCGTGAAGCGGTTGACGGTATCGCGAGCGAAGCGAAGCATCCGGCCTGGTATTCAACAAGAATTCTCGCTTCGCTCGCAATGACGATGTGCAACGCTTCGCGCTCCGGGTAGTCAGACAAGAATCCAAGGAACCGAACAAGGAACAACACGGAGAGCCATCATGAGATCGACGCTCGTTTGCCTGAGTCTGTTTGTCGTCTGCACGTATTCAACGCGCCTTGCGGCCCAGGACGTGTCGCCCGAACCGCGCCAACAGGGGCTCAGCGTACCGCCCGGCGAGCCCGAGGCTCGCCATCAACACACCACATCGCGGGAATCGCTCGCCGAGCACCGGGCGCGGGTCGCTGCTAAAATGTTCAAACCCCGGGCGCCTCTGCGGCCGCTGCCACCCGAGCCATTGATCCAAACGCTGGCCGAGCGGCGGCCCGAGCTCGCCCGGCGGCTCGAACGCCTGCGCCGCGAATCGCCCGAACGCTTTCGGGATCTCATCACCGACGCCCTCGCCGTTCGGATCGAAGACGTTTTGCGGCGCGAGCGGCAGCACACCGCGCCGCCGACCCAAAC
The DNA here is from genome assembly GCA_022574815.1 of Planctomycetota bacterium. Lineage (GTDB taxonomy): Bacteria > Planctomycetota > Phycisphaerae > UBA1845 > Fen-1342 > JACZRH01. The sequence continues at coordinate 20,248 of JACZRH010000017.1, read as the reverse complement.
ACCACTTGGATTTGAGAGGCAACCGACTTGGCGCCGCGCCATCCGTAGCGAACCCCGGCTGCGGGGCGTATTTGAAGCGGCCCCGGAGCCGGGACCGGTGCCGACTCCTTTCGGCGCCACGCGGTCCGAGGACCTTTTCGACGTCGAGCTCGGGTTGCCCAGCTCCAAGCTCGCCCAACGCCACCAACACCTTCAGAATCAACACAATCAACTCGAGCAAGACACGCAGCGGCTGGTGGAGCGCATTCGCAGTCGCTCCGCTACCGGCGAACACGGCGCACACGCAGAGTTGCGCGAAACGCTCGCCCGCACGGTCCACGAACACTTCCAGGTCCGCACGGAGCTCCGCCAGGCCGAGCTCGATCGCATCGACGCCGAGTTGCAGCGCCTTCGCGAGACCGTTGAGGTCCTGCGCCGTGATTTCGAGCGCCGTTCCCGCGAACGCGACGCGATTATCGAGAAGCGCATCCGCAAACTGCTCGGAGAAGACTCCGGCGGTTGGTAGCGCGCGGCGCGGGCCGCCGCCGCGCGTTCGACGGCGGCCCGCATCCGCGTCTCCACAGGACCGCGTTGCCCGCAGCGCCGCGCGTTGCTAGCATTCGCGCTTTGGAGTCGCGCCGTGCGTGGTCTTTCGTCGATCCAAACAGGCATGATCCTCGCCGCGCTCGTCGTGCTGCCGGCGTGCTCGCGCGAACGGGCCGCAACCGTCGAGTCGCCGCCCGTCGTCCTCTGCACCAATCTGCCGCTGTATCTGCTGACGAGCGAGATCGTCGGCGAAACGACGCCCATCCAAGTCGAGCTGCTGCTCGACCCGGCCGCCGGCTGCTTGCACGACCACAGCCTGTCGATTCATGAGCGAAAACGCCTCGCGCGAGCCAGGCTCGTCATCGCTGTCGGCCTCGGGCTCGAGCCCTTTCTGGAGGCATTCCGAGCCGGGACCGAGCTGCGGATTGTCGAAGTCGGATCGGCGTGCGAGCTGATCGAAGTCGGCCAGCAGCACGATCCGGCCCCGTCGGACACGCACGCCGGCGACACGCCTCACACCGGCTACGAAATGCACCTGTACAATCCGCACGTTTGGATGTCTCCAGCGCAAACAGGCCGGCTGGTCAAGAAAACGGCGGCCGAGCTCACGCTTCAATTCCCTGAGTTCCAGGCCGAATTCCAAGCCAACAGTCGAGACCTGAGGCAGAGGCTGAACGAGCTAAGCGACCGAATGACAACGGCCGGGCGACGGTTACGCTCGCGCAAGGTCGTCGCCGACGGCGGCTTGTTCGACTACCTCGCCGCCGATCTCGGCCTCGAAGTCGTCGTTACGCTCGACGTGCATCAACAAGGATTCATGTCGGCTGCGCGGCTCGCCGAATGGGTCCGGCGGATTCGAGCGGCCCGGCCCGACGCGATTCTCGTCCCGACCGGCCAAACCAACCGGTTATCGGAGGTCATCAGCCGTGAGACGGACGTCAAGCTGGTCGAGCTCGATTCGCTGACCATGATCGCCGAGCTGCCGCCGGCGCCCGGATGGTTGCTGCGCCGTATGACCTACAATTTCGAGACGCTCGAACACGCCCTGGGAAACGAGTAGCCGAGCCCGCTAATGCCGCGACGATTGCTGCGAGAAGCCGACACCGACCTCGCCATCCGAACGACCGATCTGCGGATCACGCTCGGCGGCACTCCGATCCTGTGCGGCGTTGACGCCCAATTCAAACGCCGTGGCATCAACGCTCTGATCGGCCCCAACGGAGCCGGCAAGACCACCCTGATCAAGGCCCTGCTCGGGCTGGTCCCCTTTCACGGACTGATTGAAGTACACGCCGGCCGGCGGCGCGGGTTCCCGTGGCTGGGCTACGTGCCGCAGCGTCTCGAATTCGACCGCGGCACGCCCGTCACGGTCCGCGACCTGCTCTGCGCCGACCGCCAGCGGCGACCGCTGTTTCTCGGCCACGCCCGCTCGGCGATCCGCCAGGCGCGTGAGAAGCTGCAACTCGTTGGCGCCGAACGTCTGTTCGGCGCCCCGCTGGGTCGGCTCTCCGGCGGTGAGCTGCAGCGCGTGCTGGTCGCGCTCGCGCTGCTCGGCGATCCGGAAATCCTCCTGCTCGATGAGCCCGTCGCGGGAATCGACATCGCTGGCGAAGCGCTGTTCTGCGACCTGCTCGTTCGGCTGCGCGATGAAATCGGGCTCACGATCCTGCTCGTCTCGCACGAAATGAGCATCGTCGTCCAGCACACCGACCACGTCGTGTGCATCAACAACGGGACCATCCAATGCCAGGGGAACACGCTCGTCACGCTCACCGCCGACAACATCGAACGCGTCTTCGGCTACCACGCCGCCATCTACGAGCACGGCCACGCTCGCGCGCCGGCGGGTGAGCACGAAGGCCACCAGCACCCCCACATGCCCGGCCCGCCGGCCCATGATCCGGGTTCCTCGTCATGACGGATTTGTGGCGAACCCTGGACCCGCTGGTGGACGCCTTGCTTGCGGCGGCGCGGGCCCTGCCTTTCGAATGGGCACAGTTCGACTTCATGTGCCGAGCGCTGGTCGCGTTGTTGATGCTGGGTCCCGCCTGCGCCATGGCCGGCGTCTACGTCGTCAACTTCCGCATGGCGTTCTTCTCCGACGCGATCGCACACTCCGCGTTCGCCGGCGTCGCGACCGGCTTTCTGCTGCTCGCCGCCGGTCAGCAATGGGCCGACCCGCGCCTCACGCTGCTCGTCGTCGCCCTGATCGTCGGGATCGCCATCACGCTCGTCAAACGCAAGACCGACCTCGGCACGGACACTGTCATCGGCGTCGCGTTCTCGGCCGTCATCGCACTCGGCATCGTGATCATCACGCGCTCGCCGCGTTTCACCGGCGACTTCAACGCGTTTCTCTACGGCGACATTCTGCTGCTCGATCGGGACGACCTGCGCGTCAGCGTCCTGCTCGCCGCGGTGGTAATCCTGTTCATGCTCTGGTCCTACAACCGTCTTCTTCTGATCGCGATCAACCACGACCTCGCCCGCTCGCGACGAACCCGCACGCGCGTGTACGACTATCTTTTCGCGACGATCGTCGTGCTGCTCGTGACGGCCGGTATACGCATCACGGGGATTCTGCTCGTGACCGCGCTACTGGTCGTGCCGGCGGCGACGGCGCGGCTCCTGGCCCGCAGCGCCGGCCAGATGTTCTGGATCGCGAGCGCGGCCGCACTGGTCAGCGCCGTCCTCGGACTCCTGGCTTCGTACTACATCGAAACCGCCACGGGCGCCGCCGTGGTCCTGGTGGGGACTTTGCTATTTGTTGCGTCGCTTGCCGTGCGCTTGATCCAACGCCGCTAGCGCCTGTTCAGTGACGGCGTAGCGCTTGGGCGCTGGCCCGACCCCGGCAAAAATTGAACGCCGCCCGCCGCGATGGTTTCACGAATGGTTATCATGTGGTCGGAATGAAGGACAAAGCACACACGCCGATTGGCTACTGTCCGCGCTGCGGCTTTCGCATCGATCCCGGTCAGTGCCCGGAATGCGGGGGGATCGTTTCAGCCAAGCAGCTCCTGTCGGTTCCGCCCCGAATTCGATTCAGGCGTCGAGTTCTGATGGCGGCGTGCCTTAGTCTCGGTACATTGCTCGTCGTAGCGGGGTATTGGCTTAAAGAATCAGGCGCTTGGCATCCATACGCGCCGACGCCGGTCCTGCTGGCGCTCAATGACGAAGCGTTCTCGCCTGTTTTCCTCGAATTGGTCCGCCGCTACCAGGCGAGCAAACTCACACCGGCACAGGGACAACAATTCTTCGACCAGATCTTGCAGCCGCGGGCGGACTTTGAGTTGATCGATCCGCATCCGGCCTATGTACCGATTCGAGTGAAACTCGACGTTGCTTTCAACGAATACGGTCTCGCCCGGCAACTTACTGCGAACGGGACGGCGCAAGTCTGGGTCGACGACTTGCGGGTCGACGTCCAGGCCGCGCCGCCGACGAACGGGTCCTCCGCGTCGATGATGTCGACGGGCCGAATTTGGGGCGAGCTGGTAGTGTTGCCGGGCTTGCCGCCCGGCAAACACGAGGTCGTTCTTGTGCAGGATTATCTTTTTCTCCAGGGTGCATGGTCGGCGGTAGCAGTTCCGCCTGCCTGCTCACTGCGCGTTTCTCAGACGATCACGGTCGTCAACCAACCCGCCTCGGCATTCGCGACGCCTGAGCTTGGTGACGAACGCGGAGGAGTACACGGAGAGATTCAGCTCAGGCCCGATCCGCCACGAACAGAGTGGCGCGTTCCATTCGAGCGGGTGATTCCGCTGCGTTTCGCGAAGCTTGCGGCGCCCGTGGTCGGGACGTTGGAGGTCAGGTTGGACACGGAGCAGAAGTTCCGTGCGATCAGGCCCATCGTTTATGACGGCACCGGAGTGTATCGCGAGTCAATCGACCTCAGCGGGATTTCAGGAATCGACGTCGCACAGCGTGCTGATGTGCGCATCATGCCAGGGCCGCCGGAACTGGCGATAGAGCATGGCCTGCGCGAGTACCACGGCCGAGCCATCGAATGGCCCGGCGTGCTGCTCGCTATCGATGTTCCGTCATCCGAGGCTGACAAAGGGCTTGCCAAAGTCCTGGAGTTTCTCGAAGGGTTTGGCGGCCCCTCCGGTGCGCCGTATCGAGGCAAGAGTTTCCAGCTTCGCTTCGAGGACAAGCTCGCAGTATTGCCGACAGCATTACAACGAGATTTGAAGGAACATTATCCGCGGTATCGTTTCAGCGCGGCGCGCATGCGGTACTTCCTGGGGTGGCACACCGGCCCGATCAACCTGTTGGTTGTGTCTGACGCCGACTCCGGCGAAGTCAGGACGCACGCGGTCGCGCTGTGGATGGGCAATCCCGCGGCGGACTTCACGAGCACTCTTTGCGGCCTGCCATGCCGTGATGTTGAAGCGGTTGAGCGGAAAACGCACACACTGGCTTCATTCCTCGCGTTCGCGATGGACGGCGAGGTCGGCCCGTCCGCGTTGAATCAGTCTGATCGCACAGTTGACGTGCAGATCTTCTGGCCACACTGGTCGATGAAGAAACCGTACCGGAATCTGCGCTTCAGCTACGATGAGCAACTACGAATTTCAAGAGTCGAAGTCTACCAGCCTCAGTAGTTGCCGAGTCGTGAAGGGCAAAGAGGCGTTCGCCGACACGATGCGCATTGTTTTCGAAGCATGGCGGCCCCCCGCCCCACCGCTCGTGTCCGACAAATTGACACCACCGGCGGCGAGGCTATTGGTCAGGAACCAACGCCGGCCAGGGGAGTGCTCTTCTCGTAAAGGACATCCGGGCACAGGTCGGCCCCGTTGGGCCAGACGATCGTGCCAACCTCGCGTTCGACGCGGACGGATCGAAAATACGCCGGGTCTTGGAGCGGTTCGAACACGCCCTCAAATGAAAGCACCTTGGCGAGGTCGATCTCTCGCCGCTCGCCGCCCTCGAAGGTCAAGAGCAGGCGCCGCTCGCCGAGCGCTTCAACGGCCGTCACGTCCTTGAGCATGGCGCTACTCCAACGGCTTGATGGGCAACAGCGCCGCGTGCCCTTCGGCCCGTGCCCAGTTTTGTCGCAGCTCATCGAGATGCTGCGAGGCCCACTCGATGACCAGCCCTCGGGTGCGGGGACTCAGATCACCGTCCAACATACGCAAGTCGTCGATCGCAAAGCGCCCCTTCTGCCCGCCGTAACGGGCATGAAAGTGAGGCGGCGGGTGATCGTCGTAGTACATCGCAACGATTATACCAAAGAAGCGACTGATTTCCGGCATTTTGAGGCACACTCCGCCGGCGCGGCTCGCCGTCCGGTGCGGGGCCCGGACGCTACAACCGCTCGGTGATGCTCTTTCCCTGCAAAAACAACATCAAATAGTCCCGCCCGCCGGCTTTGCTGTCGGTGCCCGACATGTTGAAGCCGCCGAAGGGCTGCACGTCCACCAGCGCGCCCGTACATTTGCGGTTGAAGTACAGGTTGCCGACGTGGAACTCGTGGCGGGCGCGTTCGAGGCGGAAGCGGTCGTTCGAGTACAATGCGCCCGTCAGGCCGTAGATCGTGCCGTTCGCGATCGCGAGGCCGTCGTCGAAGTCCTTTGCTTTGATCACTGCGAGCACGGGGCCGAAGATTTCCTCCTGCGCGATGCGGGCGTTGCGGTCGACGTCGGCGATAATCGTCGGCGGGATGAAGTAGCCGCCGGCCGGGACGCCGCTGCCGCCCAGCACTTCGCGGCCTTCCTTCTTACCGATGTCGATGTAGCTGTTGATGGTCTTGAGCGCGTTGGCGTCGATGACGGCGCCCATGAAGAAGTTCTCCTCGGTCGTGGTGTCGCCGACGGTCAGCATCTTCGCCCGTTCGACCACCTTGCCGAGCAGCTCGTCGTAGATGTCCTGGTGGGCGATCAGCCGCGAGCAGGCCGAGCACTTCTGCCCCTGGAATCCGAACGCCGCCGCGACGATTCCCTCGGCCGCCTCGTCGATGTCGGCGGTTTCGTCGACGACGATGCAGTTCTTGCCGCCCATTTCGAGGATCGAGCGCTTCAGCCAGGTTTGCCCTTTGGCGACCTTCCCGCACTTCTCGTAGATCCCCAGCCCGACCTCCACCGACCCGGTGAACGCGACGAACCGCGTCTGCGGGTGCTCGACCAGCAGGTCGCCGATCTCCCCGCCCGAGCCGGGACAGAAGTTCAGCACGCCCGGCGGCAGACCGGCCTGCTCGAAAATCTCCGCCATCACCGCCGCCACCACCGGCGCCGCGCTGGCCGGCTTGAGTACGACCGTGTTGCCGGTCACGATCGCCGCGCTGGTCATGCCCGCGGTGATCGCCAGCGGGAAATTCCAAGGCGGAATGATGACACCCACGCCGAGCGGGACGTAACGCAGCTCGTTGTCCTCGTTCGGAAACGGCGTGACCTCCTGCGGCCCGCCGAGCCGGATCATCTCGCGGGCGTAGAAATCGAGGAAATCAATGGCTTCGCAAACGTCGGCGTAGGCCTCGAGCCAGCCCTTGGATTCCTCGAAGCACTCCCAGGCGGAGAGCTCATAAACGCGCCGGCGCATGATGGCGGCGGCCTTGAACAGGATCTTGGCCCGCACGTCCGGCTCGACCCGGCTCCAGGTTTTGAACGTCTCGCTCGCGACCTGGATCGCCTTCTCCGCCTCGTCCTGCGACGCCTTCGCGACGCGGCCGACGACCGTGTCGTAATGGGCCGGCATGACCGAATCGATTGTCTTGGCGGTCTCGATCCTCTGCTCGCCGATGCGCAGCGGGTACGTGCGGCCGAGCTTGCCGCGCACGTCGCGCAACGCGGCGAGCATCTTCTCGCGCGGCTCGGCGTCCGCGAAGTTGACGTACGGTTCGGGGCGATACGGCATCAACATGACGACTGGTCCTCCGTGCCTACCCGGATGGATGGAATCTTGCCTGTCACCGCGCGATGCAACCGGCGGCCCACGGGAGGCGAGAGTATAACGCCGCCGCCGAAGCGTGGCACCGCGGACGGATCGCGTGTACCCTTTGCCGCTCCGAGATGCACGCACCGAGACGAGGGTGGCGGGCGCGAGCGAAGGACACCGCTGGGGGCGCATGCAAACGCGCGTTCCGTTGCCGATCATTGCCATGGATTCGAAAGGGCCAAAGAGTATGAACCGAAACCGAAAGATCGCCGGTTATTCGTGCGTCCTCACCTGGGTGGCGCTGGTGGTTGTGCCGGTTTGGGCGCAAGGCCGCATCGGCGACGAGTTGAAGCAGGCGCTTCGCGAACGCGTGGAAAACGGGCAGATCATCGGGGTCATCGTCGGCGTGATCGACGCCGACGGGCGGGAGTACTTCGCCCACGGGCGGACCGAGGCCGGTGGCGAAGACGTGCCCGACGAAAACACGATCTTCGAGATCGGCTCGATCACCAAAGTGTTCACGGCGATCCTCCTGGCGGACATGATCGAACGCGACGAGGTCGCGCTGGCCAACCCAATCGAAAAATTCCTGCCCGAGAAGGCCACCGCTCCGACGCGCGGCGGCAAGTCGATCCGGCTGATCGACCTGGCGACGCACCGCTCGGGTCTGCCGCGTTTGCCGAGCAATATCCGACCGGCCGACCCGAGCAATCCGTACGCGGACTACTCGGCCGAGCGGCTGTTCGCATTTCTGTCGAGCCACACGCTCGAACGGAACATCGGCGCGAAGTACGAGTACTCCAACCTCGGTTTCGGGCTGTTGGGGACGTTGTTAGCGCGGCGGGCCGAGATGACATTTGATGAATTGATCGCGGAACGGATTACCAGCAAGCTCGCGATGCCCGACACGCGGGCCGTGCCGACGCCGGCGATGCGCGAGCGTCTGGCGCCCGGGCATCGCGGCCGCACTGTGGTCTCGAGTTGGGACTTTCAGGCCATAGCCGGGGCGGGGGCGCTGCGCTCGAGCGCACTGGACATGCTGACCTTTTTGGCGGCGAACATGGATTTGCGCCAGACGCCGCTCGCCCCGGCCCTGAAGCGCACGCACCGGCGCCGTAAAGACGCCGGCTCGAGCCAGATGGGGATCGGGCTCGCCTGGCACATTCTCGGGCGCGGCAAACGCGAAATCATCTGGCACAACGGCGGCACCGGGGGCTATCGTTCCTTCACCGGTTTCGTCCCCGCCACCAAGCGCGGCATCGTCATCCTGACCAACTCCCAGGGCGGCAAGCCGGACGACCTCGGATTTCGCTGGCTCGAATCAGCGCTGCCTTCGCGAGACAAATAAGTCCGCGGGGCCGGCAGGCGCCCGGCGAGCATCGCCGAGTGTTGCGCGAAGGTCGCCCCGTCCACGGCGTGCCCGTCGAAGACGCCTGCCTCGGCATCGCTTTCATCGACGCCCCGGTGGGCAGTTACATGGAAGGCGGAAATTGGGTAGAAATGTGAACACCGAAGTTGTTCGATGCGCGATTCTCGCCACAGAATGAAGAAACTGACGTCAGTCCTGGAAACGAACAAATGACCGATGCACCCGCAGAAAAGTCGTTCAGCGAGGGTTACTTTCTAAACGCGGGCATCCTGATTGCCACTGCCAGAGCCGCGTGCGAACGCATGGACCTCGCTGGCGAGAAGGCGGATCTTCATGATGCACTTGTCGCAGTGGTATTCTCAGCCGCCGCTTTGGAAGCGTTCATTATGGAAGTCCCGATCATACTCCGGCCCTTCACCCTAGGTGCGCGACGCAGTCCCGTGCTCGCACGACTCGAATCCCTTCTGGTCGAATGCGAAGATTGTCACGCGCCGAGCCGCTTGAAGTACACCGCGACGAGAGCCGTACTTGGTGCTGAGCCTTACGACAAGAGTGCTCTGCCCTATCAGGACTTCCGACTTCTTTTTTCTCTCCGTGATTCGTTAATTCACATGAAACCCGACAAAATTCGAGACGAGCCAAATAGTGTCTTGCACGCATTGAGATCGCGCGGCGTATTGGACGATTCTGAGTCGAACGTCAAGACCAGTTTCCTCGGAGATGTCGCGACGAGAAAAGTAGGGCGGTGGGCGGTTAATGTCGCTGCAGACATGGTGCAGTCTATTCGCGACTGTTTCACTCCCAACCAGTTCGGAGACTTGGTGCCGTCCGTGGTAGGGATGATCTGTGGTTCATTTGAGCGATCATAGGTTTTGCGTGCCCCGCCATTCGCCAACTGCCCCCACGATTTCATCCCCACTTGTGTCGAAACAATAAGTCCAGTAGTCCAGTAGGGTGGGCACTGCCCACCGAACCATCCGAAGGCACCGTTGGCACGAAAACGTGACGAAATGGATGTGCCCGTAGTCGTAGTGTCTGCGTAGTCGCCTCGGCATGCCGGGAGTCTACCTCAGAGTGCGTCCGTCCCCCACCCCGTCCTTCGGAACGGGATGGGGCACCATGCCGGGCCGGGCTCGGCTACTTGTGAATCTGCCGCGCGATCTTGGTGTACTGCGTTTCGGCGACTTCCTGGTAGCGCTCGAAGAGACTGCCCTTCTCGCGCGATTTCATGGTGATGCCGTGCCGTTTGAAGGTCGCGGCGCGGTTCGCGGCGGTGAGGGCGCCGAAGCGGAATTCGAGCGCGTCGCTGAGGCGCGGGTTGATCGGGTGCTCGTCGCGGCCGAGCTGCAATTCCTCGGCGGGCTCGGCGGAAGGAGCCCGCGACTTGGCCTGTTCGGCCAAACGCGCGAACACTTCGGAGAGGTATTGCAGCCCCTCGCGGTTGCCCACGATCAGCACCTCGGGGACGGCGTGCTGAGCGCCGCCGGTCGCGTCGATCACGAAGCCCTGGCGCACGATGATCTCGGCGTTCTTCGAGGGCTTGATCTGGGTCGCTACAGCGTTCTTGCGGGCGGGCGAAGCCGATTTCGATTTCGTCCCGGCCGCGCTCGAAGTCCTGACGCCGATCTTTCGCGTCACCTTCTTGATGGTTTTCTTGACGGTTTTCTTGACTGTCTTTCGGCCCGTTTTCGTGACCTTCATCCTGCCCATCAGCGTTGCTCCATGAATTCACTTCGTTTCGATTGGTTTGCCGCGGGGCTCGCCGGCGGGTCTCCGCTTGACGGTGTGGGGCGGCCGATCCGCACGGGCCTGCCACGGCAGTTGCTCGGTTGGAATGCGGCTCGACCCCGCCGACTCATGGTTCAGAATCGGGCGTGCGCTCCGCGGCTTCGATGCCGAGCAACGCCTTCCAGATGGCCGGGTTGCGCCAATGTTCGACGCGGCGACCGTTCAGGAAGAGTGCCGGCACCGCAGTCACGCCGATACTCTTGCCGAGCTCGATGTCCTCGGCGATGCGCTCTTTGACGGCCTCGGACGCGAACGCATCATTGAACGCGGACGCTTGCAGGCCGAGCTCGCGCGTTGCCCAGTCCTCGAAGCGGCCCGCGCCGAATTGCATCTGCCGCTCGTATAGCAACTTGCGCATCTCCGTGTACTTTTCCGGGCCGCCGACGCGCCGCGCGGCCTCGGCGGCCTGCGCGGCGCGGCAGGCGAATACGTGCCCGCGCGACGTTTCGTAGGGATTGCAGGTCGCGTCTTTCGGGTAATGCCGGTACGTGACGCGGAGCCGGCCCGGGTGTTCGGCGAGGAGGGCGCCCAGGATATCGCTCGCGATCTTGCACGCGCCGCACTGAAAGTCCGCGAAGACGACGACGGTATTCGGGCTATCCGGATTGCCCAGGTACACCTCGTCATCGCGCGGCGGAATGGTCCAGAGCGGCTGGCGATTGTAATTCCACACGGCGAAGTCCGGATCGTCGATAATCCCGCGATACGCGTTTTGCAGTTGCATCACGCCGCCGCTGGCCATCGCGAGCTGCGTCGTCGCCAGATGTACCATGAAAGCCAGGCTGCACGCGCAGAAGGTAGCCAATGCGAGTCGCGGCGAGGGATGGCGTCTTGCCCCGGGCGCCGCCGCCCGCCAGGGGAAGGCCAGCACCGTGAGCAGGACGAGCCCGGCGTTGGCGGCGTGCGTGGCGAGGCACCACGGGCACCACTGCCGCAGCTCGACGCCCATGGCGCGCACGAGGATGTACGAGACGAGGGCGCCGAACAGCACGACGACGGCGACGATAAAGTGCCAGGCGAAACGGTCGCGGGTCGGCGGCCCGACGAACAGATACCAGAGGCCGACGAACGCGAAGTAACCCATGCCGAACGCGGAGACCGGAGTCCCCGCGCTCTTCTCGGTCCTTCCGACGTAGGCCCAGCGCGAGTTCAGGACCGAGGCGCAGTCCAGGGCGCCGCCTCCGGTTGTTGCGGAACCGCAGGAGTTTTGCAGCAGCGGATTGAACGCCTTGCCGCCGGCGCTGACCAGCAGCAAGTCCAGGCTGATGAACCAGCCGAGCGCCGCCAGCGCGACGGCGGTCCACCGGATCCAGTTCTTCGGCAGCGGAGCCGTTACGGGCGGCGCGGGCTTGGGTGTTTCCATCGCAAGGGTCTCAACGTTGGTCCGCGGGGCGCGTCGCGGGGCGCGCCCGCTTTTCAAAGACGTAGCAGTATACCCCATCCCGCCCGTTGGGGTGCTCGCGGCCGTGCCACAGTTGGACGAAGTCGCTACGGCGGCGCAGGTCCGCGAGATGGATGTTGTGCGCCGGCGAGGGGCAGTAGCGCGCGTCCCACAGCAGCAGATCCCCCGGCTGCATGGTGTTGACTTCCTGGGCGGGGGGCACGCCAAAGGGCGAGGCCGAACGCTTGAGGAAATGCCGCGGCCAGGCATTGGCCGTGACGAGGCGGCGCTGCGCGAGCCCGTTTTCGCGCAGCCAGTCGACGGCCTCGCGGATCAGGATCTGGTCGTCGACGAGGATAAGCGGCGCACACTGCTGAAACGGCGGCTCGATGCCGCGCCCGAACGACGGCTGCCAGAGCACAATCCAAACGAGGGCGGCCGGATAGACGGCTGCCAGTCGGCGAACGGCGCGCGGGTGCTGCGCGCGAATGGCGAAGGTCGTCAGCACACAGCCGGCCAGCAACGCCACGGCCCCGTAGCGCAACCAGGGCAGCAACCAGCCGAGCCAGTCCGGAATCTCGAGCTCGACCGCCAGCCACAACACGAGCAGCGACGCGACGACGGTCAGGTTGAGTTGTCGGATGGTCGCATGATTGCCGCGCGCGTTTCCGGCCCGGCCCTCGAGCACGAAGGCGCGGTAGTACTCCGACAACGCCGCCGCGGCCGAAACGGCGATGATCGGCCCCAGTGGCACGAGGAATCGGTAGTAGCCGCCGCTGGCAAACAGGCCGAAGCGGTAGATCAGCGTATGCGCCAGAAGAAACGCGACGCCGCAACCGATCCAGAGTTTTCCGCCGGGCCTTCGCGTTACGAACGGGGCTCCGGCGCAGGCGAGCACGATCGCGCCGACGCCGGCGGCGATGGGCCAGCGGGCAATCATGGCGAGCCAGCCGCCGGTGCCGTATTCGTCGGTGGGTGTGGTGTCGAGGAAGGTAAGCAGTGGAAGTGTTCCGAGCACGAAGCGGCTCAGGATGTTCTGGACTAGCGGAGCCCAGGCCAGCCAAGCCCACTCGCGCAGCGGCCGGCGCTCACGCCACAGCGCGCAGGCAAAGAATCCGACGAAGATCGCGCCCTCGTGACGTGTGACCATGCAGAGCGAGGCCACCACGGCACAGGCGGTGAAATGGCGGCGCAGCAACAGCCACATCGCGATGGTCAGGTAGAGCGCCAACACCGGCTCGGTCAGCGTGGTATAGCTCAAGGTGAAAGTCATGGGCTGGAGCCAAAGTAGTACGGGTGCGAGCCAGGCCAACGCGAACCCCTGCCGAACGGCGATGCGATACGCAAGCCAGCCGGTGATTGCGGTCAACAGCACACTGAAGAGCCGCGCCGCGGGCATGCCGAACTGGGCGGGCAACGCGTAGAGCACGGTAAATCCGGGTCGGCCCCAGGTGTTGAGCAGGTAGGCCGGGTATTCGAAGGACCAGGCCGCCATTTGGAAATGGACCAGATCATCGTCGTGATGGACGCCGTCGCTGAGCAGCGCCATCCAGGCCGCCAACGCGGCGCCGACAACGGTGGCGGCCAGCGCAAGGCCATCGCTGCCACGGCCGCGGCGCGGCGCGGGCAAGAGATCGAGCGGCCCAGCGCGAGCCGGGAGAGTGCTTGCGGTCTCGGAATTCATAGGGCCGCAAGAGAGCAGATTTCGCCCGGGCCCACAAGCACGCTTGATCAGTAAAGCCAGGGAGGTGCCATAATGAAGCGGTTCGGGTCGCCGGTCAGCGTGCAGCCGTAATAGACGTACCAACGCACGGCGACGTAGGTGTTGGCGGCGAACAAGAACCAGCAGCCGAGTTCGGCGACGGAGTGGCGTCGCAGCGCGACCAGAATGATGGTCCCCACGCCGACGAGGCCGACCTTGTATGCGATGACGGCGGCGGCCGGCCCATCAAGCAACTTGGCCGCAATCGGGTTCATTTCCACGAAATGGCCGCGGTCCGACTCGAGCAGTGTGAATCCAAGGTCGAACAAGCTCAACACCCAGACCGCGGCAAGCGTCAGCCCCACGCGGCGAGGACGCGTCAGCCAGCGAAACCGACGCCGCGATTCGCAGTCCAGATTGGTCGGGCTGCCCGGCGGGTACTCCGAGTTTGCTCGAAATCTTGATGAGCCGGACGCGTCTCGAGAGGGTGCATTGACGATCGCGCGGGCTGAGGCTGTTGGGTCGGTGAGGGTGTCTTCCGGCCGTTCGCGATCCGGCCCGTCGCCGCGCGCGATCGCCGGCGCCTGGCTCTCTGGAGCCGTCGATGTCGAGGCAAGCGGAGCTGATTCGGTTCCGTACACATCGAGACAATCGGAAAGATCGGCCATCGATTCGAATTGCTGTGCAGCGGCGACGATGGTCTCTGCGTTCGACTGGATGTGGGCGCTCCGGATCGTGCGCGACGTGTGTAGCACATCACGACAGCGGTCCGGAAACGAAAGGTCAGGGAGCGGAGACGGGGCGGTCGGCGGTCTCGCGCTCCTCGGTCAACGCGGGTTGCGTCGTGGCGAGCCGGCCGATATCCGCGGCATAGCGCCGTTCGAAAGCCTGCACCTCATGGGGTATCCGTTCGACGTAGGCGGTGCCGGTAATGTAGGTCTCGTCGGCGCAGCGCACGTCCAAGTCGATGCGCAGCAGGTGCGGCGAGAACCAGACCTCGCGCACGCGAATGGTCCCGCTCGCGAACGCGGTCTTTCCCTTCAGCCGCCCGACGGTTTGGATCAGAAAGCCCCGGGCGCCGTCGGCCGCCTGTGGATCGACGGCCAGCCGGCCGCGCTCGTCGGGGGCATCGATGTAAACCAGGAAATCGCGAACGCCTTTCTCAGCCCCCGGCCGCGGAAACGCGAGCAGGTAGCGTTGCCGTTCGGGCCCAGCGGCCGCGAAGCTCCAGGGGCTCTTGAGCGTCATTTCGCGCTGCGAGGGTGGGGCGAAGGACTGGTGCAGGTCGATTTTGGCGGCGCGGCGACAGCCCGTGAGCGCTACCGGCAGCAGGACCGGCAAAAGCCAGCAGGCCAAGAGCACTCGCGTTTTGCAACTGATCATGGCGCTAGCATAGTGTCGCGGCCCGCGCCCCGCCACTGGTTTGCCGTGTGCGGGCGGCCGATTGCTTTGCCCGCGCGGCGCGGTATGATCCGCATGATGGTTTCGATTCCAGCCAACAAACTCCTGCGCGGCTTCGCGGTGCTCGGTATCCTGCTGTTACTCGCGGTGCAGGAAAAAGTCTGTCCCTGGCTGGCCGAAGACCTCGCCGCGCCGCCGGGAAATCCGCGGCAGGAGCCCGCGCGCGATTCGAATGAGGAAGAACCGCAGGCCCCGCCGCTGACTTTCGCAAGCGTCCTGCCCGACACAGTCCCGCCGCGCTCCGCCGCGACGCACGGGGGAGTTCGCCTGGCGCCGACGAAGCGCCGCTCGCAGCGAATCGGCGATGAGGATTCTCTGGACGGCTCGCGGCCAACCCGTGCGATCGAGCGCGACGGGCTCGGGCGGAGCCTGGTGTGGGTGCTCCCGCTCGATCCGACCGTCGCGGCGCGGCCCATCCCCGTGTTTGCTCGCCTGCTTGTTCGCATCGACCCCTCCCTGACGACCGTCATCACACGCACAGGCCCGCCCACGGCTTGAAGCGGGTCGCCTGCTCACGTTGCAGGCCGCGGTGAATTCCTGGCGGGACGGCGTACGGCTCGTCCCCCGAAATCCTGAAAATAACCTACCTGTCGAGGTGCGGAACCATGTGGGAAAAAAACCTGAACCAACGGCTGTTGCTGATCGGCGGCGTGATCGTGGCCGCGACGTTCTTTCTGTTCGACTTTAGCGAGTGGCCTCCGAAAATGATCTTCAAGAAGGGGATCGACATCGCCGGCGGCGTGTCGATGATCTTCGAGATTCGCCAGGAAGAGGGAGAAAACGATCCATTCCTAGCTGAACGCTTGAAGAACAGCCTGGCGCGGCGGGCCGACCCCAACGGCGTACACAATCTCGTTTGGCGCGTGCAGGGGCACGACCGGATCGAGGTCCAGATGCCCTTGCCCGACAAAGACGCCGCCGCCACGCGCAAGGCGTACGTGGACGCCTTCGAAGCGCTGCGAGCCGCGAACATCAGACGCGGCAATCTGGAACGCGGGCTGCGCACGCCGGCCGAGACGCGAACGGCCGCCCTCGCCGCGCTGGCCGGTGATTCGGCGGAGCGCAAGCGGTTGATGGAAGAAGCGGCGGCGCGGCATGACGAATATCGCGCCGCGCTCGAGCGCCCCGAGCCAGACACGCCCGCATCGCGACCGGCCGCCGCGTCGGCCCCCGTCACAACGAGTGCGACGACCGCCGCGTCGGCGAAGGCACCGGCGACGCCGGAAGACGACATTGACCCCCTGCTGCGGGCCGAGGAAGCGCTCGATGACGCGATCGACGCGGTGCTGGCGACGAATTTCCCCGAGCAGCGGCTGGAGGAGATTCTCGATCTCGGCCTGGGATCGAAAGCTCGCAAGCGCGGCATTGCACATTTGAAAGAGAAATACGAGGGTCTCGCGAATCAAATCGAGGACGTAGTCCAGAAACATATCGCGTGGCGCTCCAAGCCCGGGCAGCTCAACGGTCCGGCCGATTTGAAGCGCCTGCTGAAGGGTGCCGGCATTCTCGAATTTCGCATCCTGGCCGAACCCAACCCCGACAATCGCACGCAGTTCGACATCTTCCGCCAGCAGTTGCAGGAGCGCGGCCCGCAGAAATTCGGGCGCTTCGGCTGGTTCAAGATCGACAATCCCATCGCGTTCTTCAATCTCGATTCGCCGCAGCAGCTCGACACGCTCGACGTGCGCTCGCTGCCGGCCATGGTGGTGGACAAGTACGGCGACCATTTCTACGTCTTGTCCAAGCTGCCCGTCAATGAAGAGAAGCACGGGCTGCTGCGCCCGGCGGTCATGGAGGGGCGGGTCTGGAAGCTGGAGCGGGCTTTCGTGGACCGCGATGAGAACGGCCGCCCGTGCGTCATTTTTCGGCTCGACGTCGTCGGCGGCACCCTCTTTCGCGACCTGACCGGCAAGAACAAGGACAAGCAACTCTGCATTCTCGTCGATGATGTTGCGTATTCCGCAGCCAACATCCAAGAAACGATCGGGAGCAACGGGCGCATTACCGGCGATTTCAGTCGGGACAAGGTCGCCTACCTCGTTCAAACCATGGAGGAGGGGTCGCTCCCGGGCCGCTTGAAGGACACGCCGCTTTCGGAGCGCACGATCGAATCGGCGTTGGGCGAGGCGAACTTGGCGAAGGCGTTTCGTGCAGGCATCGGCGGGCTGGTGGCGGTCGCGCTGGTCATGATGCTCTATTATCTGCTCAGCGGCCTGATCGCCAACGTTGCTTTGGTGTTCAACATCGCGCTGGTATTGGCCGCCATGGCGATGCTGCAAGCGAATTTCACGCTGGCGGGCATCGCCGGATTGATCTTGACGATCGGCATGACCGTGGACGCCAACGTGCTGATTCTCGAACGTATGCGCGAGGAGAAGCGGCGCGGATCCTCGCTGCGCATGGTGGTCAAGAACGGGTACGACAAGGCGTTCTCGACGATCATCGACTCGAACATCACGACGCTGCTGATTTGCGTGATCATCTATTACGCGGGCAGCGAGGAGATCAGAGGCTTCGGTCTGACGCTCGGCTGGGGCATCGTGTGCAGCTTGTTCACGTCGCTGTTCGTCACACGCACGATCTTCACGCTGTTGATCAAGTACCACGTCATCAAGGACATCAAGATGATGACCCTGATCGGCGTGCCGAACATCGACTGGTACGCCAAACGCAAGATCTTCATTCCGCTCTCGGCCTTCATCATCATCAGTGGCCTGGCCATGCTGATCTCGCGCGGGGCGCGGGGCGCGCTCGACGTGGAATTCCTCGGCGGCAGCTCGGTCGAACTCGAAACCAAGCGGGCCGACTTCACGGCCGCGACCATCGCCGATCGCCTGCGGGCGGTTGCCACCGGCGAGGGAGGCGGCGATTTCGAATTCGGCACGCCGATCGCCGACGACGCCCGCAGGCTGGATCAGGTCAGCGTCGATCCCGTCGCCGGGGATCCGACGCTATTCCGCGTGCACCTCGCCGAAATCACGAACGAACGATTGGCGGCCTTGGTCGGTGAGCCGCTCGAAGGCCAGGGGCTGCTGGTCCGCGACGGGATCGACGCGCGCGGCGAGGGAGGGAACATCCGCATCCGCGTCCAGAGCACCGTAGATGCCGACCGGTTGCGCGATGCCATCCACGCCCTCGCCGGCGCCAAGGGCGCCGCGCTCACGGCCGAGAACATCGCCGATTCCAACGTGAACGCGATACTCGATACGGGCGACGCGAGCGAAGCCGGCCGCATCTGGAACGTCACCACCACCGCGACGAACATGGCCCTCGCTCAGTACGCGATCGAGGCCGCACTGGGCGACGAGCTGGTCACGCAGCGGCCGGTGCAATTCGTGTTTCGCGGCGAGAACGACCGGCCGTATCCGATCACCAAACGGCGGCTGGAAGCGGTCGTGCCGGGTCTGCCCGCGGGCGCGGGCGGGGACGTCACGGACTTTCTGGACGGCGTCGCCATATACCTCGACAATCTCGACCCGCCGCAGACGACGAAAACGATCGAGGAGCGCATCAAGAGTATGCGCATGCAGCCACTGGCGGGCGGCCGCTACCACCGTTCGTACGACTTCGCGGTGCTGGGAATCACGAGCGTGGGCGCGGATGAGTCAGGCGAGGAGCTATTCTCGAGCGTGGTCGTCGCGTCGGTCGATCCCGAAAGGGGCTTTTCGGTCGATCCGGATGGCTGGTACGGACAGTTCGCGCGGCCGAAGCTGGAGCTCGTGACGGCGGCGCTCGAGACCGAGCAGACCTTCCGAAAAGTCCTGCAATTCAAGCCGCAGATCGCCGCACAGTCCAAAGAGCTCGCGGCGATCGCGCTGGTTCTCTCGTGGGCGATGATCATCGCGTACCTGTGGATTCGCTTCGGCCGGCCGATGTACGGCATCGCCGGCGTGTGCGCCCTGATACACGACGTGCTGATCGCGTTGGCGTTCATCGGCTTCAGCACGGCGTTTTCCGGATTCTTCCTGATCGAGGACTTCAAAATCAACATGACGGTCATCGCCGCGTTCCTGACCATCATCGGGTATTCGATCAACGACACAATCGTCATTTTCGACCGCATCCGTGAGACGCGCGGTCGGCTGGGCGTCGTGACGCCGGAGATCATCAACCGCAGCATCAACGAGTGCATGTCACGCACGATCCTGACGAGTGCGACGACCTTCCTGGTTCTGGCGGTGATGTACGTCTTCGGCGGGTCCGCAATCCGCGGGTTCAATTATTGCATGATGATCGGCATTGTGACCGGGACGTATTCGTCGGTCGCCGTGGCGGCGCCGTTGCTGATGTTGAGGCTCACCGGCCGGCAGAGCGGGGCGCCGGCGGCCCGGGCGACCCGCACGGCGCCGGCCTGAGATCGCGGTTGCTTGTCGAACCCCCACGCGATAAAGTAGCCGCGACTCGGGGTCCGCGTCCCGAGTCGAGGCCTGTACCTGCATGGAGGCAGTTCGATGCGCACGGAAGTCAAAGCGGGAATTGTCATCGGTCTGGTCGTCATCACCGCGACCATCATTTGGTCGGCTACAACACGAGACGGGGCCGTCGGGGGTGCCTCCAAAGTGCCCTTCGACCGCTCCCGGGCCGAGGAAGATCGTCGCGGCAACGACCTCGCTCTGGCCGGTCATGAAGCGGGCGATCGCCCGGGCAGCTCCCAGTCGGCGAGCACCGATTTCCGGCCGGATCTTTCTTCGTACGACGAACCGATCGCGACGCAGAACCCGCCGGACGAAGTGAACTTAACGCGAAGCGCGGCGTCGCAGTCCGAGCCGCCGTCCATCGCGCGCGATTCGGTGCGTACACTCGGCGAAGCGGGCGGGGCGAGTGATCGAGCCGGTTCCACCTCGAACTTGGACGAACCTCTGGTTCCAGTGGACCTGTCGCGCGATCTCGGAGCGGCTGGATTGATTCCGCAGGACCCGTCGGTGGAGGGCCGGTCTGGCGATGAGAGCGACCGCGAAGCGGTGGCCACGCCGACCGTATTGCCGCCCTTGGATGAATCGCGGTCCGGGTGGTTGGATGCGGCGGAATCGGCGGCTTCCCATGACGATCCGGGCGCGGGCGGTAGCGCAACGCGGCGCATGGACCCCGGCGCGACAACCTACGTCATCGAGCCGGCCGACCGATTAATTCTGATCGCGCGGCGGCACTA
>JACZRH010000255.1 GCA_022574815.1 Planctomycetota bacterium | reverse complement strand
TCGCTTGCAATGCGACCTGCTCGGCAGCGACGATGACTTGCAAGGCTATCTCGAGCCGATCTTCGACGTGCCCTCTTTTCGTGCGTGTCTGGAGAAGCTGCAAGAGCGGGCCGACCTGACGCACTACTCGACCCCGGAGGCGATGGACGACGTCAACGACCTGCGCCGGGCGCTGGGCTACGACAAGATCAACCTGCACGGCGGGTCGTACGGCTCGCGGGCCGAGCTGGTGTACCTGCGACGGCATCCGGAGACGGTCCGCTGCGCGATCATGAACAGCGTCGCGCCAATCGGTTTCAAGAACCCGTTGTTTCATGCCGCCGGAGCGCAACACGCGCTCGAGCAAATCTTCAAACTGGTGCGGGAGCATCCCGCGCGTCGGGCGGCGTTTGGCGATTTGCGCCAGAAATTCCGGACCGTGCTCGAACGGCTCGAGCAGCAACCGGCCTCCGCGACGGTCCGCCACCCGACAACCGGGGAGCGCGTCGAGGTGCGCGTGTCACGCGACGCCTTCGCGGAGGCCCTGCGCGTGATTATGTACGTGGATTACCGCGACGTGCCGCTGATGATTCAGCGGATGTTCGAGGGCGACTTCGACGGTTTCGCGCAGCGAGCCATCGAGCGAAACCGCGGGCTGCGGCGCGGGCTGGCGTTCGGCATGCTCCTGTGCGTCACCTGCGCCGAGGACGTGGCCCGCATCGAGCCGGACGAGATCGAGCGTGAGACGCGCGGCACGTTTCTGGGCGACGGCCGCGTGCGGCGGCAGATCGCGGTGTGCGAGTTTTGGCCGAAGTCGAAGCTGCCGGTCGACTACGGCGAGCCGGTCCGCGGCCGGGCGCCGGTGCTGCTGCTGTCGGGGCTGCTGGATCCGGTGACGCCGCCGAAATGGGGTGAGCAGGCGGCGCGTCACCTGAGTAAGGGCGTGCACGTGGTCGTTCCGGGCTCGCACGGGGTTGGCGGGGATTGTGTCACGAACATCATGCGCGCCTTTCTTGCCGATCCGGCCCAACCGCTGGATACATCGTGCGCGGACAAAATGACGCCGGGGCCGTTTTTCTTGCCGTAATTGTGGCGCGGGAAGCAACGCGTCGGGGCGTGGCGCTTCCGCAGCTCACATCGTCCCACGCGGCGGCTCGAGCATCTGTTCCCGCGGTTGCCCATGGGGGGGGTGCAATTTCAGGAAGGATACCCGTCGATTATCCGATGAGCGGAATAGGGTGATTCCTTTGCTGAGGCAGAATCGACGGATTATCGGGTGGGCGATGGTCGCGGCGGGTTCGCTGGCGACGTGGCACACCGTCAGCCTGCCGCCCATCGTTGTGGATGACGCGTTTATCTCCTACCGCTACGCGTGGAACCTGGTCGCCGGGCACGGGCTGGTGTTCAATATTGATGAATATGTGGAAGGGTATTCCAACTTTCTGTGGGTGCTGCTGACGGCCGGGGCTCTGCGGGGCGGGCTGGACCCGGTCTTCTTCACACGCGTGCTGGGCTGGATCGCACTGGTCGGGACGGTTTGCACCGCGATCGGCTTGGCGTGGCGCGTGACGCGCTCGCGCATCGCGGCCGCGACGGTCGGTTTGTGGCTGGCAAGCTCGACGGCGCTTTGCGCGTCGGCCGTGCTGGGGCTCGAGACGGCCGGATTCGGCGTGTTGATCCTCGCCGGTGCAACGCTGTTCATCCGGCGACGGCCGATGCTCGCGTCGATCGCGTTCGGGCTCGCGGCGCTGACGCGACCGGAAGGGTTCGCACTGTGGTTACTGGCGCTCTTTGTCCAAGCGTTAGAGGGCCGCCGCGCGCGGAAATCCGACTGGCTTCGCTTGGTCGGGCCGTGTCTGGCGATGCTGGTCGGCCTGCTTGCGTTTCGGCTGAGCTATTACGGAAGCTGGACGCCGAACAGCGTGGTCGCCAAGGCGGCGCTGCTGACGCGGTTGGCGGCGGAGGACTGGACTGGCTGGGCCGGGGTCGTGTTCAACCGGGCGGGGTTGGAGTACATCGAGCGGTTCGTGTTCGCCACGGTCGGCCCGCTGGCGATTGTCGCGTTGGTGCCGTTACTGCGACCGAACGGGCGCCGCCGCGCCGCGCGCTACCTGTCGGGCGCCGTCGCGCTGGGGTTCAGCGTGGCGCTGTACAATCACGGCGATTGGATGACCGCGTTTCGGCTGCTGACTCCCTATCAGGCGATGCTGACGGTGCTGGTGGTCTGGGGTGCGACGAGCATTCTGCGCGGGAGGCTGGTTCGCCAACGGCCGGTGCTGGCGGGAGGGTTGCGCGTGGGCTTTGTGTCTCTGGTGCTGATGGCGGTTTCGCTCGGCTGGCAGCGTGAGATGCCGGAGCGCGGTTCGCCACCCGATCGCGAGCTGGCCGCCTTGCTGCGGTACTCGAACCAGGCGGGGCTGCTGGCGGCGACCGACGTGCTCGGGCGGCTCGGCTATTACGCGCCCGAAGTCCCGATCGTGGACATGGCCGGTCTGACCGACGCCTACATCGCGCGGCACGGCCGGCCGAAGCCCACCTTTGGCAAGTGGGACTTGGACTACACGCTCTCGCGACGCCCGCACCTGATCATGACCAACACCCTCAATTCGTGGCGCGACGATCTGCCGCGGGCCGACCTCAACGCCGAGTACATCTGCCTGATCGACCCATCGTGGCGGCCGGCGCGCTACGTGTTCGTGCGAAAAGGCAGTGTGATCGAACAAGAGCTGCTGCGGGCCTATCCCAACGTACGACGCTTGGCACCGCGCGAGTTGGTTGGGGTCGCGGTGGCGTATGGTGCGGTTGGGACGGGTAAGCGGATCAGATTGACACAATAAGGCCGTGGCTCGCGGTGCGATGCTCTCAAGTGGCGTACGTCGCCAACCGACCCGTCCGTGTTACGACAACGAACGGAGCCTATCTCCTTTTCGGATGGTCGCCGCCGGTCGCGCGTTTCGCTCGTTCGATAGCGTCGGTGCTTAGTTTTTGGGCCTCCTCATGCCGCCCCTGTGATTCCCAGACGCCCGCGAGGTTGTTCATGGACTGAAGCGTGTTGGGATGATCGTCGCCGAGCACGTGCTTTTGCCGATCCAGCGTCTCGCGACAGAGCTTCT
This sequence comes from Planctomycetota bacterium, assembly GCA_022574815.1. Lineage (GTDB taxonomy): Bacteria > Planctomycetota > Phycisphaerae > UBA1845 > Fen-1342 > JACZRH01. The sequence continues at coordinate 3,892 of JACZRH010000255.1, read as the reverse complement.
CCGCCTCTTCCAGGCGCCCCTGTGAGTACCAGACAGCCGCGAGGTTGTTCATTGTCGTAAGCGTGTTCGGATGATCGTGCCCGAGCACGTTCCTCTCCCGATCCAGCGTCTCGCAACAAAACTTCTCCGCCTCTTTGAGACGCCCCTGTGATCGCCAAACGTCCGCGACGTTGTTCATGGACGCGAGCGTGCTCTGATGATCGTCGCCCCAATGTCAACGCGCGTAATCGAACGATTCTCGTGCGTATCTCTCCGCCGGCGCAAGTTCGCCGACTTCGGCAAACAGCTGGCTGATCCGATTGCGGAACACCCTGTACTTGTCAACCGGCACTCCCTCCGACTGTTTCTCGTAGGCCATCAGCATCGCCAGACGCCTTCTCGGTTGCTCAGCCGAGGCATTGATACGGCCAAGAGAGTCAGAGTTCCGAGTCTCACGATTTGGAAACTCCATCGGAACGTGCCAAAGCACGGCGTTCTCGTTTCAGCACCAGCAAAGCACCAACGGCAAACAGCCAAAGCGTGCCGGGCCCGGGTACGAAGATGGGGAAGGCCGGGTAGCGAGTCTCGGCGAAGAAGTCGATGAAGGCTCCGGTCCGCCCGTCGAACCGTACAATCTGCCCGAGTTCGTGGTCCGCCACATACAGATTCCCGTCAGGACCAAACACGATTCCGACCGGGTATTCGAGAACGTCGAGATTTCCGACAAACGTATCAATGAAGACGCCGCTGCTGGCGTCGTAGCGTAGAATCGAAGGGGGGTAGAGGTTCGAAACGTAGAGGTTGTCGTCCGGTCCAAAGGCGACATCCGCGGGTCGACCAAGTTCTGGGCCGCCGATGCTGCCGATGAAGGCGCGACCGCGGTAGCGTTGCACCTCGCCAGCGGAGACCACGAGCAGGATACCGTCCGGAGCGAATTCCAGGCCGGTCGCTCCGCGCAAATCCGGGGCGCCGAAAGAGCCCCGGAACGCGCCTGTGCGACTGTCGAACTGCGCGATACGGTTCATCGAACCGCCATCGGAAACGTACAGGATGTCGTCCGGCCCAAACGCCAGATCGAGGGGTCGATCCAACGCCTGACCGCCCGCGAACACGTCAATAAACGCGCCGCTGCGGCCGTCAAATCGCAGGATGGAGCCATGCGTGCTGCTTACCACGTACAGATTCCCATCCGGCCCGAACTCGAGGCCGGTGGGCCGCGTCAGCGCGCCGAGACGAGCGAAGGTCCCGAGAGCCGTTCCGGTCTCGCCGTCGAACCGATCTACCTGTCCGTCCACATAGCTGGTGACCAACAGATCGAACTGCCCCGCGCGCGCCGATCCGCCGGTTGCAGCAAAGACGACGACGGCCGGGAAGATCCAACTCCGTAAGACACACCGCACTGGGTCCGGTTTCATTTGGCGGCCTCCATTGCACGCGGTCTGGCACGGTTGGGACTCGGCCCCACGGCTCCCAGCAGGATCCGCGCGGCTTGCGAAACCGATCAACTCACCATCAGATCAATCGGACGGCGTGCTTGGCTGAGCGCACATTGCAGGCAGAACCTGCGCGTTCTTCGGCGCGGCAGGCACTGGCAGGCAAGCTGCCAGCGGCGCTCGCTATCACCCAGCGCGGGGCGGCCGGGCCACATGGATCATTTGGATTACGACACGCGCGTGCCCGGCTCGATGGGCTTCTCCGGAGTCAGCACGATGACGGCGGAGTTGTCGTCGCTGCACGCGGCGAGAAGCATGCCGCAACTCTCCAGGCCGCGCATCATTCGCGGGGCGAGGTTGGCGACGACGACGATCTGCTTACCTGTGAGCTCGTCGGGCTCGTAGTAGCCGCGCAGGCCGGCGATGAGCTGGCGCTGCTCGGAGCCCAGATCGACTTGCAGGACGATCAGCTTGTCGGCGTTGGGGTGCGCTTCGGCTCGGGTGATCGTGCCGACGCGCAGGTCGAGCTTGAGGAAATCGTCGAATTGGATGGTGCCGGGTGTTTCCGCCATCGGCTGTCTCCCGCCTGCCGCGATCCGCGCGCGGCCGTGTCAATGGGCACCGAGGACCTTTTGGCGCATGAATTCCACGTATTCGCGCTCGATGGACTCGAGGTCGTCGCCGATGAAGTTGCGAAACAGGGCGCTGCCGGGGTGAAAGGTCTCGTCGTCCGACCAGATGTGGGCCGCGCGGGCGTGGCGGTCCAGCTCTTCGGGCGCCAGGCTGCGTAACATACGGTCAAAGCGTTCGGCGTACTTGCCGTCCTGCCCCTCGCGCAGAAACAGCGACAAGGCCCACAATTGCCCGTAGTAGGTACTCACCTTGAGCCGCGAGCGGGCGAGCACCTCTCCGGCATGCGTCTCGAGCAATTCGCGCAGCGGGTAGGTCTTCTTACGGACCAGCGCCTCGGCCAGTTCGTTGCGCCGCCGCGGATTGTGCCAGGGGTCGAAGGCCGTGATGCGCGTGCCCTTCCAGCGCTGGCCCTCGCAGACGACGGCGAGCCCCTCGTTCAGCCAGGCGGGCACGCGCGGGTTGACGTAGTGAAACAGGTATTGGTGAAAGCCCTCGTGGGCCATCAATGGAAAGCTCGTCTGATGGGCGGTGTACTGAATCACGGACACGCCCTGTTCGGAGTAGCCGCCGTGGCGGACTCGCAGGAATTGCTTCGCGCGTGGGCCGGTGAAGGCGCGCGTGAAGTGGATCCATTCCGGGCGGCTCGCGAACAGGTAGACGTCCATTTTCTTCTGCGGTGAGAGAAGCGGCGGGACGAGCTGCTGGTAGTACTCGAGCGACGACTCGAGCAGCTCGGTCAGCGCTGCGAGCAAGTATTCGTCGGCGATGGTGGTGTAGATCGTGTAATGCTCGGTCGTGACCTGCCGCCCTTCGCGCCCGCGATACTCCCAGGGCTCGATCTCGAAAGCGACCGGTCCGCGCGCCGGCCGGCCGGGGTGCGTTCCCGCGCAGCCGGAGCCGAGCGAACACGCCAGGATGAGAGCGAAGAGGGATATCGGCGACCGGAGAAACGGATTGCAGTGCGATGACATACTAGCGCATCTCCACGCGACCGCGGCCCCGCCGAACGCGGCCGATCACGAAAGCCTGCTCGCCGGCTTTCTCCAAAGCGCGGACCACGGCCGCCACTGATTTCGGCCGGACGATCAGCGCGAACCCGATGCCCATGTTGAACACGCGGTACATTTCTTCTTCGGCGACGCCGTGGTGCTCGAGCAGGCCGAAGATGCGCGGCACGGGCCATGATCCCAGTCGGATGACGGCGTCGCAATTGGCCGGCAGGGCGCGCGACAGGTTGCCGGGCAGGCCGCCGCCGGTGATGTGGATCAAGCCGGTCACCATGGGTCGGCGATAGCGGCGCAGCAGGTCGAGCACCGGGCGGACGTAAATCCGCGTGGGGCGCAGGAGTGTGTCGACCAGCGGCTCGCCCAGGGAGCGCTGCGGCAAGTCCAGCGGCAGGCCGGCGTCCTCGAGCAGCAGCTTGCGAACCAGTGCGTAGCCGTTGCAGTGAATCCCGTCGGAGGCCAATCCGACGATTTCGTCGCCGGGCTTGACACGCTCGCATTCGATCATCCGCCCGCGCTCGACGACGCCGACGGCGAACCCGGCCAGGTCAAAGTGGGCGCGTTTGTAAAGATCGGGCAGTTCGGCGGTCTCACCGCCGAGCAGCGCGCACTCGGCCCGATCGCAGCCGGCGGCGACCCCGGCGACGATCGTCGCGACCGTGTCGGGGTCGAGCTTGTGGACGGCGATATAATCCAGAAAGAACAGCGGTTTGGCCCCGCCGGTGAGCAGATCGTTGACGTTCATCGCGACGAGGTCGATGCCGATCGTGTCGTAGCGCCGCGCATCGATCGCGATCAGCACCTTGCTGCCGACGCCGTCGGTGCAGGCGGTCAGCACCGGCT
>JACZRH010000016.1 GCA_022574815.1 Planctomycetota bacterium | reverse complement strand
TCCCCAAAAAGACCGATTGACCTGATATCATTAAAGGTTTGCCTCGCGTGCAGAGACACAGGAGCCGCAAGTTGCCCAAAGACGCTACGGAAGGCCGCACCAACGCCGGAACCCGCGCCGCGCGCGAGGCTGCCATCGCGGACTTCGCCGGCGAATGGCTCGCCGGGGAGAACCAGGACCTCTACAGCGAGATCCTCGTCACGCTCTGCCGCTTGGCCCGCGACAACGCCAGCCGCGGCGACGCCAAGCTGCTGCACAAGGCCTTGCAGGAGCTGCGCTACGGGTTCAAGGTCTTCGCGCCCTGGCGCGAGATTCGCAAGGTCAGCATATTCGGCTCGGCCCGCACCCGCGAGGACGCACCGGCCTATAAGGTCGCCGAGCAGTTCGCTCGCAAAATGTGCGAGAACGACTGGATGGTCATCACCGGGGCGGGCGACGGCATCATGAAGGCCGGGCACGGGGGCGCCGGCGTCGAAAAGAGCTTCGGCGTCGCAATCCGTCTGCCGTTCGAACAGTCCAACACGATCATCGCCGACGACCCGAAGCTGGTCACCTTCCGCTATTTCTTCACGCGCAAACTGATGTTCATGAAAGAGTCCCATGCGGTCGTCCTGTTCCCCGGCGGGTTCGGGACGCACGACGAGGGCTATGAGGCCCTGGTGCTGATGCAGACCGGCAAGGCCCCGATCGTGCCGATGGTCATGCTCGAACCGGCGGGCGGCAGCTTTTGGCAGCACTGGCGCGGCTACGTGACGGGCGAGCTGCTTCGTACCGGCATGATCAGCGAAAACGACATGAGCCTGTTTCACGTCACCGACGACATCGACGACGCCGTGCGCGAGATCCAGCGCTTCTACCGTATCTACCACTCGCAGCGCTACGTCAACGGCGACCTGATCCTGCGCCTGAATCGTTCGATCTCGTCGGCGAGGCTCGACCGGCTCAACGGGGAATATTCCGACTTGCTCGAGTCGGGCGCGATCGAGGCTTGCGACGCACTGCCGGAGGAAAACGGCGAGTATGAGAGCAAGCCGCGCTTGCGCATGCGTTTCAACCGGCAGAGGTACGGGCGGCTGCGGCAACTGATTGACGCCATCAACCGCGACGGGGAGTGATTCGATGCGGGGACCTTTCGCAGGCCTCACGCGGTTCACGAAGGGGGTTTCGGGTCGGCCACCAGGTCGATCAGCTCGAAGCGCTCCACGTCGACCAGCCCGCGGTCCGTGATCTTCAGCTCGCCGATCACCGACAGGCTCAGGAACGAGAGTGCCATGAACGGCCGGCGCAGCGTGACGTCGAGCGTGGCCGTGGTTTCGTGCAGCGCGCGAAGCTGCTCGCTGAGCGTGCCCGCGTCGGCGTTGCTCATCAAGCCCGCGATCGGGAGCGGCACATCCGCCAGAACGTTGCCGTCTTTCACGGCGCACAAGCCGCCGCGAATCTTCACCAGGTGTACCGCCGCGGTGAACATGTCGTGGTCGTTCGTGCCGACCACGACGAGATTGTGCGCGTCGTGCCCCACGCTCGAGGCGATCGCGCCGGCCGAGAGCCCGAAGCCGCGCACGAATCCCAACCCGATGTTGCCGCCGGCTTGGTGTCGTTCGACCACGGCGATCTTGCAGAGGTCGCGTTTCGGGTCCGCGTGGAGTCGCCCGCCGGCGATGCGCAGGGTCTCGACGGAGCGGCGCGTGTCGATACGGTCCTCCAGCACCTCGATCACGTGTACCGCGCACTCGTGCTTGGCGTCGGTCTTGATCGCGAACTGGTCCGGATCGAGCCAGTGGACGTTGATGCTGCTGCGCAGGATCTGCGGCTTGCGGCGCTCGGCGTCGTAATCGATGGCCGAGCCGTCCCTCGCGACGAGCCTTCCCGCCAGATACACCTGGCGGACGTTGCAGGTCCGCAGATCGTCGAGGATCGCGATGTTGGCCAGCCGCCCGGGGGCGATCGCGCCGTGCTGGCGCAGTCCGAAGTAGCGCGCCGGGTTGATCGTCGCCAGCTTGATCGCGTGGATCGGGTCGAGTCCGGCGGCGATGGCCCGGCGTATCAAATGATCGATGTGCCCCTCGCTCAGCAGGTCCTCGACGTCCTTGTCGTCGGTGACGAGCATGAAGCGGTCGAGCGTGGCGGGCTCGATCAGCGGGACCAGCGCGTCGAGATTGCGGGCCTGGCTGCCCTCGCGAATCATGATGTGCAATCCGAGCCGCAGTTTCTCACGAGCCTCCTCCAGCGTGGAACACTCGTGATCGCTGCCGATGCCGGTAGCGACGTAGGCGCACAGATCGCGGCCGGTGAGCCGCGGGCAATGCCCGTCCACGGGCTTGCCGTCGGCGAGCGCGATTTTGTCGAGGCAATCCGGATCGCCCGAGACGACGCCGGGGTAGTTCATCATCTCGGCCAGCCCGATCACCCAGCGGTCGCTCATCAGCGGCTCGAGGTCGAGAGCACTCAGCTCGGCGCCGCCGCTCTCGAACGGCGAAGCGGGCACGCACGAGCTGACCATGACGTAGACGTGAATCGGGCAGTACTTGCTCGAGCCGAGCATGTAGCGAATGCCCTCGGTGCCCATCACGTTGGCGATCTCGTGCGGGTCGGTAATGACCGCGGTGGTGCCGTGCGCGCAGACCAGCTTGGCGTACTCGGGCACGCCGAGCATCGACGACTCGATGTGAACGTGCCCGTCCAGGAAACCCGGGCAGATGTACTGGCCCGCGAGGTCGACCGTCTCGCGCCCCTCGTAATCCCCGATCCCGACGATCCGATCGCCGGCGATCGCCACGTCGCCTTCGTGAATCTCGCACGACAGAACGTTGACGATCTTGCCGTTCTTGAGGACCAGGTCGGCCCTTTCGCGGCCGGCGGCGGCGGCGACGCGTCTTTCGAGGTCCACGGCTCCGCTCCAAGGCGAATAGGAACACGCCCAACGAATCGATCCCCCGTGTTGCGATGCAATTACATTACATCGCGAGGCCGACTTTCTGCAAGCCCGCCGCGCACTCGCGTGCGGGGTTCGGTCGGATAGAATAGGTGCCTCAATGATGAACGCCGTTCGATTCAGGTTCCGCAGTGCGCTGCAAGTGCCGCTACTTCCAGCAGCATCCGCGCGGCGTTCACAGTGGATCGTCTCACGGGCCGGTGAAAAATGAGCATTGCCGCGGACATTGCCAGGGTTGACGGCGGGGCCAAGCTCGCGGGGACCGCGCGCTTCGTCGATGATCTGGCGGTCCCGGGGGTCTGGCACGGCGGCGCGATTCGCAGCCCGGTAGCGCGCGGGCGGATTAAGCACATCCGCTTCGACGCATCGATCAACTGGAACAAGTTCGTCGTCGTGGACCACCGCGACATCCCCGGCCCGAACGAGGTCGCGCTGATCGAGAACGATCAGCCGGCGCTGGCCGCGGGCGAAGTCCGCCACATGCATGAGCCGATCGTCCTGCTCGCACACCCGTCGATCGGCCAACTGCGCCGGGCACTGCGGGCCGTTCAGGTCGAGATCGACCCGCTGCCGGCCGTCCTGGATCCGCGCCGGCCGCTCACGCCGGAATTGGTTCAATATGGCCCGGACAACGTCTTCAAACTCATCGACATTCGCAAAGGCGACCCGCGAGAAGTCTTCGCGCGGGCGCCGCACGTCATCGAAGGGGAATACCAGACCGGTGCGCAGGAGCACGTGTATCTCGAAACGCAGGGCGTGCTCGCCAGTCGCGAGGACGGCCGAATGGTCGTGCAAGGCAGCGTGCAATGCCCCTATTACGTCCTCGATGCGCTGACCCATTTCTTCGGCGAGCCGCGCGACGCGTTTCGCGTGGTGCAAACAGCGGTCGGCGGCGGGTTCGGCGGGAAGGAGGAATACCCCTCCTTGCTGGCGATCCACGCCGTGTTGCTCGCGAACAAGGCCGGCAAGCCCGTCAAGATCGTCTACGATCGCCAGGAGGACATGGCGGTCACAACCAAGCGGCATCCCAGTTGGGTTCGACACCGCACGGCCGTGGACCGCGACGGGCGCCTGCTCGCGATGGAGATCGACGTCCTGCTCGACGGCGGCGCCTACGTCACGCTTTCGCCCGTCGTGCTCAGCCGCGGGACGATACACGCGGCCGGGCCGTATCACTGCGAGAACACGCACATTCACGGCGAGGTGCGGCTGACCAACTCGCCGCCCTACGGCGCGTTTCGTGGATTCGGCGCGCCGCAGACGTTGTTCGCGGTCGAACGTCACATGGACGTGATCGCGGAGCGGATCGGCATGGACCCGCTCGAACTGCGGCGGCGAAACCTGCTGCGCAAAGGGCAGACGACAGCGACGGGGCAGGTGTTCCGCGAAGACACCGACCTGGTGGGGCTGCTGGATCGGGCCTTGCAACTGAGCGATTACGATCAGCGCCGAAACGGCCACGAGCAATTAAACAGGACTCATCGTTATCTTCGTCGCGGCATGGGCGTCGCCACGTTCTATCACGGAGCCGGCTTCACCGGGGCCGGCGAGACGCACCTGGCCTCGGAAGTGCAGGTCGCGGGGCTGCCGGACGGGCGGGTCGAAGTGCTCACCGCCCAGACGGACATGGGGCAGGGCACCACGACCATTCTGACGCAGATCGCCGCCGATCGGCTCGGGCTGGCGGTAGGCGAGGTTTTGGTTGCGACGCCCGACACGTCGCGCGTGCCCAACAGCGGTCCGACCGTCGCGAGCCGCACGGCGATGGTGGTAGGCAAGTTGGTGGCCAAGGCTTGCGACGATTTGATCGAGCGCGTCGGATCGAACACGGGGGACGGCGATGTTGCGCGCCCCAAAGGCACATCGCTTCAAGACGCGATTCGAGCATGGCACGTCACGCACGACGGCAAGCACCTGCTCGGATGCGCGAAGTACCGCAAGCCCGCGTCGATCGAATGGGACGAAAAGACCTACCGCGGCGACGCGTACGCGTGCTTTTCGTGGGCCGCGTACGTCGCGGAGGTCGAAGTGGACCTGCGCACCTGCGCCGTGCGCGTCATCGACTTCGTCGCGCTGCAGGAGGTCGGCAAGGTTCTGAACCAGACGCTGGCCCGCGGTCAAATCCAAGGCGGCGTCGCGCAGGGCATCGGCTGGGCGTTGTATGAAAACGTCCTGCTGGAAAATGGCGCCATGAAGAACTGCCAAATGACCAACTACATCATCCCCGGCAGCGGCGACCTCCCGCCGATCCGCGTCTACTTCGAAGAGCAGCCCACGCCGCACGGGCCGGGCGGGGCGAAGGGCATCGGCGAGCTGCCCATCGACGGCCCCGCGCCCGCCGTCATCAACGCCGTCTGCGACGCGCTTGGCATGTCGATCCGCTCGATTCCACTCACGCCGGAACGACTGCTGGACCTGCTGGGGAGCGACGCCGGTGGATAAGCTCGAATTGACGTTCACGCTGAACGGTGAACGGGTCGCGCGGACGGTCCCGCTCGACGCGCGGCTGCTGGACGTGCTGCGCTACGATTGCGGCTGCCCGGGGACAAAGGAGGGCTGCGGCGAGGGCGAATGCGGCGCGTGTACGGTCATCCTCGACGGCTTGCCGGTCAATTCGTGCCTCGTGCCGGCGTTTCAGGTGCAGGGGCAGCGGGTGGAGACGGTCGAGTCGGTCGCGCCGGCGATGCTGGAGATTCTCAATCGGACCGGCACGTCGCAGTGCGGCGCCTGCACGCCGGGCATCGTGATGTCCATTCGCTGGCTGCTCGATCATCCCGATCTGGCCGAGACCATGGACCCGCGCGAGTTCATGAGCGGCAATCTGTGCCGTTGCACCGGATACGACGGTGTGATCGAAGGCGTCGAGCAGGTGTTGAAGCACCACGCGGACGAAAGCGGCACGGTTCGATAGAGGTTGCGACGTGCGGCTGCTCACACCTACGACGCTGAACGAAGCCCTCGAGTACCTGGCAGCCGCCCCGGCGGGCGAACCGTTGATTCCGGTCGCCGGCGGCACGGACCTGCTTGTGTCATGGCATCATCACGCGAAGGACGATTGGAACCTGCTCGATCTCTCGCGTTTGCACGATACGCTGCAGCCGTTTCGCCTGACCGACACCGGCCTCCAGCTCGGCGGGCTGACCACCTATTGGGACGTAATTTCCTCCGAAGAAGTCGGAGCGGCGTTCCCGCTGCTGAGCGAGGCCGCTCGGCAGGTCGGCGCGATCCAGATCCAGACGCGCGGCACCTGGGCGGGGAACATCGGCAACAGCTCGCCGGCGGCGGACGGCGTCCCGGTGATGATGGCGTATGACGCGCTCGTCGTGCTCCAATCGCTTCGCGAAAGACGCGAAGTCCCGCTTGACCGGTACTACACCGGCTACAAGCAGACCGTCCGCCGCCCCGACGAGCTGATCGTGGCGATCCACATGCCGCGGCGGCGGCGCACGGTGGAGTGGTTTCACAAGGTCGGCGCCCGTGCGGCGCAGGCGATTGCGAAACTCGGGGTCGCGGTTGTGCAGGACGAGTGCGGCTGGCGCGTCGCCGCCAACAGCGTCGCTCCGGTGGTCTGCCGTTGTCGGCATCTGGAAGCGGCGCTTGCGGACGGGGTCGCTTTCGCGCGCGTCGAAGACTTGCAGGCGATCCTCTCGAAAGACGTTTCCCCGATCGACGACCTGCGTTCGACGGCGAGGTATCGCGAGAGCGTGTTGGCGCGTTTGCTATACGACAAGCTCGGGGCGAATGGGGACTGATCGCGGGCTCGTAGTCCGCCCCAAATCTCACGCAGTCGTTCGCGGACGCGTTCGTGGCCGTGCTGGCGACGCGGCGGGGTGGCGATCTCAACTACGCATTCGAACGCGCCGCCGCGCTGGGGTTGCTGATCGGTGCGAGTTTCGCGGCAGATGGCACCTCGGATGGGCCCAACTTGACCTCACGTCACGCAGAACGCATACGCCTAAGCGACTCAAGCAGTTTCTCCAGGAGGCGCGCGGGCTCGGAGTCGGAATGGTTCAGCGCCTCGTAGCGGCACTTTAGGCAGTCCAGTGCGAGCTCCTCTGGGAGTATTCCCAGCGCCTCCGCAATCTGCTCGATAACCTCCGAGGATACGGCCACGCGGTTGTTCTCGTACTTGCTCAGTCGGCTCTTGTCCCACCCGAGACGGTCAGCGAGTTTCTGAAGGCTTAGACGAGCGCGCTGGCGCCGCGCACGAATCACGCCACCACTGGAATCAATGCGAAACGCCACTTTCATACGCATCGTAGACCCCTAAGTGTGCTGCCCGGATCATCAAGCGAACCACGGCGGCACACGTTAGAAGCCTATCCGCTTTCTCGTCGCGGAGTTCCCGGCAAACATGATCCACGTCAGCACAGAAATCCTCAAGGGACACCGTCGATGGATCAGCACTTGGGGCTTTCCTCCGCCGGACTTCCCGTTCCGTGGCGATGTCCTTCATTCGTTGAAGCACATCAACCGCATCGGAGTAGGCTTGTCGGTTCTTGCTCATCGCGATCTCCTTGCCCCGGAGATCGCGCAAAAAAAGAGACAATCTCCTGGGCTTTACGTCCGCCCGAGACTGCCTTTTTCACTGTCTTGGTGAGCGCGGCGCGCACCCCAAAACAACCCCCAAAGGGGGCGCCGGTCCGCCCGGTTACACTTCGGGCGCGCTACCCATTCAGATTGCCTTGATTGCGTCGCGGATGAGTGAGTATGAACTCTGCCACAAGCTGCGATGATTTAGGACGCCACACCTAGGTAATTGAATCTGAAAGACTATTCAATTGTCGCAGATCGCGAAACGAGAAGAGCCTATGATGAGCATGAGCGCATCGCTTCGCACGCCTACTCCTATATTATAGCACAGGGTGTCGGATTTTTCCACCCCGTACGAAAAAAACCGTGGGGACCCCCTGCCGCCGTGGCGGGCTGCTTCTGGACGGCGCCGTTGGTGGAGCCGACCGACTCGCCTAGGCGAGCCGCTCCGCCGACTGTAGGCCGCAGTAGGTAAGGTAGGGTCCCCCCCCCTCTTTGACGCATTGCCGAGCCAAATCGAGCAACGTCTGTGGATAGCCCTCCATCGAGGATGCACAGCGCGTTTCGCGTTCGTGCTGGCCCGGCCCGCAAGCGTTGGTCGAAAACCAGCCCGTGGTCAGCGAGGTTGTGCGAGAATGGTAGTTCTGAGCTGACGACCCGTCCGCCAGCGTCGTCAGACGCCGTTGGTGCGTCGCGATCAGATACAGGTGTGGCAATCCCACCAAGTGCCGCACCACGCCGCCGCTCGCCGTCACCGCTTATCGTTTTGAGTCCGAAACCTCGAAAGGCCCCTCGACCAGAGCCGGGCCGCTCTGCCGGCGCACCTGCACCAGCTCCGCGACGACGCTGACGGCGATTTCCGCGACCGTGACCGCGCCGATCGACAGGCCGATCGGCGTGCGCACGCGTTCGGCCCTTTCCGGCGGAACGCCCGCTTCGGTCAGGCCGTCCAGGATCATGCGCGACTTTCGGCGGCTGCCGATCAGGCCCAGGTAGCGCAGGTCCTGGCGGACCACCGCTTCGAGCGCCTGCTGATCGTGGTTATGGCCGCGGGTCACGATCAGGACGTAGCACTCCGGATCGATGGCGAATTCTCGCAGCCCCCGCGCGATGTCATCGACCACCAGCTCGACGCCCGGCGGGAAACGCTCCGGGGCCGCGCAATCGGCCCGGTCATCAAACACCACCACGTGAAAATCAACCTCGACCGCCAGCCGGGCGACCGCCTGGCCGACGTGCCCCGCGCCCGCGATCAGCAGCGTCGGCGGGACCTCCAGATTTACGCGGTATTCCTGCCGAACGCCTTCGTGCTCGACGATGATCGGGATGCACGCCGGCTCGCGGCGTCTGGCCCGCGCCAGCGCGTCCTGGAACGGTGCGAGGCCGGCCGCCGACGTGATCGGGCTCACCCCGACGAACATCCGCCCGCCACAGATCAGCCCGTCGTCCCAGCCGTAGTCGTGGTTCAGTAGATAGTCGAGCAGGGCCGCCCGGTCTTGTTGCAGCAGTTGAAAGGCCTGTTTGCGCACCTCGGCCTCGACGCAGCCGCCGCCGAGCGTGCCCAGCGTGCTGAAGTCGCCGCGCACCAACATCGTCGCGCCCGGGGCCTGCGGCGTGGAGCCCTTGGTCTTGACGATCGTACACAACGCGGCGGGCCGGCCGGCCTGCACGTCGGCGATGAGCGTTTCGAGAACGGGAATCAGCTCACTCATAGGCCGAACTCGCGTGACCGGCCGACCGCATCGCCTTCCGGGCGGCGATCACCGTCTCGTCTTCCGCCGCGGCCGCAGGATGGCGCGGGCGGCCGGTGAGTCCTTCATCGGCAGGCTCGTGCGGTGCCGGCCGTCGAAGGCTTCGAGGGCGGCGGCGACGGCGGGGGCGGTCGGCACCAGGCCAATCTCGCCGACGCCGCGCGCTCCGTAGGCTGTTTCCGGGTCGGGCTCCTCGATGAAGATCGTCTCGATCTCGGGCATCTGATGGGCGCGCAGCACGTTGAGCGACTTGACGGTCTTGCTCTGAATGCGGCCGCCCTCGACGACGAAATCTTCGGTCAGCGCGTAGCCCAGGCCCATGTGGATCGAGCCCTCGATCTGCCCTTCCAGCAACGTGGGATTCATGACCTTGCCCACGTCGTGAGCGGCGATGACTCGCTCGATCGCCCCGTCGTCGTCGAGCAGGACCACCTGCGTCGCGAAGCCGTAGGTCATGTGCGTCCGCGGCTCGGGCACGTCGGCGCCCGGCTTGGTCGTGTACGTACACGCGTAGGCGCCGCGGAATTCCCGCCCGACCAACTCCGCCAGCTCCCGGCCGGCGTCCAGCTCCACGCGCAGCTTGCGGGCCGCCTGACCGATCGCCGCCGCCCCGAGCACGGTGGCCCGGCTGGCGGTCGTCTGGCCGCAGTCCACGTCCGTCGACGTGTCCGTCATCGGCACGAACAGGGCGGTCGGCAGGCCGCTTTCCTCGCAGGCCGTCTGAATGCAGATCGTGAAGTAGCCCTGGCCCATCTCGGTAAAGCCGGTGCGGATCGTGATGCGGTCGGGCGCCTCGACCGTCAGGATCGCCTTACCCTCGTCGGACATGCCGTTGCCGATGCCGACGTTCTTGATGCCGCAGGCGATGCCGGCATACTTCGCGTGTTTGTAGGCGTCTTTCACCGCCAGCAGCGTTTTCCTGAGTCCGAACGGCTTGTCGAGTTTCTGTCCGGTGCAGAAGCGGTCGCCTTGATCCAGGATGTTTCGCCAGCGCATCTCCCAGCCGTCGATCCCGACCTTCTTGGCGAGCCGCGTCAGACTGCCCTCGATCGCGAACGCGGCCTGATTCGCGCCGAAGCCGCGCATCGCTCCGCAGGGCGGGTTGTTGGTGTAGACGGCCAGTGCTTCGACATCAATGTTCGGGATCTTGTACGGGCCCAGCGCGTGGCCGGCCGCTCGTTCGAGCACCTTCGCTCCGACCGAGGCGTAGGCCCCCTTGTCGCCCACGATCCGCGCCCGCAGCGCGGTGAGATGCCCTTCATCGTCGCAGCCGACCTTGACGCGCATCTCAACCGGGTGGCGCTTGGGGTGCAGCCGAAAGCTCTCTTCGCGCGTCAGCGTACACTTGACGGGCCGGCCGCTGAGGACGGCGGCCAGCGCGGTCTGGGCCTGAATGCTCAGATCCTCTTTGCCGCCGAATGCGCCGCCGTTGGAGACGAGCTCGACGCCGACTCGGTCGAGGTCCCAGCCGAGGACCGCCGCGATCTGCCGGCGATCGTCGAACACGCCCTGTCCCTGCGTGAGTACCTTCAAGCGCTCGACCTTGCCGGCGTCGCTCAATTGCGGGATCGCGATGCACGCTTCGGGTTCGAGAAACATGTGCTCGACGCGCTGCGTCCGGTAGGTTTCTTCAACGACGTGCGCCGCATCCAGAAAGGCACCTTCCACGTCCCCGCGGCGGATGGCCGATCGGGACAGTAGATTCCCGCTGGGGTGAATGTTCGGCGCGTCGGGTTCGAGCGCCTCGGCCGGTGTCGTGAGCGGCTCGCGCACGTCGTATTCGACCGCGATGCGCCCTGCCGCTTCGCGTGCGGTACGCGGGTCGGCGGCGATCACGATCGCAAGAATATCGCCGACGCAGCGGGTTTCCTCGCCGACGGCCACCAGTATCGGCCAATCGCGGGTGATTAGACCGACATAGCGTTCGCCGGGCACGTCGGCGGCGGTCGCAACGCGAGTCACGCCGGGCAGCTCCAACGCGGGCGAACCATCGATCGACTTCACGAGCGCCCGTGGGTGGTCGCTGAAGCGCATCGCCGCGTACAGCGCGTTCGCAACCTTGATATCGTCGACGTAGCGGAAATCGCCGAGCACGAACTCGCGCCCGCGGTAGCGATCGACCCGCTTACCGACCCCGCCATGCTCGGCCTCGGGCAGTGCCTCACCACGCCGTACGCGCCCGAGCAACCGAATGGCGTCGATGATCTTCGTATAGCCCGTGCAGCGGCACAGATGCGCCCGCAATTCGTTCGCGATCACATCGCGGGATGGGTCCGGCTCGCGTTCGAGCAGCGCGACCGCCCGCATCACGATCCCCGGAATGCAGAAGCCGCACTGCACGCCGCCCGCACGCACGAAGCACTCCGCCGCCTGATCCCGCAGTTCCTCCGAGAGACCCTCGGCCGTCGTCACATCCTGCCCAGCGGCTTTCACGGCCTTCAGGGCGCACGCGAGCCGTGGCTGCCCATCGATCAGCACGGTGCAGCAGCCGCACGACGCCTGCGGTTCGCAGCCGTCCTTGGGCGAGATGATTCCGAGGTCTTCGCGCAGCACGCTCAGCAACGAGCGCTCGGGATGCACATCCACGCGGACCGGCCGTCCGTTCAGATTGAACATCAACTCTTCGGTCAAAGGCGTCGCTTTCGTCCCGACGATCATGGTTCACCCACCATATTCTATAGAATCGGTCGGGCGGATGCGACACATGCTTGTTCAGCGCACTGCGCGGGCCGAAGCCCACGGGTCGGGGTTTCGCTCTTGGTCGATAGGGTGCGCGATTGCCTCGTGTGTTTCGGTCCGATACAGTCATTCGCGTTCCAGCGAGACGTTCAATGGCCGAGCTCATCCCCGCCCCTTTTCGAGACCTCGTTACGCGGCTTTATCGCGAGCCCAAGGCGCAGGACTCACTCTTCGAGCTCCCCCGCCGAAAATGGTATCTGCCCGACGATGCACAGCCGGACCTGAGCGTGCAGTTTCACGGCGTCCGGGCCGGCAACCCGTCGGGTCCGGCGTCCGGGCCGCACACGCAGATGGCGCAGAACCTGCTGCTCAGTTACGCCGCTGGCGGGCGGATCCTCGAGCTCAAGACGGTCCAGGAGAACGACCGGCTCGAGATCGGTCGGCCGTGCATCGACCTGACCAACGTGGGCTACAATATCGAATGGTCGCAGGAGCTGCGCGTCGAGGACTCGCTGCGCGAGTACGTGGCCGGCGCGATGCTGGTCGAGATGTACCGTCGCAACGCGGACCTGACGGGCGGGGCGCTCGACGGGCCGGGCGGCGACGTGATCTACGACATCAGCGTGGGGTACGACCTGCGGGGCATTCGCAGTCCGAAGGTCACGAGGTTTCTCGAAGGCATGCGCGACGCGCGTCCGCTCATCGATCGACTGCGGGCCGAGATCCCTCGCGAGTTCTCCTTCGCCGAGTCCTACGACTATCCCGCGCGTCTGAGCGACAGCGTGACACTCTCTACCTTTCACGGCTGCCCGGTTGACGAGATCGAGAGCATCTGCGAGCACTTGATCGCGCAGCACGACTTCGACGTCATCGTGAAGATGAACCCGCCCACGCTAGGGCGCGAGCGGCTCGAACAGCTCTTGTGCGACGTGATGGGATACACCGCGCTGCGCGTGAACCCGAAGGCCTACGCGGCAGCCATTTCATTCGATGAATCCATCGAGCTGTGCGAACGGCTCACGCGCTTCGCCGCGCGCCGCGACCGACGCGTGGGATTCAAGTTCAGCAACACGCTGGAAGTCGAGAATCACCGCGACTTCTTCCCCGCCGGCAACGACGTGATGTACCTCTCCGGTCAGCCATTGTATGTGATTACCATGACGTTGACCGACGAGTTTCGCCGGCGCGCGGGGCCGGATGTCCCGATTTCTTTCAGCGCGGGGATCGACGCGCAGAACTTTCCGCTCGCCGTCGCGTGCGGCTTCGTTCCGGTCACGGTGTGCAGCGATCTGCTGCGCCCCGGGGGGTACGGTCGGCTGCCTTCGTATCTGGCGTCGCTTGCGAAGGAAATGCGCAAGGCGGGCGCCGCGAGTGTGGATGCGTACATCTTGCGGCGATTTGAACAAGAGCGGGGGACTTCTGCTCGTGCCGATGCGGAATCCCTCGCTAGCGCTTCGGGCTCGGATCGTGAGCCGGGCTCGGGTTTTGACGCGCGCGCGGTTCGCTCGGCCGGGCTGCTGAATACGTCGATCGTTGCGCGGATGGCCCGCGAAGACGCGCGCTATCGCGCGGAGAAAAACAGCGCCGTGCCGAAGCGCATCGATTCGCACCTGGCGATTTTTGATTGCATCACCTGTGACAAGTGCCTGCCGGTCTGCCCGAACGCCGCGAACTTCAAGTACCCGACGCCCAAGGTGTCGTTTGATTATCACGACGTGCTCGTGTCGCCGGACGGTCGCTGGCGCAAGGGTGAACTTCGACACTTTGAGATTTCCGCTGCGCTGCAGATCGCCTGCTACGCCGACTTCTGCAACGAGTGCGGCAACTGCGACACGTTCTGCCCCGAGTACGGCGGGCCGTACATCAAAAAGCCGAGCTTCTTCGGCAGCGTTGCTTCGTGGGAGCGCGCCGCGCCGCGCGACGGCTTCGTGGCCGAGCGGACGAAGACGCACCGCTTCATTCGCGGCCGGATCAAGGGTGTCGTATTTCGGTTAGCGCGCGATCACGAGTCCGTGTGGTATCGGTTCGAGGACGACGCGGTCGAGGCGACGTTTCCCGCGTCGGATCACGAGCTCACCGCCGTCAAGTTCTTGCGACCGCCCGACCAGGAACATCGCCTCGACATGTGGGCCTATCACACACTGCGGCACCTGCTCGACGGCGTCCTGGACGCGAGCCGCGTGAATCAGATCAACGCCGAATGGGTGAGCGAGTCGCCATAATGGCGAACAGGGGCCGCGCGCTGCGCCGCGTGCTGGGTGCCATGCCCAAGCGCAGCGCGGGCATGTTCTCGGCGGTCGCGCCGCGCGAGCAACCCGGATTATTCGAGTGGCAGTTCCGCCATGCGCCCCCACAGCCGCTGAGCGACTTCGATCGCTTCGTTTCGATCGGCGACCAAGTCTCGATGGATGACTTCCCGGTCGCGCAGCACCGCCGCACCCGCGAGGATCACGGTTGCGACATCGCCAGAGCTCATCCCGAACAGCAGGTGCCCGGCCAAATTGTCCGCCGAAAGTGGCGTGGAGGGACGATAGTCGGTCACGACGATGTCGGCGGCCGCACCGACCTCGAGCTTGCCCAGCGTAATCCCCAGCGCCGCCGAGGCCCGGCGGGCGGACGCGGCGAGCATTTTGAGTACGCGCGCCGGCGTGAGGTTCGCGTGATGATCGCGTGAGGCGAACCAGGCCGCCTTCGCCTCGGCGAACAGGTCCCCGCCGATGCCGTCCGTCCCCAGCATTACCGGGCCGCGAAACGCATCGACCGGCGCGTATCCGACGGCATTGTTCATGTTCGAGCGCGCGTTGTGGGCGAGGGTCGCCCCGCACTCGTTGAGCCGTTCGATCGCATCGGCGGTCAAGTGCGTACCGTGCGCGAAGATAGATTTTTCTTTCAGAATGCCGTGCTCGATCAGCCGGTCCATGAGCGCCGCGCCGCGGTTCTTCCGGGCATCCTCCTCGTCGCATCGGTCCTCGGCGACGTGGATGTGTACGCCGGTGTCGAACTCGTCGGTGAGGGCGGCGAGCCGGTCGAGCGATTCGTCCTCGAGCGTGAACGAAGCGTGCCCGCCGACCAGACCGGCGAAGCGGCCGGATGAGCGACGCGCGCATCGTTTGAGATAGCGGCGGTTCTCGGCGATGCCCGCGGCACAGCCCTCCGCACCGTGCCGATCCGTCGTTTCGTAGCAGAGCACGCCGCGCAGGCCGACGGCGTCGATGCCGCGTTCGATGCGATCGAGCGAGCCGTCAATGCAGTTCGGCGAAGCGTGGTGATCGATCAGCGTGGTGGTCCCGCGGCGCAGCGCTTCGAGCGCGCCGATCCGCGCCGAGACTTCGATCGACTCGGCGTCGAGAGCCCGGTCCAGCCGCCACCAAACGTATTCGAGAATCTCTAGGAAATGGTGCGGCGTCTTGGGCGGCGGCGGCATGCCCACCGCGAGAGCCGAATACAGGTGCGTGTGCCCGTTGACCAGACCCGGCAGCACGACGCAGCCTTCGCAATCGACGACCTCGTCGTGAGGCTTGCCGACGACATGAACGCCGCGTTCGGCGATCGCCGTTCCCTCAATGCGAAGTGATCCGCTCTCCACGCGCCCCGGGTCCAGGTCGCATAGGATCGCGTTCTGCAAAACCATCGCCATGATTCGAGATTCCGGATCGGGTTACGCCGACGATTGCTCTACGATTCCCAGGACTCTGTCAAGCTCGGGCGGAATCTCGTGCGGCTTGCCGACCGCTTGCAGAGCACCGCGCGTGTCTTTCAGACCGTTTCCCGTGATGACGGCAACGACCGAGGACGTCGCACCGATGATACCGCGCCGCCGCGCTTCCGCGACGCCCGCCACGCTCGCCGCGGCGGCCGGCTCGGCGAACACACCCGTCAGGCGAGCCGTCAGCCGCACCGCCTCCATGATTTTCTCGTCGTCCGTCGACACGAAAGCGCCCCGGCTGTCGCGGACCGCATTGACCGCTTTGCGCCAATTGCGTGGGACGGGGACGTTGATGCTGTCGGCGTAGGTATCGCCGGCGCCGGAGCGGTCGAGCTCGCCGGTCTCGAACGCTCGCACGAGCGGTGCGACACCGGCCGCCTGCACGCCGAGCACGCGCGCGTCCCAGTCGATCAGGCCGATGGACTTCATCGAAGCGAGCCCCTTGCAGACACCGGCGATCGAACAGCCGTCGCCCACGCTGCACACGACCCAGTCGGGCGGATCGTCGGCGCACTGCTCCGCGATCTCGAGCCCCGCCGTCTTCTTTCCTTCCACGAGATACGGGTTGATCGCGGCGTTGCGGTTGTACCAGCCGAGCCGCTCGCAGACCCGCGTACACAGCTCGTAAGCCCGAGCGTACGAATCCATGATCTTGAAGACGCGTGCTCCGTACGCGAGCATCTGCGCGAGCTTGCCCTCGGGGACGATCCGCGACACGAAGATGTTGGCCCGCACTCCCGCAACGGCAGCGCAGTACGCCAAACTGCTGGCGGCGTTGCCGGTCGAAGCGCAGGCGATCTCCGTGTGGCCCTCCTGCATGGCGCGGGCGACGCCGACGGCGCTGGCCCGGTCCTTGAACGAGCCCGACGGATTGCGCGTGTCGTCCTTGAGCCGCAAGCGACCGACGCCCAGTGCCTCGGCCAGTCGCGGCGCTTCAATCATGGGCGTGAAGCCGATCGTGCCCCGCGTGGGCAGGAACTCCTCGTCGAGCGGCAACAACTCGCGATAGCGCCAAATGGAGCGGGTGCGCTTCAAGAGCGTTTCGGTTGTCAACGATCGAGCGGCCCGATCAAGATTGTAGCGCACGTCGAGAATACCTTCATCCGGCCCGCACGCCGGACAGGTCAAGGAGCCGCCTTCGGGATACTCCGCGTAGCACTGGACGCAGGAAAGACCGGTGACGAGCGACAAGATCAAAACTCCGATCAATGCGGTGCGGCTACCCCGAGCACGCGGCCTTGAATTCCGTCATTCCGAGCGCAGCGAGGAATCTTGCTGGATTTCGGGCAGGACACTTCGCTTCGCTCAGCATGATGTCCAATCTTCCGCGCGCTGCCTTACCACTCTTATTGCAATATCTCTTTCAGCACTCCCTTGCGTACTTTGCGCTCTCTGCGACTCTGCGGTTCATCAGCCGGGCTCATCGGGCACGATCCAGGTGCCCATCGCGCCGGCCAGTGCCTCGGTCATTCGATTCAGTTCGCAAATGAGTACCCGCGCCGACTCTGCCGAGCCCTCCAGGAATTCCACCGCCGCTTCGATCTTCGGAAGCATGGAGCCGGCCGCGAACTGCCCCGCGCTCATGTGCCGCTTGGCCTCTGCGACGGAAAGCCGCGCGAGCCAGCGCTGCGTCGGTTTTCCAAACTCGAGCGCGACGCGCTCGACGCCGGTCGCGATCAGCAGCAACTCCGAGCCGATCTCCCGCGCGAGCAGGCCCGACGTGAGATCCTTGTCGATCACCGCTTCGACGCCGACCAGGTCCCCGTCGGCGAGGCGCGCGACCGGAATGCCGCCGCCGCCCGCGACAATCAGCAATTCCCCGCTATCGGCCAGCCGGCGAATCAGGTCGATCTCGACGATCGCGACGGGCCGCGGCGAGGGAACCACGCGGCGGAACTCGCCGGGTGCGACCTCACTCAATTCCCAGCCGAAGGTCGTACGGTATTCGGCCGCCCGCTCGAAGGAGTGCGTGCGGCCGATCGGCTTGCTCGGTCGCGTGAACGCCGGGTCGTTCGCGTCGACCTCGACACAAGTGACGATCGCGCTGGCGGTGCGCGCGATGCCCCGCCGCCGCAGCTCGTTGTTCAGGCATTGCGCGATCATATAGCCCATGCCGCCTTGCGTGTCGGCGACACAGGTCTCCAGCGGCAGTGGATAGATTTCGTGCGCCGCCAACTCGACGCGCCGCAGCACATTTCCCACCTGCGGCCCGTTGCCGTGCGTGATCACCAGGCGATACCCGGCCTCGACGAGGTCAACCAGCCGGGCCGCCGTGCGGCGCGACGACTCAAACTGCTGCGGAATGTTGCCCTCGGCATCCGGCGGCGAGATCGCGTTGCCGCCCAGGGCGATGACGATGGGTTTCGCATCACGCGTCATTGTCGCAGTATACTGAAAGCGAATCGCCGGCGCGCAGGAGCCGATCAGTTGAGCAAGCCCAACCTCACGAACGCGGATGTCATCAGACGAGCGGCCGGGCGCTGCCGCGAGCGCGGCATCGTCATCCCGACCTTCGCCCAGCAGAAAGACCCGGCCAAGATACCGGACGCCGTCAAGCTGCGCCTCGCGAACGTCGGCATGAATGACATCGATCCGCTCAACCTCTTCCGCATCACCTGGAAGAACGAGCCGGTCGAGAGTGGCGGGGGTTTCAACCATGGCAACTGGATCGAGTTTTCGCCCGAGCTAACCGGCGTCGAGGCCCGCATCGTCGGCTTGGTCGGAAAGTGGTTCCCGACCGGCGCGCACAAGGTCGGGGCGGCGTTCGGTTGCCTCGTGCCGCGGCTGGTCTCCGGGCAGTTCGACCCGACGTCGCAGAAGGCCGTCTGGCCCAGCACCGGCAACTATTGCCGCGGCGGCGCCTACGACTGTGCCCTGCTCGGCTGCCCATCGGTCGCGATTCTGCCCGAGCAGATGTCGAAAGAGCGTTTCGAGTGGCTCGAGTCCATCGGCGCCGAGGTCATCGCGACGCCCGGCTGCGAATCGAACGTCAAGGAAATTTACGACAAGTGCTGGGAGATTCGCCGCACGCGGCCCGAGTGCGTGATCTTCAATCAATTCGAAGAGTTCGGCAACGCAATCTGGCACTACCACGTCACTGGCGGGATCATCGACGAGGTCTTCGGCGCCCTCAATCAGAACCCCGAGCGTGAGCGACGGGCCGGAGTGCCTCGCCCCCTAGCGCAGCGCGGGGTGGGGGACGCTCGACTCGCCGCCTATGTCTCCGCGACCGGCAGCGCCGGCACCATCGCGGCCGGCGATTTCCTCCGCACCCGACACCCACACCTGAAAGTCGTCGCCGTCGAGGCCCTGCAATGCCCGACCCTCCTGCAAGCCGGTTTCGGTGACCACCGCATCGAGGGCATCGGCGACAAGCACATTCCCTGGATCCACAACGTTCGCAACACCGACCTGGTCGTCGCGGTCGACGACGAGCAGTGCCTGTCCCTGATGCGGCTGTTCAACGAAGACGCCGGTCGCGGCTTTCTCGAAAAAGAGGGCGTCGCAACCGGCGCGATCGAGCGCCTGCCCGACCTGGGCATCTCGGGCATCTGCAACCTGGTCGCCGCGATCAAGACCGCGAAGTACTACGAGCTCGGTCCGCGTGACGTGGTGTTCACGCTCCTGACCGATTCGATGGAGTTGTACGGCTCGCGTATCGCCGAACAGCGTGAGCGGCAGGGCGCCTACACCGAATCGAGCGCCGCCCGCCATTTCGCCCGCTATCTGGAAGCGATCTCGACCGATCATTTGCGCGAGCTGAGCTTCATCGACCGCAAGACGCTGCACAACTTCAAGTACTTCACCTGGGTCGAGCAGCAGCAGCGCGACGTGGACGAACTGCGACGACTGTGGGATCCCGATTTCTGGACGGAGACCTTCGCGCAGGCGAACCAATGGGATCGAATGATCGAGGCGTTCAACCAAGAAGTGGGCCTGGTGCTCTGAGGAACCCTGCGCGATCATACGGGAAGCGGTGGGCGGGCGTCCCGCCCGCCGGTGCGATAGGCGCGCGAGAGGTCCGCACTCCCCACGTGTTGGGAATTCGCGCACGGCTAACCGGGCCGCGCCCCGTGCGCAACACGAGGGAGGGAGTTCGACATGGCCGATGACACCGACGATCCGGTGCGCCTCACCACCGCGGCGAACGAAGCGATGGCCGCGATGATCGTCGCCGCGCTGGATCAACGAGGAATCCAAGCGAGCGCTGCCGGCGGGCTGACCAGCGGTTTTCGCGCCGAAGCACCCGGCGGCGTCAACGTGCTCGTTCGGCGGAGTGAACTGGAGCGCGCGCTAGCGGTTCTGGAGGAAATCAAACAAGCGTAAGACGACAGCTGCGGCGCCGTCGTCGATCGCGGATTGAACGTCGGTCGGGGGTAAGCATTCCGCCCGAGCCGCGGGCTTCATCCCAATTGCGAACGAGCCGATCAACTCGAACGCGACGAGCTGGTTGCGGCTCAGGGGGTCGCCGTCGTCGACGATCCCGAGCAGCGCCCGGTTTCCGCTCGCCAATCGCGGACCGAGCGCCAGTCCCTCCAGGTTGCCGACGTCGCCGGACCAAAGCAGGTGCTTCGTGACCGGCGTGTACGTCTCTCCGATCAGGCCGTTTCCGAAGTCACTGACATCGCTTGCGCCGGCGAAGTCCAACTCGTACAGCCGGCTCTCGAACAAGTTCGGGAACCGAAAAGCGAAGGAGCGCTCCAACGCGAGCACACCGCCGTTCGGCAGCGCGACCAGCTCGACCAGACCGCTACGGCCGCCTGTGATCGCGCCGCCGTGCATCGGCTCGGTCACATAGGCGAACTGTTCGGCGGGCGTCGCGGCGTTTCCCGCGCGGGCGTAGCGCAAGAGCCGCACGACGGTCCCGTGCTGCGGCGTCGAACGGTCGCCGTCGACCATGAGCGCCTCTTCGTTGGCGGTCCAGAGCTCGCTGCCGCCAGGCCGGCGCGCGAGCGACTCGAACCCGAAGTTCGCGCGGCGGTTTCCGAAGACCGGGGGCGACTCGAGCGATTGGAGCAACGCGCCGTCGGCGAGGGCGTATTCGTGGATCGCGGGCGTGCCCTCCTCGGCCAGGAACACGCTGTCGCGTTCGGCCGTCGTGTACGCGATGCCCTCAAAGTCGCGCGCCTCGGCGATTGTGAATCCGCCCGTGATCGCCGCCGAGCGGATCGAGCCGTCCGGATTCCATTCGACCTCGACGAAGACCAGCTTGTCGGAATTGTCCATCACCGCGACGAAGCGCGAGCTGTCCATCATGGTCAGGCCGCTGAGCCCGGTTACCGTGAACGCTTGGCCGTGCTGGTCGGTCGTGGTTGTCTCTAGCGGCATGCTCCCGCGCCACTCGGCGCGGACCGTCTGGGCGTCGACCGGCAGGCAGGCCAGGTTGAAGAACCCAGTTGCCGACAGGGCCGACACGACAATAGTCCGAGGAACGCGACGCATACACCCATCCGCTTTTCGACCCAGGGCATACCGCAACCGCGCACATTATACGCGATCGGCGTTGTTACCCCGATCGAGAAACGTCGCCCATCGTCATTCCGCTCGCAGCGAGGAATCTTGCTGGAATCCGGATAGGATGCCACGTGGCCGGTAGCGGTGTGTCCGAAAAAACACGCAGCCGGCGCCGGGAATCGGAAGGTTGCCAACATTACCATTTTTTGCGACCCCTAATTGGCAACCTTGCTTGTCCGGACGCAGCTTGTCCCAGGGGGAAGGGATTCGATTCACGGCGCGAAACGGCCGCGGCGGGGATCAGCTCACGGGGCGCCTAGACAGTATAGACACTGCGGAGCGGATGTCAAGAGGACGTGTGAGATTCCCACCCGTGCGCGCCCGCGCAAATCCCTCGCTGGCGCTTCGGGCTCGGATGTGTCGGGCGGGGCCTGGGCGGGCGTGGTAGCAGGCCGATCGCACGCTTGCACGCAACCTACGTCGGGCGAGGCGCCCGACGCTACGCGCGCCGCCGTAGCGGCCCGTGCGTTGGGCCGGCCCGATGACGCCGAAATCGTGCTGGTGCAGCACGGGCCTCTTCGGCGCACGGCGCCCGGGGCGCGCGCAGCGGCGTTGCAGCGGGCGACACTGCAGGTTATGCTCCCCGCCTGTTATCCAACGCGGCCTGGCAGGCCCTTCGCCGGCGGGAGTTTGAGCCCTGCATAACCGCCGCTGCAATCCGGACCCGGCCGGCCGCAGGCCGATCGACGGGCTTTAACGTCACACCGGGAGTGAGGTTGTTATGCCGATCCTCATCGAACGCCCCGCATTAGCTAGCCGGAGGAAGGCAATGCGGGTACGGGACTGTGCGGCATTCTTCATGGAATTCCTGTCGAATCCGGCTGGCATTGGTGCAGTTGTGCCCAGCTCACGCAATTTGGCAAGGAAAATGATAGAGTGGATCGATTGGACACAGGTACGTGCGGTGGTAGAGTGCGGAGCAGGGACGGGCGTATTTACAGGCTATATCCTGGATCATATGAAACCCAACACCCGCTTCTTCGCAATCGAGCTCAATGCTTCCATGGCCGGAGTATTTAGTGAGCATTATCCGACGGTGACACTGTACCAGGGTAGCGTCACAAATGTGCGACGACTTTGCGACCGAGAGGGCATTGAATCAGTCGATGTCATCATATCCGGATTGCCATGGGCGTCGTTTGCGAGACCCGATCAAGAGCAATGTCTTGAAGCACTGGCATCAGTGTTTAGCCCGCAGGGTAGTTTTGCCACCTTTGCCTATCTCCATGGTCTATACCTGGCTGCCGGCAGGCGATTTGGCCGAATGCTTTCGACGCATTTTGAGAAGGTGGAACGCAGCACTATCTCGTGGCACAACTTGCCACCAGCGGTTGTATATAGATGTTGGCGCTCGTCCGGCGGATAGGATTCCCGCCGGCATGGGGACGGGATAGGAATCTCGTCCCAGCATCGGTCGGCCGCACCGCTGAGGCTCTCGGCGCCAGAGCGCATGCGTTCACGAGCAAGGAACGCTCCTCTCATCGAGCTGATAGACGAATCATGGAACCACCGGCAGTGAAATACATTGCGCAGTTGGTGGGAGTCCGCGAACTGGCGCTCTGGGGTGCCGCTGAGCTGTCCTGGTGGCGAGACCATCTCGCCGGCGAGGAACTCGAGCCGGTCGAAGTGGACGGCCAGGCCCAGGTGTTCGTGACCGGTCTGGATGCGAAGTGGATGGGGATTCCGTTTCGAGACATATCGGTGGCCGTTGCCGCCCGGCGCCTGTCCGGCTCTGCGGAGACGGGGGTGTTTCTGGCCCGCGCGTTCAATGCGTCGCGTTTCATCGCCGGTGTCGAACGTTGGTGGTTCCACCTTCCCTATCTGTTCCGCGCCGATCTGCACGTGAAGGTGAGAGACCCCGCCGCGATGCGTTTGGGAGGGCAGCCTGGCGCGGACCTTTTGGCCGAATTGGGACCGCGCGAGTCTTCAGGGGAATCGGCAGCGGCGCAGGAGATGGGTTACACCGGCGCGCTCTTCCTTCCGACGGGCCGCGATCGAAATCGGCGGCGGTGGTTCATGGTGCAGATCCGCGGCCTGACGTCGACGTTCGACTTCGATGCCGCCCGCGACCGATTCGAAATCGGTTCCGGGTGCGGGGACCCGATCCTCGCCGGGTTGCGTGCCTCACAGTTCCGCGGGGTCCAATGGCACGTGCGCCGCAGCGCCACGCACGCGCGGTCGAAGACCTTCCAGGCTCGCCGCTGAGGCGCGCGCCGTCCCGGGCCTGGATGGCGCTCCCGGAGCGGCTACTCATTTTCCGGGGGATCACGCCCCTGGCTAAACACTGTCGCCCGTGCCGGGCTGGCGTTGGGTCGCGACCGAGTCCCGGGGTGGCGTTTGGATGCGGCCGAAGGGCGCGCCAAGGTTCTCTCTTCCGTCAAACGGAAGGCTTGGCCGGGACGAGATAGGAATCTCGTCCCCGCATAAGAGCCGTCGGCCATCGTGATTCCGGGCGCGGTGACGACTCTCGCCGTAATCTGGGCACGATGCTTTGCTTGGGACAGCATGACCTTCGACCATTCGTGCGCCCGTCAGTCAAGAAAATGCCAAGGCGCAGTGCCGAACGTTCAGATCGGAAACGACCGCGGCGGGTTGACGCAGAGGGCGCGTAAAGCGGTCTCGTTCACGACGACGCCCAGCCCGTCGCCGCTTGGCCGGGCGATGCGCCCGCCGCGGCCGAAACGCAGGGGTCGGTTGGTGACGTCTTTGCGCAGCAGGAAACGTCCGTAGGCGCCCTCGACGAATCGCACCTTGGGGCAGGCCGACAGAAATCCGACCCCGGCGGCCGAGAGGATGCTCGTTTCGCCGACCAGGCAGCCGAGCTGCACGTCGATGTCGTTGCTGAGCGCCAAGCGGGCGATGCGCAGGGCCGGCATCAGGCCGCCGTTCTTGGCGATGCGGATGTTGAACACCTTGACGGCGCCCAATTCGATCAGGCGCTGCGCGTCGCCGAGGGTCAGCAGCGACTCGTCGGCGATCAGGTCGCAGCGCGTCTGCTCGGCCAAGTAGGGGAGGTCGCAGTCGTGCGAGTCGGGCAGCGGCTGTTCGAGCGCGCAGACGCCGCAGCGCTCGAGCAGCTCGATCGCTTCGTTGGCCTCGACGAGCGACCAAGCCCCATTGGCGTCTGCGCGCAGGGTCACGAGCTGGCGTTCGAGCAGGCTCTTGAGCCGGTCGTGCGTCCAGGCCAGCCGCCGCTCCCAACCCTGGTTGCCCACCTTGATCTTGAAGTCGCGCAGCCCGTAGCAGCGCTGCAGGCGCAGCAAACCCCGTAGCTTTGCCGGCGAATTGCCCGCCACGATGCCTGAATAGCTGGCGTCGGCAAGACAACCCGGTTCGCCGAAACCCGCCAGACCCATCCAGCCGGTGATGTCGGCGGGGCGCCGCCGAAAGACCTTGCCCACCAGGTCGATCAGGGCCAGCTCGATCGCGGCCCGGGCCGCCGTAATGACCCGCCCGTCGTCCTCGGTCGGCAGGGCCTCGATGAACTCGAGCGCGTCGGCGAAGGTGGTCGGGTGAAAGTGGGCCAGCAGCGGCGCGAAGATACGGGCGGCATCTTCGATCACGGACGAGGGGCTCTCCCCCGTAACGTAGGGCCGCGCCAGCGTCTCGCCATACCCCACGTAGTGCGCATAGGGCGCGCCGGCCGCGAGCTGGACGACGATGGAATCGGAGGTGTCGCGAGCGGCGGCGGCGTGTTCAAATTGAAATCGCATGGGAATCGCGAGCGGAAAGACCTGGACGTGACGAATGTGCAGCGGGCTGTTCATCGCTCGGGCGTCGCGTCGGCCCGCTCCCAGGCGATCGGCCAGACGTCCGTTGATTCGATCGCGGCCCGGCCCGCGGCGCTGAAGAGATACTCGATCACGGCGTTGACTTCCGGGCTCGCCGGCGTGCGGAAGTAGACATAGATAACCTTGGCCAGCCCATAGCTCTCGTTCTCGATCTCGTCCAGGGACGGAAAGGCCGGCCGACCGGTGCGCCTCATCCGAATTCCCAGCGGCCGCACGTCACCCTCATACCCGAGACTCGCGAACCCGAGCGCGTAGGGGTCCGTCGCGACGCGCTCCAGAATCTCGGCGTCGGTCTCGAGCGCCGTCCAGGTCGGATCGGCGAACCAGATCTGCGCCTGGCGCGAGACGATCAGGCCGGCGCGGCTGTTCTTGAGCGGTCCATAAAGATTGATCGGGCCTTCGAGCTCGGCAATCGGCTCGCCGGCGAGCTGCTTCCAGTCCGTGATCATTGGCAAATTGCGAAACACCAAGCGGATGTGGCCCGCGAAGATGCTGTCGAGCCGGTTGCTCGGGTGGACGTAGAGCGCGTAGCCGTAGAATGCGACGCGGTAGCCCTCGAGCTTGGTCTCGCCGAATTCGCCGAGCTCGCGCGGCGTGATGAGGCGGTCGGTGCAGGCGATGTCGCATTCGCCGGCGCGCAGCGCGTCGAACCCGCCCTGAGACAGGAAGGGAAAGTCGGTGTGCTCGGTTCGAAAGCGATACGCTCTCGCGTCTCTGAGCCAGGACTCGACCAGCTCGACCGATATCTGGGCGCCCGCGGTTCGGACTCGCATCGTCGGCCGCGTCGGGCCGTAGCGACAGCCGGCGAGCAGAATCAGTACCAACGTGCCCGCGAGCGCGGGAATGCACGCTCGATTTACGCGCGCCGGGAGGCGGCGTACACTGCGCCCGATTTCGCCCCAATGGGAAAAGGAAGGCATGGCATGGCGACCGCGACCACGGTATCCCAGCTTCAGAATCATGTCGGCCAAACGGTAACACTTGCGGGCTGGCTGTACAACAGCCGCTCCACGGGCAAGCTGCTGTTTCTGCTGGTGCGCGACGGAACCGGAATCTGCCAGTGCGTGCTCGAAAAAACCGACGCGAACGCCGAACAGTTTCAACGGGCGCGGCAACTGGCCCAGGAGGCCGCGCTCGAAGTGGATGGCTGCGTTGCCGCCGACGAGCGGGCCGAGGGCGGATTCGAATTGTCGGTCAGCGCCGTGCGCCCCGTCCACGCCAGCGACGGCTACCCGATCACCCCCAAGGCGCACGGGGTCGAGTTCCTGATGAAGTACCGGCACCTGTGGCTGCGTTCGCGTCGACAGTGGGCGATTATGCGTGTGCGCGCGACCGTGGTCGACGCCATTCGCCGCTATTTCAACGAGCGCGGGTTCGTGCTGATCGACACGCCGATCCTCACGCCGGCGGCGGGCGAGGGGACGCAGACGCTGTTTGAGCTGGACTACTACGACGACAAGGTCTACCTCGCGCAGACCGGCCAACTTTACGTCGAGGCCGCCTGCATGGCCCACCGCAAGGTCTACTGCTTCGGCCCGACCTTCCGCGCTGAGAAGAGCAAGACGCGGCGGCACCTGACCGAGTTCTGGATGGTCGAGCCGGAGATCGCGTACGCCGATCTCGACGACGTCCTGGCTCTGGCCGAGGATTTTGTGTGCGAGATCGTGGCCCGCGTGCTGCGCGATCATCGCGCCGAGCTGAAGATGCTGGGTCGCGACATTGCGGCCCTGGAAAAAGTCCAAAGGCCGTTCGACCGGATTACCTATTCCGAGGCCGCCGACCTGCTGCGCGGCGACCGGGTGCGCGAGATGCTCGAGCGCGAGCTGGCGAACGCGGAGTCGCGCGTCGCCGAGCTGCGCAAATCCATCGAGGAAAAGGAAACGCAGCGCACGGCGCCCGGCACGAAGAAGTGGAAGGCCGAAAAGCTGGCCCGCGAAGTCGCCGACCAGCGCGAGGAATTGGCGGACCGCGAGGACGATGTCCGCAACATTCCCGAACACCGCGAGCTGGCCGCCAACTTCAATTGGGGCAGCGACCTCGGCGGCTCGGACGAGACCATCATCGCCAGGCTGCACGACAAGCCGGTCTTCGTGACGCACTATCCGGCCGGCTGCAAGGCGTTCTACATGAAGCAGAACGAAGCCGACCGGCGCCTGGTGAACAACCTCGACCTGCTCGCGCCCGAGGGCTACGGCGAGATCATCGGCGGCTCGCAGCGCGAGGACGACTACGACGTGCTGCTACAGAAGATCCGCGACGAAGGGCTCGATCCGAAGGACTACGACTGGTACCTCGACCTGCGCCGTTACGGCTCGGTGCCGCACGGCGGTTTCGGGCTCGGCGTCGAGCGGACGGTCGCCTGGATCTGCGGCTTGAAGCACATTCGCGAGACGATTCCCTTCGCGCGGACGATGGGGCGGATCTACCCCTAGCGGAGAAAAAGGGGTCGGGAGTCTTTTTCTCGGGGCAATGAGGGCTGGGAGAATGGCGGTCAGAGGGCGTTCCTTCGGGAACGCCTCAATCAAAGACTCCCGACCCCTTTTTTCGTCCGATGGGTCGGCACGGGGCGAGGCGGGGCCAGGGACTCGAACGATCGAACGTCGACCGAAAGGCCGTAATCGCCCGTCACCGCCTCGAGGGCCTGCTCGACCCGCTCCCGAAGCACGTCCGGAGCCACTTCCACGCGGGCGTTGATCGTCAGTTGCCCGCTGTTCACCCGCCGATCGCAACGGCGGGACAGTTCGGGTCCCTGGTCGCCCCGGACCAAATTGGCGATTGCCACTACATCCCCGCAGCGCAACAGTATCTTCACGTGGGCCGGTTCGGCGCCGCTATCCGCGAGTCCCTCACGAATACGATCCGCCAGGGCCAATAGAAACCGGTCGGCGTCGAACGATTCGCGAGAGGCCAGGTCCACGGTGGCGTTGAGCCAACCGAGCAGCGCCTCGCCTTCGGCATACACGTCGTAGTCGACCACGGCAGGATTTGCCCCCGCCTCGCCCGCTCCGTCGAGTATCCGGCTCAAACGGTCAAACCCCTGGCCGGTCCTGGCGGAAATGGCGATTACGTCGGCCTTTGGAAAGTTGCGCTGGACCAGCTCGGTCAGCTCCTGCAACCGCTCGGGCGACAGGGTGTCGGCCTTGTTGATGGCCACCACGTCGGCCTCGTTCTGCTGCATCTTGTAGATATACGTCACCTTGGCCGAAAACCCCGCCCGGCCGGTTCCGGTTAACGCGCTGTAGGCACGCTCCGGGTCGAGCAACGCCACGTACGGAGCGACGCAGAACCGATCCGCATACAGACGCTTGAGCGGATTGATCACCGTCGCCACCAGGTCAGTACAACTCCCCACCGGCTCAGCCAGCAGCACATCGGGCTCGTGCCCGTCCGCCAAGCGCCCCGCCGCAGCCACTAGCTCATCGAACTTGCAGCAGAAGCACCCTTTCGGAATCTCCTCCGTATCGAATCCCTGCGCCCGAAACGTCTCCGTATCGACCAATCCCTCAGCCTGATCATTGGTGATGATTCCCACGAGCTTTCCAGCTTCCGTATACTCGCGCGCTACGCGCAACAGCGCGGTCGTTTTGCCCGCGCCCAGGAAGCCGCCCAGCATGACGAACCGGGTTACAGGTTGCGCCTGACCGGCCATTCAGCGATCCTCTCCCTTCCACGTCCCATTCCCTAGGACGCAAGCTGCCCCAAGCCGTCGTGGCCAGATCAGGAAATGCCAGTGGTTTCTCATCAAGCACCACGCCAGGATACGGGTCGGGTGCCGCTCGTTCGCCTCCAGCATGACCCGCTCACACGCCGCGTAGTCCACCCGCCTGTGAAACAACGGCAAACGGGCCACTGCACGGTTCAACACGTGGAACACCCATCCGCCAGGAGCAACTCTCGGCGATTCAGCCATGACAACAAGCTAACCCAGTTCCGCCACAATTGCAAAAACTAGCTGCGTCCTGCTCTGTAGAAAACCTCCTCGGCCATAAGAGAATCAGTATGTTGTGGACAACGGCTTTCAGCAGCAGGGCGCGGTTCTGGCGATGATAACTGCGGGCCGACAGAGTTTCTCCCAAGCGACGTTTGATCATGCTGAAGACCGTCTCGACCTGCCAACGCTGTCCGTAGCGACGCCTGCCGGGCGGACGCTTGAAATACTTGGCCATCTGCCGCCGGTAGCGCCCCTTCGGCAGCTTGTCGGTCGGACGGCCGATCGTGGGCGGAATGATCGAACGAATGTCCAACTCATCGCGCAAGAATGCATGCACCCATTCGGCGTCGTAGCCCGCGTCGGCTAAGAGCGTGTCGATCCGCCGCCGCGCGGCCGCGTCCAGCAGCGCTTCGATCAGATGTGGATGATCCGGCGTCGGCCCACGGCCGCTGACTGCCGCCAGGATCAGATGACTGTCGCAATCGCAGACTAAGCCCATCTTGGGAAATCGCCGATAGGTCATCGCGGTCTTGTTTTGGCGGCCTTTGGCGCATCGCCGTACAAAGTAGCGGCTGGCGTGATGCGTCTCGAAGCCGCTGCCGTCGATGGCCGTCAACTTCAGGCGTTGGCTTAGGATTTTC
>JACZRH010000254.1 GCA_022574815.1 Planctomycetota bacterium | reverse complement strand
CCGGGGCCTTGTGGATCCACTCGGTCGCCGTCGCGCTGGGCTGCCAGATCTTCGCGAAGCAATGGGGGCTGGCGGAAGTGGGGCTGGTCTTTACCGCGGGGTTGATGCATGACATCGGGAAGGTCGTGCTGAACGAGTACGTTGCGAGCGAGTACGCCGAGATTGCCCGCCGGGTCGCCGACGAAGGCATTTCCTTTCTCGAGGGCGAGCAGCAGGTGCTCGGGTTTACGCACCCGGACATCGGGGCGCACATCGCCAACCAGTGGGGCCTGCCCGAGCCGATCGTGCGCTGCATCCGCTATCACCACGAGCCCGAATCGCTCAGCAAGCCCGACCCGCTGGTCGACGTCGTACACCTGGCCGACGCCGTCTGCCTGGTGCTGGCGATCGGCGGCGGGGACGACGGGCTCCTGTATCGGGCCCACCCGGCGGTGATGGAACGACACAACGTGACCGAGCCGAACCTCGAAAACGTCGGGGCGGATATCATCCTCGAGCTGAAATCGGTGCAGCAGGATTTCAACGTCAACTAGGAAACCTACAATGCGTGCCAACATCCTGATTGTTGACGATTCACCGACCATGCGTCGGATGATCAAGAAAACGCTGTCCATGTGCGGCCTGAACATCGGAGAGCTGTTCGAGGCCGCCAACGGCATCGAAGCCCTCGCGGCGATGTCCCAGCACCCGGTCGCCGTCGCGCTGGTCGACATCAACATGCCGGTCATGAACGGCCTCCAACTGCTGATCCGAATGCATGCCGACGAGCGGATTCGCGACATTCCGGTCATCATCGCATCGACCGAGGGCAGCGAAACGCGCATTCGCGAACTGATGGACAAAGGCGCCCGGGGCTACGTGCGCAAACCTTTTCATCCCGAGCAGATTCGCGACGTGCTGCTGCCGTTCGTCGGTGCCGCCGAGAAGGCCGAGATGGCCGTCGACGATGGCGACGACATGGCGTTCTGATCGATTCGCGGTCGCCGTCCCACCGGTCGCCCCCCGGCTCCATTTCAGCTGCGCGTCCTGCTGCTGTAAGCCCAAAATGAGCAACGGGCAGCGTCATGCTGAGCGCAGCGCAGCATCTGACTCAGTTTCCAGCAAGTTCCCGCGCTACCTTCACAATGACGTGCTCCAACCTGTCTCGCTCTGCGTCGTGCCGAATACGCCACTGCACTTCTCCTTACGACCTCGCGGCGTCGATACCACCCTTCAGCCTTTCGCGCGCCTCGCACAAACCGAGGTTATTCCGTAACCTCTGCCGCTCGCCTATCATCCAACACACGATGAATGAAAGCTTCACGGACGAGGAGCGCCAATGAGCATTGAGAAAGTCGTGATTGTCGGCTCGGGGCCGGCCGGGCTGACCGCGGCCATCTACGCCGCCCGCGCCGCACTGCAACCGCTGATGTTCGAGGGCTTCAACGCCGGCGGGCTGATCCCCGGCGGCCAGCTCATGTTCACCACCGACGTAGAAAACTATCCCGGCTTCCCCGAAGGCGTCATGGGACCGACGATGATGCAGGCCTTTCGCGACCAGGCCGAGCGCTTCGGCACGCGCTTCATCCGCGAGGACGTTCGAAAGGTCGACTTCAGCAAGCGGCCCTTCACGCTCGAGAGCGACGAGCACAACGTCCAGGCCCACGCCGTCGTCATCGCCACCGGAGCCCGCGCCAATTGGATGGGGCTCGAGAACGAGCTGCGGCTGGCCAAGAGCGGCGGCGGCGTCTCGGCCTGCGCCGTTTGCGACGGGGCCCTGCCCATCTACCGCGATCAGGACCTGGTCGTGGTCGGCGGCGGCGATTCGGCCGTCGAAGAAGGCAGCTACCTCACCAAGTTCGCCAAAATGGTCTATCTCGTCCACCGCCGCGACCAGCTTCGCGCCAGCAAGACCATGCAACAGCGCTTCTTCAAGCTCGTCGAGGAGGGAAAGATGAAGCCGGTCTGGGACAGCATCCTGGTCGACGTGCATGGCGACCAGAGCATCACGGGCGTGCGCCTGCGCAACGTGAAGTCCGACGAGCTGCGCGACCTGAACTGCAAAGGCTTGTTCCTTGCGATCGGACACACGCCCAACACCGAGCTGTTCAAGGAATCCCTCGAGCTCGACGACAAGGGCTACGTCAAGCCGCCGAATCCGGGGAACACCTATACGAACGTCGAAGGCGTCTTCGCCGCCGGCGACGTCGTCGACCACACCTACCGCCAGGCCGTCACCGCCGCCGGCACCGGCTGCATGGCCGCGCTCGACGCCGAGCGCTGGCTCGCCGCACAAGGCCTCGAGTAGGGCAAAGCGGCCCGTCACCACCGCCGCTGAACGCGGCTCACGCGCAATCCCTGCCGGCGAGGCGCTCGCCGTGGTCTCGTTCGCCACGGACGCCAACCCATGTTACAATTCCCATTCACCTCCGGCGGCGCGGCATGCCGGACTTGGATGGGCCCCCGACAAGCGGAGTGGCATTCGCCATGAAACGAGCCAAAATCACGATCATCGGGGCCGGAAATGTCGGCGCCACGTGCGCCCACTGGGCCGCGGCCAAGGAGCTGGGCGACCTGGTTCTGGTCGACATCGTCGAGGGTATGCCCCAAGGCAAAGCCCTCGACCTCTACGAAGCCTCCCCCATCGAGAACTTCGACGCCCGCATCACCGGAACCAACGGCTACGAGGAGACCGCCGGCAGCGACGTGCTCATCATCACCTCGGGCATCGCCCGCAAGCCGGGCATGAGCCGGGACGAGTTGCTCCAGACCAACGTGAAGATCGTCGCCGAGGTCACCGCCAAGGCCGCCGAGCACAGCCCCGACGCCGTGCTCATCGTGGTCTCGAACCCGCTCGACGCGATGGTCCACACGGCCTGGAAAGTGTCCGGGTTCCCGACAAACCGCGTGGTCGGACAAGCCGGCGTACTCGACATGGCCCGCTATTGCTCCTTCATCGCCGCCGAGGTCGGGTGCAGCGTCGAGGACGTCAGCGCCCTGTTGATGGGCGGACACGGCGACGACATGGTCCCGCTGCCGCGCTACACCTGCGTCGGTGGGATTCCCGTCGGGCAGCTCATCTCAGCCGGAAAGCTCGAGCAGATCGTCACCCGCACTCGCAACGGCGGGGCTGAGATCGTCGGGCTGCTGAAGACCGGCAGCGCGTATTACGCGCCCGCCGCCGCGACGATCGCCATGGCCGAGTCCATTATCAAGGACAAGCGCCGCGTGCTGCCCTGCGCGGCGCACTGCGACAAGGAATACGGTGTGGGCGGCTATTTCGTCGGCGTGCCCTGCATTCTGGGCTCGAACGGCGTGGAGAAGGTGATCGAGGTCGAGCTCGACGCGAAGGAGCGCGAGCTCTTCGCGGCGAGCGTGAAACATGTCAAGGAGCTTTGTGAGCTGGCCGGGAAGTTTTTGCCCGGCTGAGCATCGAAACCATTGGCGAGACGCGGCGCCTCCCCCTTACGAGGCGAGGGCCGTTCGGGCACTTTTCTGTAAGAGAGGAACCAGACGAATGATACGCATTGGACTTGTAGCCGGAGCCGTGTTGGCCGTGTTGGCCTGGTCGTCCCATATCACTTTCGCCCAGGACGCCCATGAAAAGCACGATCAACATCACGAACAGGGTCACCAGGAAGGGCACGACAGCGGGAAGGGCGAACACGCGGCGGGCGACCATGACGCCGTAGCCGAGGCGGTCTGCCCCGTTTCGGGCCTGGACATCAACAAGAAATTCAACAGGAAGTACCGCGACAAGACCGTCTATTTCTGCTGCAACGATTGCATCGGGCGCTTCGAGAAGGACCCCGAGAAGTACGCCGACGGCGTCAAGGCCCAGTGGGCGGCGATGAAGCCCCTGGCGATTCAGGTCACCTGCCCCGCCGACGGCAAGCCAATCAATCGCAAGCACTCCGTCGAGGGTGACCATGGCTCGGTCTACTTCTGCGGCGTCCAGTGCAAAGCGGCCTGGCAGAAAGACAACAGCAAAATGAAGAGCAAGCTCAAGGACTGCTTCACCTACCAGACCGACTGCCCGATCATGGGCGGCGAGATCAACCCGGCCGTCTCGGCCAAGATCGACGGCCGCACGGTCTACTTCTGCTGCCCCGCTTGCGAAAAGGGCTTCCTCAAGGACAAGGCCGCGAACTTCAAGAAGCTCGACGCGCAGATCGCCAAGAACAAGGCCGCCGCGGCCAAACGCCACGAAGGCTAGCGCCGCTGGAAACACGAACGACGCGCCCCGCACGCCGCTCGAATTCACGCCTTCTTACGCCGGCTCCTGACAGCCGGCGTTTTTTCTGCGCGCCCGACACTGGCATCCCACCGCTATGCACCAGCGGCGCCGGAAATACTTCGGGCAATGAATGAACTTCATTCATTGCGCGACAATTTCAAACGCCCGAGGCGTGTTGAGCGGCGCGCGGCAGCGGTACCATCAAGGTGTTCGGCGATTCGGTTGACTTCGGCAAACGCCGCGGACCGATCGTCTGGGAAACACGCCTTGCGTTGGAGGACCTACCATGACGGCCGCTCGTGTCCCTTTCGCGATCGCAATAGTGACCGCCGTCTTGCCCTTGGCAACAGCCGAGGTGCGACCCGCCACACTTCCGCAGACCGAACAGAATCGATTCGAGGAGTTCTACAGATCCGGTCGCCTGGCCGCCGGCGAAGCAGCCCTGGTCGAATGGTTGAGGAAGAGTCCGGATGATGAGAACGCACGGTTTAGTCTGGGAATGCTTCAGTTCTTACGTTCCGTCGAACACCTCGTCCAGTCCCTGCATCACCACGGATTGCGAAGTGACATTCCCGGCGCGGGTATGTTTCTGCCGATTCCCCGTTCGCCACTTCCCCCGAATCCAAATCCCAAACCGCCGGCCTACGCCGACATTCGCAAACTCACCCGGCGATTCGTCGACGACCTGGCCCGCGCCGAGGCCACCCTGGCCCTGGTCAAGAGCCCCGACGTCAAGCTGCCCCTGAAGTTCGGGCTCATTCGCCTCGACCTGAATGGCGACGGAAAGGCGACCGACGAGGAAACGCTCTGGCGGCTCTACGCCCTGTTCAACCGGGCGGTCGAGGCCAAAGACGCCGAGAACTTTCTGATCGCATTCGACCTTGCCGACGCCCTTTGGCTGCGCGGCTACTGCCATTTGCTGATGGCCTTCGGCGAGATCGCGCTCGCGCACGACGCGACCGAGCTGTTTCAACGAGCAGGTCACCTCGTATTCACCAAGATCGAGACGCCGCACTCGTTTCTGCTGGACGGCAAACCTGTATTCGAATACGGCGGCGTGGACATCATGGACTGGATCGCGTTCGTGCATTGCAGCAATTTCCCGCTCACCGAGCCCGCGGGCATGACGCGCGCCCTGCGGCATTTGGAGGCCATGATCGGGCAGAGCCGCCGCATGTGGACCGCGATCGCCGCCGAGGTCGATGACGATCACGAGTGGATTCCGAGCCCCAAGCAGACCGGCGTCATTCCCAACGTCACGATCACCGCGGAGATGGTCGCTGGGTGGCAGGACTTTCTGAACGAAGCCGAAGCCCTGCTGGCGGGCACGAAGCTGATCCCCTTCTGGCGGACGTCAGACGACCGCGGCGTGAACCTGCGTCGCGTGTTCACGGAAGCGCGGCGATTTGATCTCGTGCTGTGGATTCAGGGGACCGGCGCCACGCCGTTTCTCGAGCGCGGCACGCTCACCAAGGAAGAGACCTGGCAGCGCTTCGAGCGCATCTTTCGCGGTGAGTTCATCGGGTTCGCGATCTGGTTCAACTAACCTGGGGCAGCGCATAGGATAGATGATCGCGATGCCCGAGCTTCCGGATATCACCGCGTACCTGGGCGCGCTGCGACCACGTGTTGTCGGTCAGGTGCTCGAGCGCGTCCGCGTCGTCAGTCCGTTCCTGCTGCGCACGGCAGATCCGCCGATCGACGCTGCGGAAGGGCGCGCGGTCGTGGATGTTCGCCGCCTGGCAAAACGCATCGTGTTATGTCTTTCCGACGATCTATATCTCGTGTTTCACCTGATGATCGCGGGCCGGTTTCGCTGGCTGCCCGCCGGAGCGAAACCGCCCGCGAAGATCGGACTGGCGGCGTTCGCTTTTCCGAGCGGAACGCTGGTACTCACCGAGGCGAGCAAGAAAAAGCGCGCGGCGCTGCACTTTCTGGCGGGGCAAGCCGCGCTGCACGCGCTCGATCCGGGCGGGCTCGACCCGCTTGAGATATCCGAACGGGTCTTTCGCGAGCGGCTGCTCCTTGAGAACCACACGCTCAAGCGCGCCTTGACCGATCCGCGCCTGTTCAGCGGCATCGGCAACGCCTATTCCGACGAAATCCTGCACGCGGCTCGACTGTCGCCCATCAAGCTGACTTCCAGGCTCACCAGCGCGGAAACGACCCGGCTCTTCCGTGCTACGCGCGAGACGCTGCAGCATTGGATCGACATCCTGTGCGAGCGCTTCGCCGAACGCTTCCCCGGCCCCGGCGACATCACGGCCTTTCGCAAGGAATTCAGCGTCCATGGACGCTTCGGGCAACCATGTCCGGCTTGCGACACCGCGGTGCAGCGCATCCGCTACGCAGAAAACGAGACGAATTATTGCCCGCGCTGCCAGACCGCGGGCCGCGTCTTGGCGGACCGCTCGCTTTCGCGGCTACTGAAGGGAGACTGGCCACGCACGATTGAGGAACTCGAGACGAGTTGATTCGAGTCGAACTCGCTGCGCATGGCGTGCGCAATCGAACACCGCCACCCCAGCGGGTGGCCCACCGCTTTCGCCGTGGGGAACGCGAATCGGC
The DNA here is from genome assembly GCA_022574815.1 of Planctomycetota bacterium. Taxonomy (GTDB): domain Bacteria; phylum Planctomycetota; class Phycisphaerae; order UBA1845; family Fen-1342; genus JACZRH01. The sequence goes on along the minus strand of JACZRH010000254.1, from coordinate 234 downwards.
GCGCGATTCGTGTCCCACACGCCGATCGCCTCCACGAACGCCGCCTCATTGGCAGGATCCGATGAGCGCCAGCGCCGGAATGCGGATGCGTGCCAGGTGCGGCTTGGCCGAGGCCCGCGCCCAGTAGTCCTCGGTATTGCGAAAGCCGTGCAGGGGCGCGGTGAAGATGTTGTCGAATTCGTAGAGATCGCGTGCGCGCAGCAGGGCATTGCGATCGAACAGGCCCGGATGCTG
>JACZRH010000253.1 GCA_022574815.1 Planctomycetota bacterium | reverse complement strand
ACGACGCGGGGCTGCCCCTATCCGTGCACCTTTTGCAACAACGCCGCGCTGCTGAATGTCTACAAAGGGAAGGGTACCTGGGTTCGGAAGCGGTCCAACGAGAACGTGATTCAAGAGATTGAGGCCGCCCGGGCCCGCTTCCCCACGATCGAGTCCGTCAACATCGTCGACGACCTTTTCTTTGTGCGCAGTGAGGAGAACATCGACGAATTTGCCCGGATGTACCAGCAGCGCGTGAATCTTCCCTTCGAGCTGGACGCCTTTCCGAACACGATCACTCGGACCAAAGTGCGCTCGCTGGCCCGTGTTCCGATCTCGCTGATCAGCATGGGCATCCAGAGCGGAAGTCAGGACACGCTCAAGAACATCTACAATCGCCCGACGCCGATCGAGAAAATCATCGCCGGCATCGACATCTTCAAGCGCTATCGCATTCGGGCCGAGTACCATTACATCATCAGCAACCCGTACGAGCCGGACAAAAACGTCATCGAAACCATGCGCTTCATCGCCTCGCACCACAAAGGCCGGGCGATCCTGCGCGTTTTCCCGCTCATGTTCTATCCCGGTACGCCGCTCTACGACCGCGCCCGCGCTGACGGCCTGATCGGCGAGCAGGACAAGAATGCCTATGAGTACATGTACACCGGTTCACTTCAGTTCGCCAAACACGATTACCTCGGTGCTTGGCTGCGCACGGTGCTGCACCTTCGGAACGTGGGCCTGCCGCGCTGGGCCACGCATCGCCTGATCGACTTGGTCACGCATCGCTGGACGCGCAAGTGCATCGATCACAAGTGGTTTCCAAAGACGGCCTTCATCATCTTCCAAGTCGGCCGAAAACTGATGCGGAATTTCATCTATCAGCCCTTCATTCGTCCGTTCCGATACTTGCGCCGCAAACCGCGCTACGAAGAACTGCATCCCGAGGACGAGGTCACGCTGCCGCGCGCCAACATGGCCGAGGAACACAGCGCTTCGGATCGAAGTCGCTCCGCGCCCTCGCCGCCGCCGACGGCTCGCTGGCGCGTTTCCGACACGAACATTCACGCCGTGCGCAAGCGGACGAAAATCGCGGCGAGCTCAACCGTGGAGGCGGCAGGGCTGCCGCCGTCGGACGCGCAGGAATCGCCGGTCTTGAGCGGTCATTCCGCGAATCAGCCGCACAGCTCCGCCCCGACCGCGGTGGACGCCTAGCTAGCGCAGCGTGACTTCGTCGTAGCCGTGCAGCTCGCGTCCCTCGAAGGTCAGGCCGGTCAGGTCGGCCCAGCCGGTTTCGAGCTGCGTGAAATCGAGCGCTTGGACCTCGAACTTCAAGATCAGGTCGAGCAGGCCGTCGGCGTTCACGTCTTCGATCAACACGTGCAGTTTGCCCTTCTGTCCCTGCTCGGCAACCGGCGCGCCGGCGAGCTCGACGGACTGTGGGTCGATCAAGGTCGCGTCGTACTCCGGCGTGGACAGGATCGCTACGGCCAGCAGGCCGCGCGAACGGCTGTTGATGATGTTGGGTTCGCGGCCGGGTTGCACGTCCAGTTCGACGATCAGGCCCGGGCACATCCCCGCCTCCCCGGCCAGCAGCAGGTCGAACACCTCGGCTTGGGTCAGGGCGCGGTCGAAGATGGCGATTTCGTCGATGATCCCGTCCCAGGCGTCTTCGAGCGCGAGGCCGGCGCACCCGATCCGGAGAGGCCCGATATTGTCAACACTCCCGAGGTTGCTGATGTCGGTGACCATCCGCTGCAAGAGCCCGTTGACGTACATCTTGAGTAGCGCGTTTTCGCGATCGACCACGACGACCAAGTGTACGAAGGTGTTCTCCGAGCCGCGGAAATCGGAAACAACGTTGAAGATGGTGCCCGGTCCGCTTCCGATGAAGAAGCGCCAGCGGTCGGTCCACGGGGACCAGGGGTTGCGCAAAAAGATCCACCCGGTTTCGTATTCGCTCTCGACGCGCTTGCTGATGATTGACGCGCGGCCCGTGGGTCCGGCACTCCTCAGCAGGACCCACACCTGAATGGAGAAGCTGCGCGTACCGAAGTTCAGCTCGGGAACGTTGGGGACGATAATGTCGTCGTCGATTCCGTCGAAATCGAATGCGTCGCCCACGAATCCCGCCGCGAAGGACGTTCCGTTTTCCGGAATCCCGACAAGCGAATTGACCTCGTCCGTGAAGTCCGCTTCGCCGCGCCACCAGGTCAAGAGATTCACGGGCGGAAGGACGCATTGCTGCGCGCTCGCCGGCGCGGCTATGAAGGTGGCCAGGGAGAGCGCGCCGAACCAGAGGAGCTTTCTGCAGGGCCGGCATGTCGCCATAGGCCGTTCCTTTTCCGGCGGGGGCCCGCGGCGGCAACCCCGCTTACTCGTGTCGCGCCCACCGAGTCCTCGGCCGTTTCGGCAATCCGGCAAAGCGGCGATGGGCGCGTCGCCGCTAATGCCGCCGCACGAACGGCCGCGCGACCTTTCTCAATTATGCGAAATGTTTGCGCGGATCGGCGGGCGTTCTTGGCGAAGGCGCCAAGGCAGCGTCTCAATAAGAAGCCGTGGGCGCGATGGTCGGCGGCCGGGCCGGGCTCGCGATTAGGTCAGTCTTCCAGGAGGCGGCCGCATCGTCAGCGCGACGGGTCCCGGAGCGAACCACGCGGGCACAGATGCCGCCGTGGCGCGATAACGCGCGCAGGTATGGGAGTAGGCTCCGATTGCCGTGCTCGACGCGTGCCGGCAGGGCTGCGAACGGGAACGATGCGCGGGCGGGCGATGAGAATCCGCACGGCGCGGCGTTGCGAGTGATCAACGAAAACTGATGAGCTCAATCTCGAAGATCAACGTCGCTTTGGGCGGAATCGTTCGGCTGCCGGACTCGCCATAAGCAAGCTGGTACGGGATTTCCAGCCGGCGTTTGCCGCCGACCTTCATGGAACCGACGCCTTCGGTCCAACCCTTGATAACGGCGTTGAGCCGGAAGGTCGCGGGCGAGCCGCGCTGGACGGAACTGTCAAAGAGTTTTCCGTCGGTGAGCCAGCCGGAATAGTGAACGGTGACGGTGGAGGTCGCTTGCGGGGAATCGCCGTCGCCGACCTTGATGTCCCAGTACTTGAGCCCGGACTCGGTGGTGACGGGCGTGATCTTGTCGACGGGCGTTTGCTTGGGGGCCGCGGGCGGGTTTTTGACGCCGATCAGCTCGACGTCGAAGATGAGTGTCGAATCGGCCGGGATATTGCTCTTGGCGCGCTTCCCGTAGGCGAGCTCGGGCGGGATGAGCAGTTGGCGGATGCCGCCGACCTTCATGCTCATGAGCCCCTCGGTCCAGCCTTTGATGACGCCATCCAGTCGGAATTCGGAGGGTTTCCCTCGTTTAACGGAGCTGTCGAAGAGCGTGCCGTCGGTGAGCCAGCCGCTGTAATGCACGGTGACGCGGGCCTTCGGATCGGAAGGCGACTCGCCGTCGCCGACCTTGACGTCCCAGTACCGGAGGCCGGACTCGGTCTTCACCTCCTTGAGGTCCTCGATGGAGGACCGCACGGGTTCCTTGGGCGCCGTGGGTTTGGCCGGGGGCGTGTCCTGCGCGAGCGCCGCCGGCGCGAGCACGAAAAGAAGGACGGACAGGATCGGCAAGGTCGATAGTTTCACGGCGTGATCCTTTTTGAAAGACATTCGGCTGAGCATTCCAGTGGGTCGGCAACGGGTCCGACGCCCGCGCTTCTACTGCCCCCAATGGACACGCGCCGCTTGCGTCGGGGGGTGAGAGAATAGTCGAATTCCGGGGCCCGTCCAAGCGGCGTTGCGGCGCGGCTGGCGCTTTTCGACAGAGCCCCCGAGCGTCCGCGAGCAAGTTCGATCGGGTTGGGGGGGCTTGCGGCCCGGGCTTTCCCCCAGGCCCCACGGCCATTGCAGACCGATGCCGCGGCACGCTCGCGATCCAGCCCCAGGCGCACAATTTCCCGCAGGCGGGTCCGCCACGTGTTCCGCTGCTTCCACTAAATGCCCCGCAACTTGCGGCGCTGCCTTTGATCCAGCGATGCCGGGGCGACCTTCACCGTTCTGATCCGGTAGCAGGCCGTCCGTCCACGCAGGGTCGGCGTCAGTGGCACAAACCTGCGAACAAAGCGAAGGCGGCGCTTGGGGCGGCGCTGCTGGTCACGACAGACGAAGTGCTCGGCGAATTCCCGGCGATGATGAGCCCTGGTGGACCGGAGTTGCGTGACGCAGCGGTGAAGATCGTCCGGAAGATCATGAATAACCCCAACATTCGAGTCGTGCCCCAGACGCGCGATTCCTTCCTGCAGGCGCTCAGCCGATACGAGGCCCGCGGCGACAAGGCGTGCAGCCTGATAGATTGTGCGTCGATGAACGTGATGGACGCCGAAAGGATTCGCGAAGTCCTGACGCACGATCATCATTTCGAACAAGAGGGGTACGCGGTTCTAATCAAGGTGTGAATACGGTCCCCGTAATTGGCCTTCCGGTGCGTCGCTACTACGAAGGCCTTGGCTGACGGTTGCCGATCGATCGCCCACCCCGCGGTGCGATTGGCTGTCGGACTGGTTGGTGCGGACGCGGCCTTTACCGGTGGATCGACAGACCTCTCAGAGTAACGCGCGTGACTTTCGCTTCATTCGCCCGTCGCACTGTGTCCGCTTGAGTCCGGATCGCTTTGGACTTCCCACGCCGACCCGATTCGACACGGTTGCTGTTCGGCTGGGGATGCCCGCGATCAAGGCTCCCAGAGAACTTGCGCCTCCAGGTCATCGCGCCGTGCCCGCCGCGCCAAGAAGGCGACGCGCCCTCGCCCTGACCCGCTCGCTGACGCTCGGGGCTTTGTCTCGAAGCGCCGGCTTGCTCGGCGTCGCGCGGAACCTATAATAGCCGCGTCAGGCGTAGGCTCACGATCACAAGGATGTGTGGAGGCTGTCATGCCGGAGGACGGGTTGGATCTACGTCGCATTTCCTGGATCGAGGCTTTTCCGTTCATTCGCTTGTTCCGGACGTTCCGACTGTCGATTCACATGAGCCGGCTGGCGCTGGGGCTTGCGGGTATTCTGGTCTGCTACGTGGGCGGACGGGTGCTGGACGCGGTCTGGCCGGCGGCCGGGCGCGTCGCGGTGGTTTCGGCCGAGGGGCACAACGAGATTCACTTGTACGCGGCCGGGCCGCCGGCCGGCTCGCCGCGGGCGGCGCCGAACCGGGAAGAACTGGACGCGCGTTGGCGGCAACAGGCGGCGCTGGCGGTTCTGCAGTGGGCCGGTGTCTCCAGTAGAAAAGATGCCGAGCAGGCGCTCACGACCCAGCCGGCGCGCGACCTGATCGAAGCCGCTCAGGAGCGCGAGCGTTTGCGTTCCGATTTGCTGACGCTGATCGAAGCACGCGAGGCGGCGGGGCTGCTGGCGCTCGATGCCAAGGCGGATTTGACGGACGCCGATCGCGCTCGGCGCGGGGAGCAGCTTCGGCAGGCGGCGGATTATCTGCGATTGACACTCAGCGGGATCGGCGCAGAGCGTTTTTCGACGTCCGAAGTGCGGACGCGGGCGGTGGAGCTGATCTCGGCGGCCGACGCCTCGATCGGCCGCTCGGAGCAGGCCCGCGACCAGTCCGATTTGCGGCAAGCGCTCGAGCGCTTCAAGGCGATCGCGGAGTTGGAGTCGCGCGCCCCGCGGGGCGTGTTCATTTCCCTGTTCAATTTCGAGCGCGATTGCTTCGCGGGGATGGTGCAAGGGACGCTGAGCGGGCGCTTCAGCTTCGCCGGGGGCGCGCTGAGCGCCGAGCCCTCTCTATTGGGAAGCGTGGCGTCGGGTTTGCGCGGCGGACTGTGGGCGGTGACGCAGCGCCCGTGGTTCGCGCTGTGCTACGGGCCGCTCGTGCTGGTGGTGTTCGCCTACTTCGGCGGTGCGATCTGCCGGAGTGCAGCGCTCGAATCGGCGCGTGACGAGGTGGCGTCGATTGGGTCGGTGCTGGCGTTCGCGCGCGAGAAGTTTCCCGGTTTCGTGCTGGCGCCGCTGTTTCCCCTCGGGATCGTGGCGTTTTGCGGCGTGGTGCTGTTGCTCGGCGGGCTGGTGGGCTCGATACCGTGGCTTGGGGAGCTGTTCGCGGGGGCGCTCTACTTTCTGGCGTTGCTGCTCGGATTCGTCGCGGCGCTGGCCGTGATCGCGCTGCTGTTGGGATTTCACCTGATGTGGCCGGCGATCGCGGTCGAAGGGTCGGAGGCGTTTGACGCCGTCTCGCGGGCCTTCGGCTTCGTATCGCAGCGGATCTGGAGCGTGGTGTTTCAGGCGGTGGTGCTGCTTGCGTTCGGCGGGGTCGCGTTCGTCGTCGTTCGGGCGATCGCGGTGGTGCTTTTGAAGCTGACACACGCGTTCACCGGCGCGGGGATGAGCGTGTTCGGCGCGGTGGAAAGCTCCGCCATGAGCACGGTCGACAAGCTGGACGCACTGTGGCACATGCCGGCGTGGGGCGAGCTGGCGCTGCTGCCGGGGGCGGGCGGCGCGCCGCTGTGGGGGACGTTTCACAACGCCCCGCTCAACGGGCCGGAGACGCTGGCGATGTGGGGCATCATGGTCTGGGTGTTTCTGACGGTCGGGTTGCTGGGGGCGTTTGTCGTTAGTTTCTACTTTTGCGGAGCGACGGAGTCCTACTATCTGCTGCGGCGCGAGATCGACGCGATCGATTGGGACGAAGTCTATTATGAAGGCGACGATCTCGCACCGGGTGTGTCGGAACCGCCGATCAGCGCGGACCAGGCAGCCACGCCGGAGACGCCGGCCGCGGGGACCGATTCCCCGGGGCCATCGGAAAACCGGCCCGAGGATTGAGGCGGCGTTCTTCCACTGCGTAGTAGGCTCGCAAGAAATTCCCATCGGGCGTGCGCAATGACGTGTCGAGACGCCGCGCGCGATGAAGCGAAGGGAAGCCATGTGCGTTGACCTTTTGCAGGACAAGTCAATAATCCGATGAAAGAATAGCGCAGCGCACTCGGCCGATGAGCCGGGCGCGAAACGGGAGAAAGCACCATGTCGCACGTGCGAATTCGTTGGGTGAGGTCGCTTGCCATCTCGGTCATGGTCTTCGTCGCGGCGGCG
>JACZRH010000015.1:27933-29702 GCA_022574815.1 Planctomycetota bacterium | reverse complement strand
ACCATGTCACTCCGAAAGAAAATTATGGGCGGAAGCTGCATTCCGCTGGTGCTGTTCGTGATCCTGGGCGTTATGAGCACCAGGAGCATCAACTCGCTGAACGAATCCAGCGGCTGGGTCGACCGCACCCACACCGTGATCGCCGAGGCCGAGGGGATTCTGGCGTCGGGCGTCGACATGGAAACCGGCATGCGCGGCTACCTGCTGGCCGGCCAGGACCAGTTCCTGGCGCCCTACATCCAGAGCGACAAGCGCTTCAACGAACAGGTCGCGGTGCTGAAGCAGACCGTCAACGACAACCCCGCCCAGGTCGAGCTGCTGGGGGAGATTCAGACCACCATCGCCGAATGGAAAGCGAAGGTCACCGAGCCGACCATCGCCCTGCGCCGCGATATCGGCGACTCGAAGACCATGAACGACATGGCCAAGCTGGTCGGCGATGCCAAGGGCAAAGTCTACTTCGTCGGGTTCCGCCAGCAGATCGCCACCTTCGCCGGCCGTGAGGAAGTCCTCATGGCCGAGCGCAAGAAGACCGCCATGGAGGCCACCGCCACGGCCACCTCGTCGCTCGAGACCGTGACCCAAACCACCCAGTGGGTGACGCACACCTACGAGGTGATCGCCGAGGCCAAGCAGATCCTGGCGGCGGCGGTGGACATGGAAACCGGTATGCGCGGCTACCTGCTGGCCGGCGAGGATGAGTTCCTCGATCCTTACAACCAGGGCAAGCAGCAGTTCTTCGAAGAGCTGGCCAAGCTGAGCCAGACCGTCAACGACAACCCCGCACAGGTGACGCTACTCGAGCAGATCAGGGTGAACATCGAGGAGTGGAACGAGAAGTGGACCGAGCCCGCCATCGCCCTGCGCCGTGAGGTCGGCAACGGCAAGACCATGGACGACGTGGTCAGCCTGATCGGCAACGCGGGTGGCAAGAAGTACTTCGACAGGTTCCGCGGCCAGATCGCGACCTTCGTCCAGAGAGAGGCCGACCTGCTCGGCAAGCGGCGCGAGGAGGGTAACGTCGCGGCCGTTTCCGTCGCCGACAGCATCAAGACGATCGGCGAGACGACCAAGTGGGTGGATCATACGCACGAGGTCATTGCCGAGGCCAACGCCATTCTGGCGTCGGCCGTCGACATGGAAACCGGGATGCGCGGCTACCTGCTGGCCGGCAGGGACGAGTTTCTGGATCCGTACACGCACGGTCAGAAGGAGTTCGCCGAGAAAGTCGCCGCGTTGCAGAAGACCGTTGACGACAACCCCGCGCAGGTCCAGCTGCTCGGCCAGGCCCGGGCCACCATCAACGAGTGGCAGGAAAAGGTCACCGAGCCGACCATCGCCCTTCGCCGGGAGATCGGTGATTCCAAAACCATGGACGACATGGCGGACTTGGTTGCCGAGGCCCGCGGCAAGGTCTACTTCGACAAGTTCCGTGAGCAGATCTCGACCTTCACCAGCCGCGAGCAGGCACTCATGACCCAGCGGCAGGAAGACGCCGCCGCGACCGCCGCCAACACCAAGATGGTGATCGTGGCGGGGACCACGACGGCGATCCTGCTGGCTTTGATCATCTCCGCGCTGCTGACGCGGGCCGTGGTCGGTCCGTTCAAGCGGATCTTCGCCGGCCTGAAGAAGCTGAGCGCCGGCGAGTTGGGACAGACCGAACAGACCTTCAACCGCATCATCGACGGGATGACCGAGAACGTCGCCCAGGTGGCCGATGGTGCCGCGCAGATATCCTTCTCGTCTCAACATTTGGCTGCCGTGTC
>JACZRH010000015.1:0-27919 GCA_022574815.1 Planctomycetota bacterium | reverse complement strand
AGGCCGCCTCGCTTGAAGAGGTCTCAAGCAGCCTCGAGGAGATGGCCTCCATTACGCGGACCAACGCCGAGAACGCCAAGAAGGCCAACGAACTGAGCGAGAAGGCCCGGCACACCGCCCAGAGCGGCGACCAGACGACCTTGCAACTCAATCAGTCCATGAAGGCGATCAACGAGGCTTCGGGGCAGATCAGCAAGATCATCAAGGTGATCGAGGAGATCGCCTTCCAGACCAACCTGTTGGCGCTCAACGCCGCGGTGGAGGCGGCCCGGGCCGGCGAGCACGGCAAGGGCTTCGCCGTCGTGGCCGAAGAGGTCCGCAACTTGGCCAAGCGGGCCGCCGACGCCTCCGCCGAGATCACCACGCTGATCGAGGACTCGGTCAACAAGGCCAAGGAGGGCACCGAGGTGGCCGGCGAAGTCGGCAAGTCGCTGGCTGCCATTGTCAGTGACGTCAGCAAGGTGACCGAACTGATCAACGGCATCGCCAAGGCGAGCGACGAGCAGGCCCAGGGGGTCGAGCAGGTCAACAGCGCCGTTTCCCAGATGGACAAGATCACGCAGCAGAACTCAGCCGGTGCCGAGGAGTCCGCCTCTGCGTCCGAGCAGATGGCGGCCCAGGCCGAGGCGGCCCAGGGCTTGGTAAATGAACTGGTGCGGATGGTCAAGGGTACCACGAGCGGCCAAACCGGTGCCGCCTCGGCGACGGCAACCGTCGCTCCGTCGAGAGCGCAGCGGCCCAGGGTCAACGTGGCCCCAGTCGCGCCGGCCGGGCACGGGCAGCGCAAGGCGATATTTGCCCAGGAGGTGCCTGCGGCCGAGCCGGTAGCGGCCGGCACGCACGACTTTTCGACGCAGCCCGAGGCGCCCGACAGCGGAAGCAGCGACGACTTGGGCAAATTCTAGCCAAGCTGCCCAGTGTCATGAAGGTGCGGACGGGCGCCGGCCGCGAACGAGAGGCGCAACGACCGTTTCAACGCTGTCCGCCGCACCCCCATTGGAGTCGTTCCAGCGACGAGAGTCTGATTTTGGATCCGTCCGCCCGGTATCAGTCGGGGGACGGATCCAACTTCGCTTGTCGGCGGCGCGGCGAAGTCCTTTGCGGAGATTAGGATTTTGAAACCAACGTGAGATCCGGGATGTCGCATCCGAGGAGACGACGAGCTCTACGGACGCGTTGGGCCATCTGGCGTGCCCGGCACAGCACCGTAGGCCTCTTGGCCCGCTTCGACGAACGCAAGGCCGTGTCGCTCGTCGCCGCGGTCAATGGCGGGTTGGCCATCCTGGCGCTGGGCGTCTTTGCCTGGCTCACCGAGCTGCCGCTGGCGTTTCCGGCCTTGGGGCCGACGGCCTTCATTCTTTTTTCCACACCCACGTCGGCATCCGCAGCGCCGCGGTCCGTCATTCTTGGCCACTTCTTAGGGCTGGCGTCCGGATTCGCGGTCTGGCATCTGATGAGTGCCATAGCCGGCGGGCCGGTCTCCCCTCAGACCGGCGGTTGGCCGCTGATCTTGAGCGCGTCGCTAGCCCTGGCCGTGACCTGTGGCCTCTTGGTGTGGCTTTCCTGTCCGCACCCACCCGCGTGTGCCAGCAGCTTGGTCATCGCTTTGGGTGCTGTACCCGATTGGCCCAACGTGCTCCTGATGGCCGTAGCGGTCGTTTGGATCACCGTACAGGCCATTGCGATGAACCGATTCGCGGGTGTGCCGGTTCCCACATGGTCGCCCGTCGTCAGGACAAACCCGGAATGAGAGTGAAGGTCGCGGCGTCAAACGCCCGGGGCGAGTGGACTGATATTCGAGAGGGCGTGTGCAACCGCCGATATGTGCAACATTCGGACCGTGTTGGGACGATACTCGAGTAGGAAGACCGCTCATGAAACCGAGCGGGTCCGGGGGTGTCCACGACCGTACTGAGACTCATCTCACGGAATGACGGCTGCCAGGCACCCGGACGGGCAATAGCATGAAGGAAACCCTGTACGACCGCGTCACATACACCGTGCGCGAGCACACCCTGCTCGTGCTCAGCGGTCTGCTCATCTTCGGGCTGTTCTCGACAGCTTGGTATCTGAGCAGCCGTCACTCAGACATACTCGAAACGACGGCCGTGCGCAACGCGGCCTTGTATTCCCAGGCGCTGGCCGAGTTCCGCACGCTCTACACCTCGGAGGTCGTCGCCCGCGTCAGGTCGAAAGGAATTGAGGTCACGCATGACTACCGGACCAAGCCGGGCGCGATCCCGTTGCCCGCGACGCTGAGCATGGAACTCGGCCGGCGGATCGGCGAGTCGCGCGGCGGAGAACAAGCGCGCCTGTACAGCCCCTACCCATTTCCATGGCGGGCCCAAACCGGCGGGCTGCAAGACGATTTCCAGCGCGAGGCGTGGGAATTCCTGAACGATCATCCCGAGCAACCGTTCTATCGTTTCGAAACGGTGGGCGGCCGCTGGTCGCTGCGCTATGCGACCGCCGACCGAATGCGGGCCAGTTGCGTCAGTTGCCACAACAGCCATCCCGATACGCCCAAGAACGACTGGCAAACGGGCGACGTGCGCGGCGTGCTCGAAGTCATCCACCCGATGCACCTGGTCGTGGCCGAGAATCGCTCATCGGTTGCAAGCATGATGGCCTGGCTGCTTTTTCTATCCGCGCTGGGGGTGCTAGGTTTGTGGCTCGTGTTCCGCCGCTTGCGCCGCTCCACGAACGAGTTGGAGCTGCGCGTCGCGCAGCGCACGGATGAGCTTGCGCATGCCAATCGAGATCTGGAGGCCAAGATCACGGCACGTCGGCAAGCGGAGCAAAAGCAGCAAGCGGCCAAGGTGTTGGCGGATGCCAGCGCCAAACATGCGGAGCAGGTCCGGGCGGACATGGAGCGGATGAACGCGGTGATGATGGGCCGCGAGCAGCGCGTGCTGGAGATGAAGCAGGAGGTCAACGAGCTGTTGGACCAGTTGGGCCAGGCGCGGAAGTACGAACACGTGTAGGCCGCCAGACGCCCAGCGCCGCGATCGGGGCGTGAGCGCGACGGAGTCAAGTGATGAAGATACGGACAAAACTGGGCCTCGGCTTCGGGATGCAGGTACTGCTTACTGCGGTGCTGGGGATCAGTGCCCTGTTTGGCATGGCTGAGGTCCGGCGCCAGTTCACCATCGTCGCTGAACGTGACGCCCCGGTCATCGCGAATGCGAGACACCTGGCAAAGCTGATGGTGGACATGGAAACCGGGCAAAGAGGTTTCGTCATCACTGGCAAGGAGGAGTTTCTGGCACCCTACAACTGGGGGACCATCGAATTCAACACACTTATCGAGCAGGAGAAGAAACTCGTCAGCGACAATCCCAGCCAGGTCGCGGCGCTGCAGCGGATTGTGCGTCTCGTCCACGAGTGGAAGGAGAAAGCTGCCAGGCCCGAGATTGCGATGGCCCGGAAAGTCGCCGCGCACGGCATCGACGCCCAGCATCTTCAGGATGTCCTGGGACGCGGCGTGGGCAAACGTCTGATCGACAAGTTCATGGCTCTAGGTCATGAACTCGAGGTTGGCTTCTCCGGTCAGGGAGATTGGGAGGGCGCATTCGCCGTCGAGATTATCGAGAAGTGCATGGCCGACCGAGAGGATGGCCAGCGCGGCTTTCTAATTACCGGCAAGGAGGAGTTCCTGGAGAAGTACACCGCCGGCGATCAGACGAAGTTGCCGCAATACTTCGCCAGATTGCGCGCCATCGTTTCCGAAAGGGGTCGTGACGATGAGTTGTCGGATAAAGTAGACCAACTCGAACAACTGACCCGCGCGTGGACTACGCAAGCCGCCGAGCCTGAAATCGCCGCCCGCAGAGAAATGAACGAACATCCCGAGTCTCTGAAGGACGTGGCGGCTTTACTCGAAGCGGGCACCGGCAAGGCCTTGGTCGATGAGATCAGGCGCGAGTTCGACAGTTTCATCAAGACCGAAGAGGAGCATGCTGCCCGAAGCTACGCCAGCGCCTCCGCGACGACCGCAACGACCAGAAACATCGCCCTCGGCTTGCTGGTCCTCGCGACGTGCTTAGGCATCGCGGTAGCTCTAGTGACCGGCCGCGCCGTGGCCCACCCCCTTACCGAACTGGCTCGGGGCGCAGAGCGCGTTGGCAGCGGCGACCTCCAGACACGGATCGAGGGCGAATCGTCCGACGAAATCGGCACGCTGGTTCGGGCATTCAATGCCATGGCCTCGGACCTGTGCGAGAGCCAGGACAAATACAAATCGCTGGTGAACAACATCCCCGGCGTCACCTTCCGCTGCGCCCTCGATGCGGATCGCACCATGCACTACATGAGCGCCGCCGCCGAACCGCTCACCGGCTACCCCGCGAGTGACTTCATCGGCAACGCCCGGCGGACCTATGAAAGCGTGATTCACACTGAGGACTCCCCGGTCGTCGCTAAGGCGTTGCACGAGGCGCTGGCCGCCGGAGAAGACTGGGAAATCGAATACCGGGTGTGTCACAAAGACGGCTCTGTGCGCTGGGTGTTCGAGAAGGGGCGCGGCGTCGCTGGCAAGAATGGCCAGGTCGCATTCCTTGACGGTTTTATCCTCGACATCACAGACCGAAAGCACGCCAAGGAGGTTGCCGCGGCCCGCTCGGTGGAACTCGAGCTCCAGGCGGTCGAATTGAGAAAGAGCCGGCGGGCGGCCTTGGGCATGATGGAGGACGCCCAATTCGCCCGAACGGCGGCCGAGGCGGCGAAGGACGAGCTAGGAAAAGGCAACGCCGAGCTCTGCGACGCGTTGGAGCGCGAGAAGCGCGCCGCGTGGGAGCTCGAGGCGGCGATGGAGCAGCTCGAGGCCGCGACCCAAACGGCCGAGGCCGCCAATCAGTCCAAGTCCGAATTCCTGGCCAACATGAGCCACGAGATTCGCACGCCGATGACGGCCATTCTGGGCTACACGGACGAGCTGATCGGGGCGAGCGGAGGGCGAAAGAGTGCGCTCGACTCGCTGGACGTGATCAAGCGCAACGGCGAGCACCTGCTGCAAATCATCAGCGACATCCTGGACATCTCCAAGATCGAGGCCGGCAAGCTCGAGCTCGAGCGGATTCGCTGCTCGCCGGTCAAGGTCGTCGCCGACGTCAAGTCGCTGATGCGTGGGCGGGCCGAGGTGGCCGGTCTGGCGCTCGCGCTGGAATTCGACGGCGCCGTGCCGGAGAGGATCGAGACCGATCCCACGCGCCTACGGCAAATCCTGATCAACCTGGTCGGCAACGCGATCAAGTTCACAGAGACCGGGTCGGTGCGCCTGCGGGCGCGCCTGGTCGACGATGACAAGCCTGGGTCCGCCATGCAATTCGAGGTGATCGACACGGGCATCGGCATGAGCCCGGAACAGGTTGCCCATTTGTTCGAACCATTCACGCAGGCCGATACGTCCACGACGCGCCGTTTCGGGGGCACGGGGCTGGGGCTGACGATCAGCAAGCGGCTTGCGAACATGCTGGGCGGCGACATCACGCTCGCGAGCGAACCCGGCAAGGGCAGTACCTTCAGCGTTATCATTCCCACGGGGCCGTTGGAAGGTGTGAAGATGCTCGACGATCCGTTATCCGCGATCCTGCCGGAGGATGAAGGAGCCGCGGGTTTTCGCCCGCGCGGCGCCGCGCAGGCTGAAGCCGGCGGCTTGTCCAAACTGGACTGCCGCATCCTGCTGGCGGAGGACTGTCCCGACCTCCAACGATTGATCGCGTCCATCCTCCGTCAGGCCGGCGCGGAGGTCGAGCTCGTCGAGAATGGGGAGCAAGCAGTCAAGCGGCTCCTGCCGGCACGCACCGCCGCCGACATTCCGCCGGAGTTGGGGAGCCCCTTTGATCTCGTCCTGATGGACATGCAGATGCCGGTGCTCGATGGGTATGCCGCCACGCGGACCTTGCGGAGGGCTGGCTACCCCGGCCCGATCATTGCGTTGACGGCGCACGCCATGGCGTCGGACCGCGAAAAGTGCCTGCAAGCCGGTTGTGACGACCACGTCGCCAAGCCCATCCAGAACTCCGTTCTCTTCGGGGCGATCGCTCGCTGCCTTTCGGCCGAACACGTGCAAGAGTGCCGGAATTCCCAGGCCGTGTCGGGCTAGACGCGTTTGTTGCGGACAGGGATTCTGAGGGCGGGCCAGGAGTCCGAACATCACGAAATGGACCGAGACCGCGCGATAGCAGCTTGCGGCCCGCCCCCCGGCATTTGACCGATAAATCTCCCCGAAGGCGTTGGAGATCAGGATAGAATCTGGTAAGGTAGGAGGAACGAGCCCGGTGATGAGAAGGTACGCGCCATCCGCCGAAGCAGCCTAGTTCTTCGGAATGAGCGTGCCCGTGCTGTCGCCGGCAGCCGGCGCTGTGATGCGGCCCT
The DNA here is from genome assembly GCA_022574815.1 of Planctomycetota bacterium. GTDB lineage: Bacteria > Planctomycetota > Phycisphaerae > UBA1845 > Fen-1342 > JACZRH01. The sequence goes on along the minus strand of JACZRH010000015.1, from coordinate 21,544 downwards.
GTGGCCACCCGCCATCGTACGAGTTTTCAATTGTGAGGGTGTTCGAGATGCGCACGTTTCAATTCAGCTTGACTCTCTTGGCCGTCATGGTTTGCTCGCAACTGGGAGGCACTCCGCTCCTTGCGGCAACCGCAGCTTCGCAATCATTCGATGAAACCGCCGGCTTGGTGGTTTCGCAAAACGTGCAAGGAACGAGCTTGGCACTGGCCGGGGCGGACCCGTTCTACACGACCCCGCTTTCGATCGTCAACGAACGGCTGGTCTTCGTGCCGGCAAGCAGCGTGCTGCTGGTGACCTGGGAGGAACAGCGCGACAACGGCGAGTGGTCGCCATTCTTCGCGATCAGCCTGAACGGCCGCGACTTCGACACAGTCCGTGAGACATCCTACGAGATCCTGCTGCGCTACAGCCAATTTGACCCGGCGTTCGGCGTGCCGCACGTGGAAGACGACTTTGTCGCGGACGAGGCGAACCGAATCTACATCGTGCAGTTCATCACGCAGCCGCTGGAAGAGTTTCGCGCCGCGATCCGCGAGCTCGGCGGGACGGTGTATCAGTACCTCGGCGAGCACGCGCACATCGTGAAGATGGACCCGGCGACGCGCGACGCCGTCGGAAACCTGCCGTACGTCCGCTGGGTCGGGCCATTTCACCCGGGCTATCGACTCGAGGAGATCCTGCGCACGAGCCCCGAAGAGGCCTTTCCCTCCGAAACGTACAATATCATGGTCTTCGAATCGGGCCCGCTGCAGAAGAACGCCGTCGCGCGCCGCATCGTGGCCCTGGGCGGATCGATTCAACATGGCGACGCCGGCAAGTATCTGATCGAGGCGACGCTCACGCCGCCGCAGCTCCGCGAGGTGATTCGCTGGGACGAGGTGTTGTTCGTCGACCGCTGGGGCCCGATCGAAACCGACATGAACATCGCGCGCGAGATCAGCGGCGCCAACTTCGTCGAGGCCACACCCGGGCAATACGACGGCGCCGGCGTTCGCGGCGAAGTGGTGGACACCGGCTTCAACCTGAATCACGTCGATTTTCAGTCGCGCCCGCTGATCCGCCACGGATCGGTCGGCTCCGCCAGCCACGGCGCCTCGACCTCCGGCATCGTCTTCGGCGACGGGACCGGCAGCGCGACCGCACGCGGCCTGCTGCCCGCGGGACAGGGCATCGTTGCAACCTTCAGCACGGGGAACACGCGCCGCAACCTCGCCCGCCAGCTGACCGATCCCGGCGGAATCTACCGCGGCGTCTTCCAGACCTCCAGCGCCGGCAGCCCGCGCACGCTCCTGTACACCAGTATCTCCGCCGAAACCGATGCGCAGATTTTCGATTTCGACTACGCGCAGCTCCAATCGCAGAGCAACGCCGGAACTCGGAACTCGCGGCCGCAGGCCTGGGCGAAAAACATCGTCTCGGTCGGCGGCGTGTCGCACGCCAACACGTTGTCCAAGAGCGACGACCGCTGGACTTCGGCCTCGATCGGACCGGCCTCCGACGGACGGATCAAGCCCGACTTCACCCACTTCTACGACAACATCCGCACCACCTCCGGGCCCGGAACGACGGCGTACACCAATAATTTCGGCGGTACGAGCGGGGCCACCCCGATCGTCGCCGGACACTTCGGACTGTTCTTCCAAATGTGGTCCGACGGGATTTTCGGCAACTCGGTGATTCCGGGCGGGACCGTCTTCGAGAACCGGGCGCACTTCACGACCGCCAAAGCGATGATGGTCAACACCGCCGCCCAATACGACTGGGTGTCCGGCCCGTCGGCCAATCGCAACCTGACGCGCTTTCGGCAAGGCTGGGGCATGCCCGACGTGCAGAAACTGTACGAGCTGCGTGATCAGTTCTTTATCGTCGACGAGGCCAACCTGCTGACCAATCTGCAAGTCGGTGTGCATACCGTCACCGTGAATCCGGGGGAGCCCGCGATCAAGGTCACGCTCGTCTACGCCGACCCGCCCGGCGTGCCGAACTCGAGCCGGCACCGCATCAACGACCTGTCGCTCAAGGTCATCTCGCCGTCCCAGACGGTTTATTGGGGCAACAACGGCTTGGCATCAGGGCTTTGGTCGACCTCGGGCGGCGTGTCGAACGTGATCGATACGGTCGAGAACGTTTTCGTGCAGAACCCCGAGCCCGGCGACTGGGTCATCGAGATCCACGCCGACGAGATCAACCAGGATGGTCACGTCGAGACCCCCGAGATCGACGCGGACTACGCGTTGGTGGTGAGCGGCGTCGAGCCGGCACCGAACTTCACGCCCGGCGATCTGAACTGCGACGGGGAATTCAACGGCGGCGACATCGACCCGTTCTTCCTGGCGCTCGGCGATCCGCCCGCGTATATGGCCGCGTTCCCCGAGTGCAACATTAACAACGCCGACATAAACTGCGACGGGGCCGTCAACGGGGCCGACATCGATCGCTTCTTCGCCTGCCTGGCGGGTATCAACTGTCCGGACTGCAACGCCAACGGCATCCCCGATGATTGCGACGGGATTGACCCGCTGGCGATCGTGACGCAGCCGCAAGACACGCTCTCCTGCGTGGGCGACGTGGTCACGCTGACCGTCGAAATGAGCAGCTCGCCCCTGACGGTTCAGTGGCGCAAGAACGGCAACCCGATCGCCGGCGCGACGTCCACGCGGCTGCGCTTCAGTCCGGTGCAGCTCTCCGATGCGGGCGACTACGACGTGATCGTGGGCGACGCCTGCGTTTCCCTGACCAGCGACAGCGCGACCTTGACGGTCCACACGCCGCCGGCCATCACCACGCATCCGCGGAGCCAGAACATCTGTCTCGGCGCGCCGCTGTTCCTGTCGGTCGGCGCGGCCGGCCCGGCCCTGACGTACCAGTGGCGCAAGGACGGCACCGACATCCCGGGCGCGACGGGTCCGAACTTCATCATCAACGCGGTTTCGGTAACCGACGCCGGCCTGTACGACGTCTTGGTCGCCAACACTTGCGGCTCGGTGCGGAGCGACGCGGCCACGATCACGATTCAAACGACCATCCTGACGCACCCGGCCAGCCAGACCGTCTGTGTGAACGACCCCGTCTTCTTCACGGTCGGGGCCACGGGCGCCGGGCTCACGTATCAATGGCGCAAGGACGGCGTCAACATCAGCGGCGCAACGCTGAATTTCTTCGTGATCAGCGCGGCAGTGCTAAGCGATTCGGGCATCTACGACGTTGTGGTGACCTCGACGCAGTGCACGCAGACGAGTGATCCGGCGACGCTTGTCGTACAGCAGTGCCCGTAGGCCGGTTGAGCGGCGGTCGGCGGTCCGTCTTCGTTCCGCCCCCGCGCCGCCGGCATGCCGCCCAAGCTTGATGGGTTGCTTTCGTGCCCCGCTCCCAACGGAGCGGGGCATTCTCTTGGGGCCGCGGCGCCGCGTGCTGTGGACCGCAGGTCTTGCATCGGGCGGGCTGTTTCAGGAAGGCGAATCGTTCCAAAGCCGGCACCCCGCGTGGGGGTTTTCGTCGTTCAAACGGTCCAACCCTTCCTGCACGGCGTGTTCGCAGTCCTCGGTCAGTCGTCGGGCGGCTATGCGCAGCTTGGGCTTGGCGGCGTCGAGATACTCGCTGAGGTCGAACGGCGCTGCGAAACGAACGAACGCGTGCCGCGGGCCGATCGGCGCCATGGCCCGCCCGAGAACGTCCTCGCCCAGTTTCTCGATCGTCTCCGCGAACCGGTCGATCGTCGGTTTGCTCTCCACGTAGTCGCCGCCGTAGCTCGCGACGCGCATTGCGAGCATGGCCTCATCCGCCCAGTGGCCCGCGATCGCGTGGTCTTGACTGCGCGCCTCGTCCAGTCGTATTTCGTGGATCGCCCGCCGGGCGCGGCGGATGCGCTCGACGCGTGAATCCGTCGCGCGGCGTTTGAGGTCCATCTTTCGCTCCAGGCGGTCGATCACGACGTCGGCGGCCTGTGCGATCAGTGCCGGTAGCGTCTGGGCTTCGGGAAGCTTCAGCCCGCGCTGCCGCATATTCTTGAGCAGTGCCGCTTGGCCGACGATGCGGACCGTTTCCAGAGGTGGCGCATCGGCAGGTAGATCGGCGCCGAGCCGCTCGCCGAGATCGTGCAATCTCGCGCGCAACTCCGCGCGCACGTCGTGCAAGTGCGTGACCTTGATGGACACCGGGACGGCGAGCACGCGCGCCCCTCGCTCACGCAGGGTTTTGGCACTGCGCAGCCCGAGAAACGCGGCGCCTTCGTGAAACGGCGTGACCAGGTCGTTCTGCAGGTACACATTGCCTTCGGGGAAGACCGTCAGCGCGTGCCGGCCCTCGCCCAGCGTCCGCAGGGCCTGCTTCATCGCCTGCGGGTCGGAGCCCTCGCGATCGACCGAGAAACAGCCCATCCGCTGCATGATCCGCGCGTGGCGCCGGCTGCGCAGAAACACGTCGTAGGCCGCCATGATGTGCGTGCTCACGCCGATGCGACGCAGCGCTTCGGTGTAGATCGCCGCGTCGGCGTGCGTGGGGTGGTTGGGAAGCAGCAGCAGACGATCGCCGCGCGCCCGATCGGTCAGGGATTGCGTCGCGCCCGAGACCTGCACCGCCGCGATGCGCGCCTTCTTCGGCAGTTCGACGTACCGGTTGTACAAACCTAGCAGCCAAGCGGCGAACGCGTTGCGCCGCGGGGGAAAGTAGCGATACGGCTTGTCGGAAAAGTCGATCATGAAAATCAGTGCCGGGCGCGCAGCATGTGCCGCAGGCGGAAAAGGAAATAACCGGCGCCGACTAGCATCAGCGCGGCGCTCACGAGAAAGATTCGCTGCGGCGCGTCGCCGAAGCTGGGGCGGATAATCGCGTAGAGCGCCGACGCCACGGATAGAAACGCGAACGAGATTCCGTTGGCGGTGCCGAGGAAGCGTCCGCGCTCGTCGTCGGGCGAGAGTTTTTGCAGCAGCGCCTGGAGTGGGATGATGTAAAACCCCGCGAAGAAGCCGGCGCCGAAGATCAGGCCCGCGACACCCCAGTAATTCGGCCGCACGACGCCCAACAGGACGAAGAAAACCGTTATCCCGAACGCGCCCACCGGGACCAGCCGCGGCTCGATGCGCCGCCCGGAAATGAGCCCGGCGATCGCGCTGCCCCCGCCGATCGCCAGCGCCAGGACGCCGAGCAGACCGCTGGCCTCCTTGCGATTGATTCCGAGGACTGTTGTGTATTCCGGCACGATCAGCAGCGCCAGACCCGCCAACAGGTAGAAGTACCCCCACGCGAGCGCCACCATCAGCAGCGGCGAGCGGGCCATGCGGGGCAGCGTGGCGATGTAGGTCGCGAACGGGTTCCACTGATAGCGCAGGTCGCGATCGCCCGGCTCGAGCCGCTTGAGGAACAGGACCGAGACAAGGCCCGCGAGCGCGACCAGCAACAAAGCCGCCCCCGGCAGCCACAGGATCGCGTGCGGCGACGGCCCGCCCGCGGCCGACAGCGGCGAATAGCGATCGCTCAGGGCGCCGGCGGCGAACGTGCCGGCGATGACGGCGATGTTGGTCATCATAGTGATCGTTCCGTTGGCCCGGCTCAGGTCCGCTCGGTCGACGATCTCCGGGATCATGCCGTACTTGGCGGGGCTGAAGAACGCGCTCTGGCAAGTCAGCGCCACGAGCGACGCGAGCGTCAGCCAGAGGTTGCCCGTCCAGAAACCGGCCAGCGCTACGAGGGCGATCGGGATCTCGAGCACCTTCACGAGCACGCTGACGTAGCGCTTGCTGTTGCGGTCGGCGAACTGCCCCGCGTATCCGGACAGAAGAATGAAGGGCAGGGTGAAGCACAGGCCGACGACGCCTTGCCCGCCGGTGCCGAGCCGGCCGGCCCACGCGCCGTCGATCACCATGTAGGTGATCAAGCCTTTCAGAATGTTGTCGTTGGCGGCCCCGAAGAACTGCGTGAACAAGAGCGAGACGAATCCGCGCTTCAGCAGATTGCTCTTCATTGTTCGTCTCCGCTCTCGCACAAGCCGGGTGCTCGACACCGACCGAGGGGCCGCGCGGCCTTCGTTCGTCAAACCATACCGCGCGCGAACCTGAAAGTGTACGGCGGGGGGGCGCAGGGAGGTCGCGGAAGAGGATTCTCGCACCAGCCGGATTCCGGCGCCAGCAGCCAGATGTCGTCTTGCGACCTCGTGCTTGTAGATCGTGGGGCACCTTCGCTATACTGAAGGCCGTGAGCGGAAACCGGGTGGGCGTGAGGCTTGAACGGAGGATTTGTCGTGAGCGAACCAAAGCGTTGTCGTAACTGGGCGGCTGTGCTGTCAGCCGCGATTCTGGCCGCCGGCGCGGGCGCTGAAGAGCTCTACCGCCAGAACCCCATCAACCAGGTCGGCGGCCTGTCGTCGCAGGACGCTCGCAACGCGGGTGGGCTCGGGTGGTTCAGCGAGGTCGCCGACAACTTTCCCGGCCAGGAGGGTTGGGTCATCGACGAAGTCGGCTTCTGGGGCGGCTACGTCCAGCCCGTGGGCAGCGAGGGTAACACCGAGGGCTTCACGATCCGCTTCTACGACGACAACGCCGGCAGCCCGGGCAACCGCCTGTTCGAGCTCGACGTCTTCGAGTTCACCGAGGACGTCTACTTCGTCAATGGTTCCGGCTGGGCCGGATACGTCTATGCGGTTCAGCTTGCCACGCCCTTCACGGTCCCGGCCGACGGGCAGTATTGGGTCAGCGTGGTCGCGCTCCTGGCGCGGGGCGGCGGCGTCAGCGAGCCGCAGTGGGGCTGGGTCCAGGCGGCGAGCGTCACGCCGCCCTTCGCGCACCAGTGGTTCTTCTCCCCCGGCAACTTCCAGGAGAAGACCAACGACGTCGGGCTGGTGCTCTCCGGGCGACCCGGGGTGCCCGGCGACATGAACTGCGACGGCCGCCTCGATGGCGGCGACATCGACCCGTTCTTCCTGGCCCTCGGCGACCCGGGGACCTGGTGTTCACAGTTTTGCCCCTTCTGCAACCTCTCGAACGGCGACATGAACGGCGACGGCAGCGTAAACGGCGCCGACATCGACCCGTTCTTCGACTGCCTCGTCGGAGGCGTTTGCCCGTAGGGTTCCTCGGGAGAGAAAGGGTAGCGGTCTAGTTCCGTCTTGATCGTCTGCGCTTGAGCTCGCGCTCGTGTGAGATTCTTGCACCAGCGGCCCCGTGCATTGGGAGCGCTGTCCGCAGATGTACCTTGCGTTTATCCACGTCGCCTGCCTGCGCATCACCGCGCGACAGTTATGAAACGGCCTCTAGTCACGCTACGTGCATGCTGAACTGCAGCACATCGTTGTGGCCGGTACGAAAGTAGTGCGCCGACTGCGTGAGATAGCGCATGTAGTCGTCGCAGGTGCGCTGCGGCACGAGCGCGCGGGCCTGCTCCCAAGCGGCTTCCAGGTTCGCGCACCAGTGGTCGAGCGTGCGGGCGTAGTGGGGCCGCAAAGACTCGACCTGCGTCACGGCAAAGCCGTTGACCTGGGCCGATTCGATCACGGACTCACGCCGGGGTATCTGCCCGCCCGGGAAAATCACTTCCCGGATGAACCGCACGTAGCGCACAAATTCCCGATCAACCCACCTCTCACCCGTCGCTAGCGTCTGCTCGTTTCCGGCGACAATCGATTGAATCAACATCCGCCCGTCGTTCGGCAGCAACTCGCGGCAGCGCTCAAAGAACGCATCGTATCGTTCGTCGCGGAAGTGCTCCAACGCGCCGATGCTGACGATCCGGTCAACGGCCTCGTCAAATCCCTCCCAGCCCTGCAGGCGAATCTCAATGTCGCGCCGCCCGGCCGATCGCGCTGCCGCCTCCCGAACCTGATTCTCGCTGAGCGTCAAGCCGACAGCACGCCCGTGAAACACGTCGGCGGCGCGGCGGATCGTTGATCCCCAGCCGCAGCCGACATCCAACAGCCGCTGCCCGGGGCGCAGATCGCACTTGCGCAGCGAAAGGTCGATCTTGGCGAGCTGCGCCTGCTCGAGCGTCATGTCCTCGCGCTCGAAATACGCGCAGCTGTAGGTCATCGTCGGGTCAAGAAAGAGCCGGAAGAAGTTATTGGACAGGTCGTAATGTGCTTGGACGTTCTCGAAAAAGGGTCGCAGCGGCGTCATCTTGTTCAACCGGGATTTCCCATGGGCCGCCTCCAAAGCCGACGTTCCCCGATCATCAGTTTTCACCCCGCAATCATATCTAAACCAATGCTCGATTCAAGCGAAACGACCTCTCGGGCCGCCCCCCAAGACCTTTGATGTCGTTACCGCCATCGTTCACTCCCAGGATGTGACCGTCCGATTCTTTCACAAAAAATCTCACAGCGTCGGCCGCAAGGAACAGTGGATTGCGAAAGTGCCATCAATATAGGCGCTTGCGCAGCTCGCGAGGAGCGGATCGGAGAGGGAGGGATTCGAACCCCCGGACGCTTGCGCGTCACCGGTTTTCAAGACCGGCGCCTTAAGCCGCTCGGCCACCTCTCCAGATTATTTTGACGGAATCATTGACAAGACTCGATTCTCCACAGGCTCTCTCCATTACATCTACGACGCACCACTCGTAACACCCCCAGCAATTGGGGCGCGCAACAGTGCGAAGTGTTGCGGCAGCACGCGAGGACACCGGCCAGTCAGGGCAACCAGCAGATACGCACAAGTCCTTTGCAGCGAAGGCGCAACACGGCGCTGTGCGGCGAGAGAAAAAAACGCGCCCGGGAGGACTCGAACCTCCAACCTTCAGATTCGAAGTCTGCCACTCTATCCAATTGAGCTACGGGCGCTTTGGGTGCCGCGAAAACAAATGACGAACTCTCTCCTTCGCCGAACCCACAGCCTAATCGACGGCCGACGGACTTTCAAGCAGGACATGTATCGCTCGGGGTTCCTCGGAACTTCATCCTGAGAGATCCCGGCCGCGTTTTCCGCCCCCTTGGCCCGCCGTAGCGGCTGGGCGAGGGGGTCCAGGGGCGGGAAATGACGGGTTTCGCCGAGTCCGACGAAGCAGGAGCCGAGTATGGGTAAGCCATCCGAGTTGCCCCTATAATGCCGCGATGCGCGAGCCGTTTCGCATCGTCCTCGTCAAAACGACCGGACCCGCCAACCTCGGGGCGGCGGCGCGGGCGATGGCCAACATGGGCCTCTCGGATCTGGTGCTGGTCTCGCCCAAGTGCGGACCGGACGACGAGCAGGCGGTTGCATTTGCCACGCACGGACGGCAGGTGCTCGACGCCGCCCGCATTGTCGACGACATCCCGGAGGCTCTGCGCGACTGCGTCAAGACCTTCGCCTGTTCGGGGAAGCTGGGGCTCTACCGGCGACAGGCCGCGATCACGCCCCACGCCGCGGCCAATCTCGCGGTCGAATACGTTGCGGACGGGCCGGTGGCGTTTGTATTCGGGCCGGAGAACCACGGGCTGCGCGTGGGCGAATTGCTGAAATTCGATCGCATCGTGTCAATTCCCGCGGACCCCGCGTACCCGGTGCTGAATCTGGCGACGGCGGTCGCGATCGTCGCGTACGAGCTGCACCGGGCGCGGCTCGAGGCCGATGGACAGCCGCCGCTGCCGACGGAGCGAAAAGCCGAGCTCGCGACGGACGAGAAAAAGAGCAGGATCTACGAGTATTTGTTCGACGGGCTCGACCGGATCGGCTTCTTTTGCGAGCAGAGCCCCGACAAGCTCAAGTACGCGCTGCGGCACTTGTTCGGACGCGTCGATCTGAGCGAGATCGAGGCCGATATCCTGATCGGCATGGCTCGACAGATCCAATGGTACGCCAGGAATCACCCGGATCGGGTCGATCCGCCGAGCTAAGCAGGGCCGTCCCACGGCAACGAAGACGGGAGAGACCAGTTGATGCGACTCCCCACACAGCATCCGGCGGCCTGACACGTCTTCTTGTCGTTCAAGGTTGCCAAGGTTGCCAAGTTTTTGTTGCTCAATTTGGACACCTTGGGTTCGGGATCTGCGTTTTGGGGCTGAAAACGCATGGTGCGCAAGGTGCGCAAGATCTGTGAAGTCTTTTTGCGCATGTTCCTTTTCAGGATGCCGGCTGGGGAAGGGACATAGGGACGCAGCCAAAGAGGGACGTAGCGGCCGGCTGTGCATGGGGAGCGAGCTCCGGTGGTTCTAGGAATTGTAGGCCATTGGAGGCCGGTGGTCAAGGGGAAGGGTCGGGCTCGGATTGGCGGAAACCTGCCGATTCATTCGAACGAATCCGACGCCGGTGCATCATCAACGGAGAGCGCGGCCCGGGCGACGGCGTGGAGGTCGATCCGATCGGGGAAACCTGCACGTTTTCCAAGACGTCGCCGGTCGATGCGGCACAATAAACCAGTTCTGCCATCGCTGTAGCAGCACCGCTAGTTGGACATCAGTTTCCGCCCCCGAGGACGCCTCCGAAAGAAAGCCCAAGAATTATCCTGAGACCCTTTCTTCCTCGATATACTATTGGTCATGGATTCCGCATACACGCCAGCGGGGTACTGCACGCGCTGCGGCTACCCCACCGGTATCGGCGTCTGTTCCGAGTGCGGCAAACACAACGAGTGTGTGCATCGCCTCAACCTGCGCGGCCGGCGCCGGCGTTTGTATCGACGGGTGCTGGCGCTGCTCGCGGTTGCGGCGCTGGTGCCGGGGCTATGGTTCGGCGGGCGTTACGCGATTCATGAATACTGGCCGGCGTGGCATCTGCGACGCATCGCCGACGGACGCGGGCGCTGGAGCGACGCGGCGCAGGAGATAATACGAGCACGATGGAGTCGGTGGTGGCAGATCGAAAGGCCCAAGGGCGTTGAACGCCGGGCGCGAATCGTAGCCGAGATCGAGCGCCTGGGTGAGCACGAGTGGGCCGGTGTCTACTCGCACACATTCGGTCGAATATCACTCGCGCCGCACAACGGCTACACTTGGGAAATAGCGCCGCTGGCGCCGTTTGGGATCATGATGCACGGTGACGTCGTCCGCGCGACCGAAGATCGAATCATCGTCAAGCCTTCGGCGGATCCCGCGCTCAACCCGTCTGAGATCGACACGGAGTTCATCCGCGTTCGATGGGGCGACATGCAGTGCGTCGTTCGCGTCGGCGACATGATCGAGTTCTGCAACGAAGTCAATGCCGGGAGATCGTATCCGCCGATAGCGCTTCACGCGCGCTCCGCGGTTCACCCTCTCAATTGGAATCTGCCGTCGACGCTGCCCAAAGTTCCGGCCGATTACCAGAAATATCTGCTGCAAGAACCGATCAAAGGCGAGATCGTCCATGTCGGTAAACCGGTGCGAGTTCCGACTGGGCGATCACCCAAAGGTAACTACTTTATTCGCGTTCCGGCAACGATCAACGTCGGATCCCGTACTGGAATCCAAATCGGTATGAAACTGTACGCCCCATTCCACAGACGTCGCATTGGTTACGCTCGCGTCAAATCGGTCCAGACGGAGTCAAGCGGCGTGCTATTCCAGTACCTATTCGATCAAGGCGAGGATTACAACCAACGCGTCAATGCAGTCAAAGTCGGGTTGAAATTGTCAACGCGCCAAGAAACGGGCTTCTAGCGCCTTCATGCGAAGTTCGTTGTGGGTCGCAGTCGCATCGCCCGTTCGCGCCCGCTCAAAACGGCTGGAAGATCTTGCGATCGCCGCCGGCCAGCGGTTGTAGGGCGATCCTGCGATCGGGCTTCACCCGGACGACCCGGCCGCCGAGGACTTGGGACTGACCCTCGAAGCCGTCGGCGTTGACGGGGCGAATTCCAGGCGCGGTCGGTCATCGCGTCGCCTTTGCATATAGCGCAAGAGCCCGAAGCCGAAGATGAGTGTTGCGAGGAAATGATATCCGCTGACCGGACCGGTCCACGAGGCATCGGCGCGGGCGAACTCGTGCGCGAAGCGAAACAGCCCATAGGCGATCAGATAGATGTGGAATCGATTCCCGTTCTGCCAGTTGAGGCGCGCGGCCGGCAGTACCCACGCGAGAAACGCCGCATTGAAGCCCAGCTCGACCGCCGCCGCCGGCCAACGGGGAACGCCGGCGTGATCGGTAATCGTCCACCATTGTGGTTCGCACTCGACGCCGGGGCAGCAGCCCTGCATCAGGCAGCCGATTCGGCCGAGCAGCAACCCGAGCGGTGCGATGATCGCGAAGAGATCGCCCGTGGTCGTGCGGTAGTTCAGCCGCCGCTTGCCGATCTCGACCGCGAGGTACCCGCCGAGCAGCCCGCCGGTAATGCTGCGGCCGCTCAGCAGCGCGAGCCAGTCGTGCCGATAGTGCCAGCCCTCGGCGAACAGAAACGAAATCTTGGCCCCGAGCAGCGCGCCGATCAGAGCCCAGAAATAAATCAGCGTCAACCGGCCGTCGACTCGCTCGCCACGACGCGTCAAACGTCCCCAAACAAGCGCGGTCAGTAGAATTCCCCCGATCATGAGCACGGCGTACGCGTTGACGCCGAGCCGATTCACTTCAGCCCCAGGCCCGCCGCCCCGCCGTGCAGGTAGTAACGGCAAAAAGAGTCCAGTTTTCCGTCCGGCCGGATCACGTGCGTGCAGCAACGATCGATGCGGTCCTGGTCGAAGGTCCAGGCGTCCATGAAGGGCTTGATGAAGATGCGAAACGGCTGGTCGGGTCCGATTTCCAGCTTCTTGATCAGCCGCCCGAGCGGCTCACTGTCGCAACCGCAACGCGCCAGGTCCTCGATGCGGTAGTCCACACGGTCGCGCAGGAAGCCCTTGATCGACTCGAGATCGACCAGCCGACCGAGCGCCACGGGGCCGCCGGCCGTCCGCAGAACATAGCTGATGGTGTGACAGTTCGGATCGCCGCAGGGCAGAGGTGTGAAATCTTCGGCCGTCAGGAGTCCGTCAGACTGCTCGACCATATTGTTGATCACATCGCCGACGGCGATGGGCCGCGGAGCGGCGCAGGCGACCGGCAGCGATTCGCTGATCGGGGTGCGTCCGCTGTTGAACATGGGCTGCAAGCTGATGCCGCGGCAGTGGCGTCGCTCGAGCCCGAATCGCAGCGCGTCGCCGAGATGTCGGATCGTTGTAGGCGTTACCACCATTGCGAGCGTGGAAGGGACGCCGCGCTCCCCAGCTTGGTCAATCGCCCGCTCGCGCATCTCGCGCAGGTCGGCCCCGCGTAGCTCGACCTGTCCGTCGGCCTGCGGGCCGTCGAACTGCACGTACAGCTCGAACTTCCCCAACCGCTGACGCAGCGACGCCAACTGTTGAACAAACGCCTCGTCGGCCGCGATGCGCACCATGTTCGTGTTGATCAGCACGTACCCGATCTCGTCCTGGCGCAGTGCCCACTCCAAGAGGCGGAAGAACTCGGGATGAATCGTCGGCTCGCCGCCGGTCAGTTGCAGGACGTCAATGAACCCCTTGCGTTCGAGCACGCCGCCGACGCGCCGCACGAAATCGTCGAAGCTGATGCAGTCCGTGTTCTCGCCGACGCCCCAGGGCGAGGCGGCGTAGCAAGTCGGACACTTCAGGTTGCAGGAATCGACAATCTCGATCAGCGCGATGCAGGTCGAGAGCGTCTCGAACCGTTCGGTATCTTGGTCGTTCCGGTGTGTTTCAGCCGGCTTCGTCGCGAGCGAACCACAACCGCATCCGGCATCACAGGCGGTGTTGTCCGGCGAACCGTGCGTGGGAAAGTAGAAGCGTGCGTCGCGGGCGATCTCGATCTCGAATGCGCCGTGCCGCTCGCAGGACTTTGTCATCCAGATCCGGCCGCCGCGCTCGACGACATCCGCCGATATCGGCGCCAGGCAAACGGGGCAGCGACTCGTCGTTCGCTTGATTCGGCGCTCCGGTTGCATGACGGATAGTGGCATCATTCAATCAGAAATTCGGGAATCCAAACACCAGGCAGGTGCCCAGCAGAATCAGCGGAAGGAGAAACAACAGAGCTGCCAGCACGCAAACCAACGTGCCCAGGCCGCGCAGAAACGCGACGAAGCCGGTCGTTCGCCGGCGCTCGGGCATGTGCCGTTTCAGCATCGACCGGACCTGGAAGTAGCCGTTGATCGGCGCCGCCAAGAGGAATGCGTACCCCGGAAAAATGAAGAAATCCCCGTCCCCGCCGAAAGGGATGACGCCGACGCAAAACGCCAGGCCGATCAACGGCCACCCGATGCGCACGCAAACCGTCAGGGGCGGCGGCCACGGCTCGAGCTGGCGATTTCCCGGATCGTAGTCAGCGCCGCACTCCGGACACCGTCCCGTCGTCGCCAGACCGCGCAGCGCGTAGCCGCACTGATAGCAGCGCCGATCCGCCGTCATGGAAGCGCCGGCACTGCCGCTCGATGATTTGATCTCATCGCTCATCTCGACCCGAAGTGTGAGCGACTAGATTGTCCAACCACCGTAGGGCCACGTCAAGCTGATGGCTTGTAGTGCATCACACACTCGGCCGGGCAGCGGGTCAAAACGGCCGGAAGATCTTGCGATCGCCGCCGGCCAAAGGTTGTAGGGCGATCCGCCGATCGGGCTTCACCCAGACGGCCCGGCCGCCGAGAATCTGTGACTGACCCGCGAAGCCGTCGGCGTTGAACTCGTCCAGCTTCTTGCGCTTGCCGTCCGCGTCGTAGCGGACCACGGCGATGCGGTTCGGCTTGTCGGGGAACCGGTCGGTGAACTCCTCGGCCAACAAAAACTCGTCCGACGCGCCGGTCAGCGCGCCCTCGATCGCGTCGGCCCAGACGAACGTCGTTCCGCTCGGCAGGTCGTGAGCCCACACTCGGATCAGGTCGGTCGAAATCCTCTCGCCCCAGACGACGCGATTGTCCGTCAGCAAAAGGTACGGCACGCCGCCGGCCACGTTGGGGGCAATCACCGTTGTCTCGTCCGTCGCCAGATCGTGCAGAATGACCTCGGCCGATCCCGCGTCGGTCTCGCCCACATAGGCCAACCGGCTGCCGCGCAGACGAACATTCGACACGTCGCCGTCAAACTCGCGGGCCGGCTCGGCGCCCCGCAGATCTTCGACCCGCAGCGTGCTCAAGCCGGAATCGAAATCGACGATCTGAAATGCCAGCCGGCCGGAATCGATCGCAAGCTCGAAGACGGCGACATTCGCTTCGTCATCGGGCTGGAAGATGATCCGATCGCCGAAGCCGCGCAAATCGGACACGACCACGGCGAAGCGCGGATCCTCGTCGATGTCGGTGATCGACAGAAAGGCCAGGAATTCACCGTCGGTCGCCATGCCGGCGATGGCGTGGGTCGGGGCGAGCGGCCGGATCAGCTCGCGCTGTTTGTCTTGAAACTTGTAGACGTTGCTGGGGCCGAGCAGACCGGGAAGGACGACGTCGTTGGTCGGGCCGGAGAACTTGATGCGAATGTCGGTCAGATTCGTCGCATAGAAGACCCGTTCGCTGTCGCCGCCGAAGACGATCGGGAACGGCTTGCTTCGCAGCGGATCCTCGATCGCGTTCTCGAAGCCGCTCTGAAGGCCCTCGATCAGTCCGCTCAGATCGCCGAATACGTCGGACGGATCGAACGGCGCGTTAACCGTGCATCCGGCCATGCAGAAACAGATCGCAGCCACGCCAATCGTTCGCAGTTTCATGTTCGATTCTCCTAAACCGGCTGTCGCAATTCGTGAAACGACGTGCCGAACGCGAATTCGCTTCGCCGCAGTACGAGCACAGACCCGCGCCGGCGTCGCTTGCTCATAATCTACTGCAAGAATGTGCGCGAGCGGGCCGAAAATTGAACCACTCGTTGGATTATAACTGGCTCACAGGTGTCCCGTGAAGGCGCGTGGGTCTGGGATCGCGCACGATGCCGGTCGCGCCGGTTAGATGCGGTTTGCGGATGCCGGTATCATACCTTTCGTTCGAGCGCCACATCCCATTTTGGGAAACGGTCGGCGTTTTCCAACAGGGCCTTTCGATACACGCGGTGCCTCTGACTCTCGCGAGGACGCCAAAGGAGGGCGAGAATGACGGAGAAATACGACGCAATCATCATCGGTACGGGACAAGCCGGTCCCTCATTGGCCGCACGGTTGACGAAGGAGGGCCTGAAAGCGGCCATCATCGAACGAAAGCTGTTCGGCGGGACCTGCGTCAACGTCGGCTGCATCCCCACCAAGACGCTCGTCGCCAGCGCGCGGGCGGCATACATGGCGCGGCGGGCCGCGGACTTCGGCGTCTCGATCGATGGACCGATCACCGTGGATATGAAACGCGTCAAGGCGCGAAAGGATGCGGTGGTTCGGCAATCCAATCAGGGCGTCGAGAGCTGGCTGAAAAAGATGCCCAATCTGAGCGTGTACGAGGGCCACGCCCGCTTCGAAAGCCCAAACTCCGTGCGGGTCGGCGACGATCTCCTGGAAGCAGGGAAGATCTTCATCAACGTCGGCGCCCGCGCCCACGTGCCGGACATGCCGGGGCTGGGCGACGTCGATTACCTCACCAACACCAGCATGATGGAGGTGGATTTCCTGCCCGAGCACTTGATCGTCGTCGGAGGCAGCTACATCGGGCTGGAGTTCGGGCAGATGTTTCGCCGCTTCGGCAGCCGGGTCACCATCATCCAACGCGGCAAGCGACTCATCCCGCGCGACGACGAAGACGTCTCCGCCGCGGTGAAGGAGATCATGGAGAACGAAGGCGTGGAGATCCGCCTCGATGCGGCCTGCACGAGTTTCAAAAAGCGCGGCGACGAGGTGACGGCAAAGCTGGATTGCGGGAGCGGTTCGAGAGAGGTGGTCGGCACGCACGTCTTGCTGGCGGTAGGGCGGCGCCCGAACACCGACGACCTCGGTCTCGACAAGGCCGGCATCGAGACCGACCCGCGCGGCTTCATCAAGGTGGATGATCAGCTCTGCACCAATGTGCCGGGGATTTGGGGGCTCGGCGACGCCAACGGGCGCGGCGCCTTTACCCACACCTCGTACAATGATTACGAGATCGTCGCGGCCAATATGTTCGACAACGATTCCCGGCGGGTCAGCGACCGCATCACCGCCTACGCACTCTACATCGACCCACCTCTGGGCCGCGCTGGACTGACCGAGCGCGAGGTGCGGGAATCGGGACGAAAGGCATTGGTCGGCAAAATGATGATGACCCGCGTCGGGCGGGCGCGCGAGCGGAGCGAAACCCAGGGCTTCATGAAGATCGTTATCGATGCGGAGAGCAAGAAGATCCTCGGCGCAGCGATCCTCGGCATCGGCGGCGACGAGATCATTCATTCCGTGCTCGACGTGATGTACTCGGACGCGCCCTACACGGTCATCCAACGGGCCGTACACATCCATCCAACCGTCACGGAGTTGATCCCCACGATGCTAGGCAATCTGAAACCGCTCGAATAACACGGGAGGACGAGATGACGTCACAACACATGCGACTGAAATCCCTCAACGTCGGACTTCCGCGATCCGTTGAGTGGATGGGACGGACGGTGGAAACCGGCATTTTCAAGGATCCGGTGCAAGGCCGCATTCAGCTTGGCACGCTCAACCTCGACGGCGACCGCCAAGCCGACCTGACCGTCCATGGCGGCGTAGACAAAGCCGTGTATGTCTATCCGGCCGAGCACTACCCATTCTGGCACGACGTCTATCCGGAGGCCGAGCTGCCGTGGGGAATGTTCGGCGAGAACTTTACGACGGAGGGCCTGCTCGAAAACGAGGTGCATATCGGCGATCGTTTCCGCGTCGGCTCGGCGCTGGTCGAAGTATCCGAGCCGCGGGTGCCGTGCTCCAAGCTCGGGCTCAGGTTTGGCCGAAACGACGTGATCAAACGCTTCTTGGAGAGCCGCCGCACGGGTTTTTACTTCCGCGTCCTGGAGCAGGGCGAAGTCGGGAGCACGGACGAGTTCAGTTTCGTGCCGCGCGGCGAGCGATCGCTTCGAATTGCGGACGTAACAGAGCTGTACGTCAACAAGACGGCCGATGCGGCCGGTTTGCAGCGCGCTGTAGAATGCCCGGCGCTATCAGAAAGCTGGCGCGCCTACTTCGCGAAACGGCTTGAGAAGCTGCAAGCGTAGAGCAACGCATTTGAGCTCAAGCGTGTCAGTTCATTGAGCAATCACCGTGCCTGCTCTTGAAGTAGCCCTGCCAAGCGCCCGCTGCCCGGTCTTTCGGCACTAGTCCGTGCCCGATACCATCAAGCATGGATAGCCCTGATCGGGTGCCCGGCGACAACAGGAGGAGTAAACGATGCGGCTTCCAATTCGATTCGCAACCGTCAGCTTCGTGCTCGTTTTCACCTCGGCATCGACCCCGGGACAGACGGGTTTTACGCCGCTGATCGATTTCGCTCCCGGCGAATCGTATCAGGGCTTCGACGGCGGCCTGTATCCGAACGCCCGGAATGTTTTTCTGGGCCGCCACTTGGCCGACGGTCTCGATCAGGCCGGCCGCATCCGCCCGCTCGATGCCAACGGCCGGCCCGCGCCCGACGGCAAGATCGTCCTGCTGACCGTCGGCATGTCCAACACGCGCATCGAGTCCAGTGCCTTCGGCGACCGACTGCGATCGTTTCCGGACCGCAACCCGCCGCTGGTCTTCGTCAACGGTGCCCAAGGCGGGCAATCCGCGGCGCGCATCGCCGACCCCAATGCCCCGTACTGGACCCAGGTCGACAAAATTCTCGCGCAGCAGGGCGTGACACCGTTGCAGGTGCAGGCGGTGTGGTTCAAGGAGGCCAATGCCCGGCCGACCGAGCCGTTTCCGCAGCATGCCGAAATTCTGCGGTCGCAATTCAAGACCATCATGAACATCATCAAGAGCCGCTATCCGCGAACGGCCGCGGTGTATGCGTCGAGCCGGATTTACGCCGGCTATGCGACGACGAATCTCAACCCGGAACCGTTTGCGTACGAGAGCGGCTTCGCCGTCAAATGGCTGATCGAGGACCAGATCAGCGGCGACCCGCTATTGAACTACGATCCGCGGGTCGGGCCGGTGAACGCGGCCTGGATGCAGTGGGGTCCCTACATGTGGGCCGACGGCACCAATCCGCGCAGCGACGGTCTGATCTGGGCGCGCAGCGACTTCCGCAATGACGGGACCCACCCGTCGTCGCAGGGCGCCGCGAAAGTTGCCGCTATGCTGCTCGAGTTTTTCTCCAGCGCCCCGACCACGCGGCTGTGGTTCCTGCGGCCGGAATTGCAGGTGTTGCTGGGAGACCTGAACGGCGACCGCCGGCTCAACGGGGCGGATATCGACCCGTTTTTTCTGGCGCTGGTGGACCCGGGTGCGTTCGCGAGACAGTATCCCAACATCGATCCCGTGCAGGCCGGCGACATTAACCAGGACGGGCGGTTTGACGGCGGCGACCTCGAGGTCTTTTTCCGGCTGCTCGCGGGATTCTGATACTCAGTTCGTTGGCACGCGGCGTGACCGCAGCGTCACCGCAGGTCTCGAACCGCCGATCTCTGTGGAGTGAGGATGCTGTCGTCGTCGCGCGAGAGGTCGCAGATCGCCCGCCAGGTGGCCGAGGCCTTGTCGACCATTCCGACGTTCTGCAAGGCCAGCGCCAAGTTGGCGCGGAAACTCGCGTTGTGCTGCTGGCCCGTGACGGCGCGCTCGAATTCCTCGAGTGCCAGGTCGAATCGGTTGCGCTGCGCGAATAGCAAGCCGAGCTCGTAGTGCACGTCGACGTATTCGCCGCGCAGGGTGAGCGCCCGCTGGAAGATCTCGATCGCCTCATCCGCCCGCCCGGCTTCCTTGAGGCACACGCCGAGCTTGATGAGCGCCTTGACGTATTGCGGGTTGATCGCAATGGCGCTTTGGAAAGCGTCGATGGCGCCGTCGAACTCGCCCATCTGACGCAGCAACAGCCCGTAGCGGTAGTGCAGGTCGGCGTGGTCGGGGCTCTGAAGCAGGGCCTGGCGATGACGGCGGAGGGCCTCGCTCAGAAAATCGCCGTTCTCAGCTTGGCGCTCGGGCGACCTCGATGGCGCGACGAATGGCTTCGGTGCGCGGCCGTGCTCGCCTTCGAGTTGCAGCCGCGCCGTCTCGCTGAACAGCAGCGTGCTATTGGGCTCCAGGCTGGCCGCCAGGTCGAAGGTGGCGGCGGCTTCGCGCTCGCGTCCGGCGGCGCGCTGGGCGACGCCGAGTCCGACAAAAGCGGTCATGAGGCGGTCGTTCAGTTCGACGGCACGATTGAACAATTGCGCGGCGTCGACGAAACGCCCATGGCGCATGTGCTGCGTGCCGAGCTTGATGGTGGCCTCGAGATAATTGGGCTGGGCCTCGACGGCCGCTTGAAACTGTTCGACGGCCTGTTGGTCCTCGCCGGCCTTGACGTACAGGTCGCCGAGGCGGATGTGAAAGTCGGCTACGCCGGGGTACTTTTGGGTCAGGTTCTCGAGCGTCTGGACGGCTTCGGCCAGTTTTCCGTCGGCCGCGAGTTCGTGCGAGGCGTCCAGCGGGCCGTCGCTACACTCGGGCTCGATCAGCAATGCGCGCTGGAAACGGTCGATCGCCTCGCGCGGCCGCTGGGCCTGCAGGAAGAGGTTTGCCAAAACGAGCAGCACATCCAGGTCGTCGGGCTCCAACTGCGCGAGCTGTTCGTAGCACGAGATCGCCCGGGTCCAGTCGCCGCGTTTGACGGCAATCGCCGCCGACCGCTCGTAGGCATTGCGCAGTTGCGGGCAGAACGTGATGGCGCGCTCGTAGTTGGCCAGGGCGGCGTCCATATCGCCCATGCGTTCGTAGCAGAACGCGAGCCCGAACACGATGGCCGGATCCTTGGGGTCGTTGGCTTGCGCGATCGAGAGGTAGCGCAGCGACTCCGGCAGCTTGCCGAGCTCGTCGTACACGCACGCCAACCCGAGCGCCGGCTGGAGCGAGCTGGTCGAGAGCTCCATGGCCGTGTCCAGCGCGGCGCGCGCCTCTCCGAGGCGCAGCTCGCGCAGGTACGCCATTCCGAGCCGCATCGCCAAGTCGGCCGAGCCGGGGCTGGTATCACGGCGCTGCTCGAGCTCCTCGAAACGCTCGGTCTCATGGCCGGGCAACTGGTGCTCGAAGGCCGCCAACAAGTGCGGGAGCAGACCGCGTCCCAAGGACTCCAACAAGTAGCTCATTGGCAACGCCCCTCCGCAAGGACGGATTCGCCGCCCGGGACCCTCGAACGACGGCAGTCGCCGACCGCCGCCAATCCGGTTCGGGCGGCGGTCATGTTGGTGTTGATTTCCAGGGCGCGGCGGTACGCTCGCTCGGCCTCGGCCTGATCGTCGCGCTCCCGGCAGGCGTCACCCAACATCAGATGGACATCCGCGTAATCGGCACCGGCCTCGAGCGCCTGCCGGAGCAGCGCGACGGCGCGGCAGGTCGCGCCCGCCTTTCGGGCGATGCGGGCCAGGAGGATCAGCGCGTCGTGATAGCGGGGGTTGATCTCGACCGCGCGACCGGCCAACTCGTCGGCTTCCCGGTCCTTGCCCGCCGCGACCGCCGCCCGCGCGGCGTAGTAGTGCAAGTCCGCGAAGTCCGGGTTGGCGGCCGCCGCTTCAATGGCGGCCGAGAGCACGGTTCGGATGTTCGGCAGCCGCGCATCCCCGCCGGGCTCGATCAGGGCGAGGATCAGCTCGGCCTCGGCCTCGAAC